>CAZOHN010000196.1:0-6782 GCA_964579325.1 uncultured Rhodobacterales bacterium
CCCCCCAAACCTTTCCCCCAGGTTAACGCTCAAACCAATCCCCAGCGAAATCAACACCTTGACCCCTCTGCTCAAGCTTGAGCATCCCCCCACCGGGTCGCCGAACGGCCTCGGGTTGTCACCCCGCGAAGCTGATCCGGAACCGCGCGCCCCGCTCCGACGGGACCAGCTCGATCCGCCCCCGGTGCGCCGCCAGCAGGTTCCGCACGATGGTCAGCCCCATCCCCGTCCCGCCCCCCTCGCGGCGGGTCGTGAAGAACGGCTCGAACACCCGGCCCGCGTTCCCCGCGCTGATCCCCGGCCCGTCGTCCGCCACCTCCAGCACCGCCCGCCCGCCGGTCTCGGTCGCGGCCAGCCGCACCTCCTGCGCCCCCTGCTCCGCCGCGTTCCGCAGCAGCTGCCCCAGCACGATCTCCAGCCCCTCCGCCCCGATCGGCAGCGCCACCTCGCCCCCCGTCACCGAAACCCGCAGCCCCGGATGCTCCACCGTCAGCTCCGTCAGCCGCGCCTGCCCCAGGTACCGCGCCTCCCGCGCGCTCGCCGCCGCCCGCAGCGCCGCCAGCTGCGCCTCGATCTGCCCCCGCGCCCCGTCGATCTCGCCCACCAGCCGCGCATCGTCCTGCGAAAGCCCGCCGCCGTCCTGCATCAGCTCCACCGCCGCCCGGATCGCCGAGACCGGCGTCTTCAGCTCGTGGGTCACATGGTCGGTATAGCTGCGGATCGTCGCCTCCCGGTCGCGCAGCGCCTCGGCCATCTCCATCACGCTCCGCGCGGTGGCGTGCAGCTCCCGCGTCCCGAAGTGCCGCGGCGCCGGCGCAGCGCCCCCGTCCCGCACCGCCGTCGCATAGGCCTCCAGCGCCCGGATCGGCCGCAGCAGAAGCCGCACCAGCAACCAGCCCAGAAGCGCGGTCGCCAGCAGGATCGCCGCCCCCAGCAGGTAGGCCGCGTTTCGAAAGCCGATCTCCGGTCCGAGGTATCGCAGCGCCACCAGCCCCGCGTAGGACAGCGCCAGCGTCCCCACCAGCGCACCCCCCAGCACGAAGCCGAGCGACGGCCGCCAGCGCCCGCGCCATTGGCCGCGCCACCAGTTCACGGCGCGGCCGCAAGCCGCACGCCCTGCCCGTGCAGCGACTCCACGGCATCGGGACACCCGGCCTCGGCCAGCTTGCGGCGCAGGTTCCGCAAGTGGCTGTCGAAGGTCCGGTCCGACACCTGGCTCCCGGCCCCCCAGATCGCGTCGATCAGCCGCCCCCGCGGCATCAGCCGCTGCGGCTGGGTCATCAGCAGGTCGAGCAGGCGGAACTCGGTTCCGGTCAGCACGACTTCCGTCTCGCCCACCCGGCACAGCCGCGCCTCGCGGTCGAGCGTCAGCGCCCCGTGGCGCAGCACCTGCCCGCGCGGCCCGGCGGCCCGCTTGAGGATCGCCCGCACCCGCGCCACCAGCTCGCGCGGGGAGAAGGGCTTGGTCACGTAGTCGTCGGCGCCAAGCTCCAGCCCGACGATCCGGTCGATCTCGTCGTCGCGGGCGGTGAGGAACAGGATCGGCACCTCCGAGGTCGCGCGGATCCGACGGCAGACCTCGAAGCCGTCCATCTCGGGCAGACCCACGTCGAGCACGATCAGGTCGGGCGCCTCGCGCGCCGCATGGGTCAGGGCCTGCCGCCCGTCGGCTGCGGTAAGAACCGCGTGGCCCGCCCGCTCCAGCGCCAGCCGCACGAGGTCGCGCAGGCGGGGGTCGTCGTCGACGATCAGGATGCTCATCGCGGCGTCTCCGTCTGGCCGGTCGCGGGAAGATAGGGCGCGACACGGGCCTTGCGGAACCCCCAATCCCGCCACCCCTCGATCCGCCCGCCCGGTCCGATGCAGGCCGGCGACAGCAGGAACGATCGCAATCCGGCCGGAGCCTCGGCGAAGGCACGGGCGGCAGTCGGACCGAGGGTGCAGAGGTAGCCAACGTCGGTCCTCGCGAGCGCCGTGTTGTGGGCCGCGATCAGGCTGGCGAAGTTCACGAAGGCACAGAGGTAGAGCGTCGCGGTCCCCAGCGCGGCGCAGCGCAGCAGTAGCCACAGGTTCGACCGCGCCCGGGCCACCTGCCAGGCGGTCAGCGCCAGCCCCGCGGCCACAAGGAGCATCCAGACGGCGGCATGGGCGCGCAGGTAGGTCAGGCCGTAGACCCCGACATAGAGGTCGAGCCGCAGCAGCGCCGAGAGCGTCAGCGCCACGTTCTGCCCGAGCCAGAGCAGCATCAGCGGGCGGATCAGGCGGTGTTCCCCGAGGTAGGGCCGCGCCGCCACCGCGAAGGCGCCCGCCAGCAGCGCGGTCGCGAGCAGAGGATAGGCGCCGCGATGGGCGTAGCTGGCGTAGGACATCCCCTCGGGCAGCGCCGCGCCACCCGCGAAGATCGACAGGTCGAGGACAGTCTGCAGGCCGATCAGGAGGTTGAACATCATCAGCGCGCGCAGCGTCGAGGCGGCGTTGATCCCCAGTCCGGGGAGCGCCCTCCCGCCTCCGAAGTCCGGCAGTTGCCCCGGGCGCGGAACCGGGTCGAGTACCGGCCAGAGGGCAAGGCCGATCCCGGTCCAGAACAGGGTTCGGCCCGGCAGGTCGCCGGCATCGAGGCGGACCTCGAAAAGGCGGGCGATGAGCGGGTTTGCGTCCATCAGCAGCGATGCGAAGACGAGCGTCCCGCCCAGAGGGAAGGCCCAGGCCCGAAGGAACCGGCGCAGGGGCGACAGGCCCGCGCCCTCGACGCCTCGGGCAAGCCGAAGCGACTGCAGCCCGCCCATTGCCGCCGCCAACCCGGCGAAAGGCAAGCGGCGCAGAAGGGCGAGCGCGGCACCGGCGAGACCGGCGGCGCCGGCGCCCGGCATCCGCGCCCAGACCACTCCGGCGGCCGTGGCAGCTGCCAGGAAAGCGAGGGACAGCGGTTGCAGATGCTCGACGACCGGCAGCGCGCCGAGGAGGACAAGCCCGGCGGGGCCCGCGAGCCGGCGCAGCGGCCGGACATCATGGCAGGCCGCCGCGACAAGGGCGGCGGCGAAGACCGCGAGCGAGACCCCGACGGCCTGCCGCCAGAACAGCAGGTCGGCCAGCGTCAGAAGCGCGACAAGGGCTGCCAGCCGTCCGGAGAGCGGGGCGTATCGGGCTGCGCGACCCTCGGTACCGGCCCCGCCCCCCGATCCGTCCGCGATATCGAGAAGCCGTCGTTCGCGCACGAGCCGGCGCGAAAATCCCCCGTGGCCAAGGTCTTGGGTCATGCTGTCCTCCGTCGCATCTGCCGACCGGATGCGATGGTGCCGTCGCAGGGCAGGGTCACCGCGCGTGCAGAACGCGTGCAGAAGCCGCCCGTGCCTCGTCGGAGGCGATGATTCCCGCGGTGTGGGCCTTTTTCACCACACTCGGACGCAAGCGATCCGCGCGCGAATCACCGGACCTTGCGCTGCGCCGAACCGGCGTTAACCTTTCGTTAACAATAATAAACGCAGGCGGGTGACGGGTGATGGGAGCGGGCTATCGCGGCACGTACGTGATTTCATGGGCGCAGACCGAGATCGACGGGGTAGCCGAGGCACCTCCCGAGGCGCTCGGCATGGAATCGGTCTGGTCATGGTCGGGTGAGGCGATCCGGGTCGACGGCCCGGGGCACGCACTGCCTCTCGGAACGCCCCAGGGGACCACCGACCTCTATCGCCACGCCCGGGAAGGCGCGCGTCGGCTGATCGCCACGGCGCTCGGATACGGCACGGCCGGCTGGGCCGAGGTCGATGAACCGCATCGGCCGGTCGGCGGGTCGACCGGCTTCACCGTGACAGACGGGCACCGCCGCCACGACATCGAGGTCGTGCAGGTACCGGGCCGCAATGCGCCCCTGCTGGTCTTCGTCGACGGAATGCCCCCGCGCGGGAGCGATCTCTGGGTCGTCAGCCTCGCGATGGGCGACGTGACCGCGGCACAGGCCGGCCGGGACGCTGCCCGGGGCGTCATCTGCTTCACGACCGGCACGGCGATCCGCGCGGAGACGGGCGCGCTTGCGGTCGAGACGCTCCGGGTCGGCGACCGGATCGTGACGCGCGACAGCGGCCTGCAGGAAATCGTCTGGATCGGCAGCCGCCGGATCACCGGCGCGCGGATGCACGCGATGCCGCAGTTGCGGCCGATCCGGTTTCGCGCCGGCGCGTTGGGGATGGACCAGCCCGACGCGGACCTCGTGGTGTCGCCGCAGCACCGGGTCCTTGTGCGCGGCGGCACGGCGATGGCGCTGTTCCGCACCGACGAGGTTCTGGTCGCGGCGGCCGATCTCGTGAACGACCGCACCATCGTGCGCGACCACGCGCTGCGCGAGACGACCTACATCCACCTCATGACCGAGCGGCACGAGGTGCTCTGGGCCAACGGTGTCGCGACCGAGAGCTTCCATCCCGCGGGCGCAGACCTCGACAGCCTCGCGCCCGAGGCACGGGCCTCGCTCGGGGCATTGATGCCAGAACTTCTGGACACGCCCGATGCCTACGGCGCCTACGCCCGCCGGACGCTGAACGCCGCAGAGGCCGCGATGCTCCGGGTCGACGACGTCGGGCGTCACTGACCGTCGAGCAAGAATCCGTAGGGCAGGTTCACGCCGATCAGGCCCGACCCGGTCATCCCCCGGCCGTCCCTCCTGCCGTCACCCTTGCCCTTGCCGAGGTCGAAGCGGACTTCGTTGCGGGCATGGGGCAATGCCGCGAAGCCCTTCGCCAGCGCCTCGTGCCGCGCATCGGGCAGGAGCGGATACCACACCAGGACGACCGCCTCGGGCCATTTCGACAGCAGCCTTGAGACAAAGGCGGGGACAGTGTCGTAGTCGGACTTCACCTCGTAGGACGGGTCGATGAGCACGAGGCCCTTGCGCGGGTTGGGCGGCGAAAGCGCCAGCACCCCCTCGAACCCGTCGCGCCGGTGGAGTGCAACCTCGGGGCCGCCGGCCGGGACGCCGCCGAACGCGGCCCGCAGAGCGCGATACTCGGCCGGGTGCAGCTCCATCAGGACGAGCCTGTCCTGCGGTCGCAGGAGGTGCCACGCGACGAAGGGCGAGCCGGGGTAGGCGTCGGGACCGTGGGCGGCGCGGGTGGCGGCGACGGCATCGGCATAGGGCCCGGGCGGCAGCGCGGCCCGGCCGATGCCCAGTGCCGCCTCGCCGGTCTTGACGGCCTCGGGAGAGGACAGATCGTAAAGACCGCGCCCGCCATGCGTCTCCATCACCGTGATCCCGCGCGACTTCACGGTCAGCGCCGCGATCAGCCGTGCAAGCGCTGCGTGCTTGTGCAGGTCTGCCGCGTTTCCGGCGTGATAGGCGTGCTGGTAGGAGAGCATGGCCCCGGTCTAGGCGAGGCACGGACCATGCTCAAGCGCCATGCGCGGCAACTGCTTGCGGGGAGGGTCGCTGCGCCCGATACTCGTCGCCGCGCCACGCTCCCCGAGACCCCCCATGACCCGCATCGCCCGGCTCGAGACCTTTCATGACGAGTTCGTCTGCTTCGTGCGCGTCACGTCGGACGACGGGTCGTTCGGCTGGGGCCAGACCTCGACCTACAACGCCGACATCACCGCTCAGGTGTTCCACCGGCAGGTCGTTCCCTGGGCGCTCGGCGCACCGGATGACGACATCGCGGGCCTCGTCGGGCGGATCGAGCGGCGCGAGCACAAGTATCCCGGCAGCTATCGCGCCCGGGCGCTCGCCGGGCTGGACACCGCGCTGTGGGACCTCGCGGGCCGGCGCGCCGGCAAGCCCGTGGCCGCGCTCGCAGGAGGGGCAGCGGGACGCATCAGGGCCTACGCCAGTTCGATGAAGCGCGATATCTCCCCCCGCGACGAGGCCGCCCGCCTCGTCCGGCTCTGCGCCGAGCAGGGCTTCACCGCCGCCAAATGGCGGATCGGCGCGGAATGCGGCGAGGATGTCGACGAATGGCCGGGCCGCACCGAAGAGATCATCCCCACCGTCGCGCGCGCCCTCGGTGACGGCATCGACAAGCTCGTCGATGCCAACTCCGGCTTCTCGGTGCCCCGCGCGATCGAGGTCGGGCGGATGCTCGCCGACCACGGTGTCGGCCACTACGAGGAGCCGGTGCCCTACTGGGACCTCGAGGCCACCCGCGCGGTGACCGAGGCGCTCGGGATCGACGTGACCGGCGGCGAGCAGGACTGGGACCTCGCGACCTGGCGGCGGATCGTCGGGATGCGCGCCGTCGACGTGATCCAGCCCGACGTCATGTACATGGGTGGCTTCTCCCGCACGCTCGAAGTCGCGGCGATGGGCGCGGCTGCCGGCCTGCCCTGCACCCCGCACAGCGCCAACCTCTCGCTGGTGACGATCTGTTCGATGCACCTCCTTGCCGCGATTCCGAATGCGGGCAAGTACCTCGAACTCTCGATCGAAGGCGACGACTACTACCCCTGGCAACGGGGCCTGTTCCTCGGCGACCCCTTCGCGGTGACGGACGGGCAGGTCACCGTGACCGACGCGCCCGGCTGGGGTGTGGAGATCGCGCCCGACTGGCTCGACCGGGCGACCTACCGGGAGGCCGCTCTCGATACCTTCCGGCCCAGCGCCTATGGGGCGCTTTACCACCGCGCCTGAGCGCGTCACGGGTCGCGCCGGGGCAGGAAATCCGGTTGACTCCCCCGCCCCCATCGCTAGAAGGCGCGAGTCCGCCCCCCTCACGGGGGCGGTTTTCATTGGTGTTGGCGGCCCCCGCAAGGGGATGCCTGTCGCCGGGGAAACCCGGAAAGGACAACGCCCTTCGCAC
>CAZOHN010000197.1:0-3244 GCA_964579325.1 uncultured Rhodobacterales bacterium
GCCGAGATCGTGGCGGATGCCCAGCGGTTCCTGAACGACGGCGAGAAGATGCAGTTGTCCTATGCCGTGCGGAACACCCACCGCACCATCGGCACGCGCGTCTCCTCCCACATCGTCCAGCGCTTCGGGATGCGGAACAACCTCCAGCCCGATCATCTCACGGTGAAGCTCTCGGGGTC
Source organism: uncultured Rhodobacterales bacterium (assembly GCA_964579325.1). Lineage (GTDB taxonomy): Bacteria > Pseudomonadota > Alphaproteobacteria > Rhodobacterales > Rhodobacteraceae > CAZOHN01. The sequence continues at coordinate 180 of CAZOHN010000197.1, forward strand.
CTGCGGCCAGTCGCTCGGCGCCTTCGCGGCGCCGGGGCTCAAGCTCGAGGTCTCGGGCGATGCCAACGACTATGTCGGCAAGGGTCTCTCGGGCGGCACCATCGTGGTGCGCCCGCCGATGCACTCTCCGCTCGACGCGGCCGAGAACACGATCATCGGCAACACCGTGCTCTATGGCGCGACCGATGGCTACCTGTTCGCGAGCGGCCGTGCGGGCGAGCGGTTCGCCGTGCGGAACTCGGGCGCGAAGGTGGTGGTCGAGGGGTGCGGATCGAATGGCTGCGAGTACATGACCGGCGGGGTCGCGGTGATCCTGGGGCGGATCGGCGCGAACTTCGGCGCCGGCATGACCGGGGGCATGGCCTATGTCTACGACCCCGAGGGCAAGGCGCAGCCGCTCATGAACATGGAGACGCTTGTGACCTGCCCGGTCACGGTCGACCATTGGGAAGCGCAGCTGAAAGGGTTGATCGAGCGGCATCTGGCCGAGACCGGCAGCCGCCGTGCGGCTTCGATCCTGCAGCACTGGGAGGCCGAAAAGCGCCATTTCCTCCAGATCTGCCCCAAGGAGATGCTCGTCCACCTCCCGCATCCGCTGACCTACGAGGCGCAGGCGGTCCCGGCCGAATAGGGCCGGGGCACCCGCCCAACAAAGCGCGTGAACCCGCCGGGGACGCGCGCTATTCTCCCGCCCGTGGCACGATCGAGCACCCGCAAGAAGACCGCCCCGAAAAAGAAGGCGGCAACCCCGGTGAAGTCGCTGAAGCAGCGGCTTCGCACGGCTTGGCGCTGGACGTGGCGCACGCTGGTCGCTGTTCCGGTCGCCGTCGTGGGGCTGGTGCTTCTCTACTCGGTCGCCAACCCGCCGACGACGCACACGATCTGGTCCGAGGCGCGGCGACTGGGCGGGGTCGAGCGCACTTGGGTCGACCGGGACCAGATCGCGCCGGTGATGTTCCGGTCGGTCGTGGCGGCCGAGGACGCGAATTTCTGCGAGCACTGGGGTTTCGACCTTGAGGCGATCCGCCTCGCGATCGAGGAGGGCGCCGAGCGCGGGGCCTCGACGATCAGCCAGCAGGTCACCAAGAACGTCTTCCTGTGGCAAAGGCGCAGCTGGGTCCGCAAGGCGATGGAGGCGGTGCTGACCCCGATCGTCGAGCTGACCTGGTCGAAGCGGCGCATCCTCGAGGTCTACCTCAACGTGGCGGAATTCGGCGAGGGTATCTTCGGCGTCGAGGCGGCGGCGCGGCACTACTTCCGCGTGCCGGCCTCGGAGCTGACCCCGCAACAGGCGGCGCGGCTCGCGGTGCTCCTGCCCAACCCCAAGGCGCGCGACCCGCGCGAATTGTCGGCGCAACTCCGCCGCCGGTCGGTCAGCATCGCCGATGGCGCCGAGACGATCCGTCAGGATGGGCGCGCAGCCTGTTTCGAGGGTTGAATTCCCCCCTGCGCGGCGGCAAGACGAAAACGACCTCCGGGGAGCGCCATGAACCGTCTCTATCACGTTCCGCTTTCGCCCTTCTGCCGCAAGGTGCGGCTCGTGCTGGCCGAGAAGAAGATCGAGGTCGAACTGATCGAGGAGCGCTACTGGGAGCAGGGGCAGGACTTCCTGCGCCGAAACCCGGCGGGCAAGGTCCCGGTCATGCGGCTGAACGGCAAGGTCATGTCGGAAAGCCAGGCAATCTGCGAGTTCATCGAGGAAACGCAGCCAGAGCCTGCGTTGATGCCGAAGAAGGCCGAGGACCGCTACGAGGTGCGGCGGCTCTGCGGGTGGTTCGACGACAAGTTCCACAACGAAGTCACCACGAAACTCCTGCATGAACGGGTCACGAAGAAGATCATGGGGCAGGGCTACCCGGAATCGGCCAACGTCAAGGCCGGGGCAAAAGCGATCAAGTATCACATCGACTACATCGGCTGGTTGCTCGAGACGCGGCGATGGCTGGCGGGCGATGCGATGACACTGGCCGATTTCGCGGCGGCGGCGCATCTGTCGTGCCTCGATTACATCTCGGATGTGGACTGGAACCGCAATCCCGCGGTGAAGGACTGGTACGCCAAGATCAAGTCGCGCCCGGCGTTCCGGCCGATCCTGGCCGATCAGGTGCCGGGCTTCCCCCCGCCGCCGCATTACGCCGACCTGGACTTCTGACCCCGGACGTCCGTGGTAGCTGGGAAAGGATGAGGGAGTGGGTGGGGCGCTCAAGGAGCGGCTTCTGGCAGAAGCGGAGCGCCTTGGCCTTGCAAAGGCCCGCGTGACGCGGCCCGACGCCATTCCCGAGGCAGCCGGACGGCTTGAGGCCTTTGTGGCCGAGGGCCGACACGGGCAGATGGGATGGATGGCCGAGCGGATGCACTGGCGGGGCGACCCGGCCGCGCTCTGGCCCGCCGCGCGGTCGGTGGTGATGCTGGCGGATGTCTATGCGCCGGGCCATGATCCGCTGGCGGCTCTGGCACAGCGGGACCGCGGCGTGATCTCGGTCTACGCGCAGGGGTCCGACTATCACGACGTGCTCAAGAAGAAGCTCAAGGCACTGGGCCGCTGGCTGATTGCCGAGGCGGCGCGCGACGGTCCTGCGCCCGAGATCAAGGTCTTCGTCGATACCGCCCCGGTGATGGAAAAACCGCTCGCCGAGGCGGCGGGCCTCGGCTGGCAGGGCAAGCACACCAACCTGCTCTCGCGCGACCTTGGCAACTGGTTCTTCCTCGGCGCGCTCTTCACCACGCTCGACCTCGAACCCGATGCGCCGGAGGCCGGGCACTGCGGGTCCTGCACCGCCTGCCTCGACATCTGCCCGACGCGCGCCTTTCCGGCGCCGTTCCAGCTCGATGCGCGGCGTTGCATCAGCTACCTCACCATCGAACACCGGGGACCCGTGGACGAAGACCTGCGCGCCCTTATGGGCAACCGGATCTACGGCTGCGACGATTGCCTCGCGGTCTGCCCCTGGAACAAGTTCGCACAGGCGACAGCGGAGATTAAACGCCGAGCCAGGAATGATCTCCGCACTCCTGACCTCGCCGAGCTGAGCGCGCTCGACGACCCCGCATTCAGGGCTCACTTC
>CAZOHN010000197.1:3254-6726 GCA_964579325.1 uncultured Rhodobacterales bacterium
TGCGACGATTGCCTCGCGGTCTGCCCCTGGAACAAGTTCGCCACCGAGGCGCGCGAGACGAAGTATGCCGCCCGTATGGGCGGGCCCGCGCCGCTCGCCGACTTGGCGGCGCTTGATGACGCAGCATTTCGCGCCCGTTTCGCCGACAGTCCGGTCAAGCGGATCGGGCGTGATCGCTTTGTGCGCAACGTGCTTTATGCGATCGGAAACTCGGGCGATCCCTCCCTTTTGGGGGTAGCCGCCGCCTTGTGCGACGACCCCGATCCGGCCATCGCCGATGCCGCGCGCTGGGCGCAGGCGCGGCTTTCCGCGGGCTGACGGCCAAGGCGGTTGCGGTGCGGTGGCGATTCGGGCCACCATGCGGGTCCGCGGACGGGGGACACCTTGGGGAAGCCTTGCAAAAGGAGAGACCGATGACCCGACATGTAGCCGACAAGCCGAGAACTCAGGAGACCAGCGCGCGTCTGGCCGCCTACACCCGGATCGAGCGGGACGACACGGGCGCTCGCCCGCAGACGCTCGAACTCCAGCGCCGCGCGAAGGCCGAGCGCGACGACGGGCGGCGTGCGCAGGAATTCGTGCGGATCGAGCGCGGCAAGACCGCCTGACGCATTCCCTTCCGCGCGGCGACGGCATATTCGGAAGCAGTCGGACCCGGACCTGCCACCATGTCGCCGCTGCGCGGGATTTCCCTGAAGATCGCCTCTGTTCTCGTCTTCGTCGTCATGGCGAGCCTGATCAAGGCCACCTCCGGCCATGTGCCACCCGGTGAAGCGGTCTTCTTCCGGTCGTTCTTCGCGATCCCCGTGATATTCATCTGGCTTGCGATGACCGGCGAGATGGCCGGTGCGGTGCGCACGCAGAACCCGATGGGCCACCTCTGGCGCGGCCTTGTCGGGACCTCGGCGATGGGCCTAGGCTTCGCGGGTCTCGGCCTACTGCCGTTTCCCGAGGTGACGGCCATCGGCTACGCCGCGCCGCTCCTGACGGTGATCTTCGCAGCGATGTTCCTAGGTGAACAGGTCCGGGCCTTCCGGCTCGGCATGGTTGCGCTCGGCTTGGTCGGCGTGCTCATCGTGCTGTCGCCTAGGCTGACGCTGGGACTCGAGACCGATGCGCGCGAGACACTCGGCGCGGTTCTCGTGCTGATGAGTGCGGTCTTCGCCGCGCTGGCGCAGGTGTTCGTGCGCAGCCTCGTTGCGACCGAGAGGACATCGGCGATCGTCTTCTGGTTCTCTGTCGCCGCCTCGGTGCTCTCACTCCTGACGCTCCCCTTCGGCTGGGTTGTCCCCGAACCGCGCGAAGCCGCGATGCTGGTGGCGGCGGGCCTCCTCGGCGGGGTCGGTCAGATCCTGCTCACCTCGTCCTATCGCCACGCCGACGCCTCGCTGGTCGCGCCGTTCGACTATGCCTCGATCCTCTTCGTGATCGTCATCGGCTACGCTGTGTTCGACGAGGCCCCGACCCTCACCATGATCGGCGGCGCAGCACTCATCATCCTCGCGGGCGTGCTCATCATCTGGCGCGAGCGTCAGCTTGGCCTCGAGCGCGAGAAGCAGCGGCGCTCGATGACGCCCTGACGCCGCTCAAGCGCGGCGACTGGCGATGTCGGCCACGCCGAGCGCCTCGAGTACCTTTGCCTCGATCTGCGGCGCGTTCATGCCCGCCGTGGCGTACATGTCCTCGGGGCTCGACTGGTCGATGAAGATGTCGGGCAGGACCATCGAGCGGAACCGGAGCCCGCTGTCGAACACTCCTTCATCGGCAAGCAACTGGGCGACGTGGCTGCCGAAGCCGCCCACTGCGCCTTCCTCGACTGTAATCATGGCCTCGTGGGTGGCGGCAAGGCGCAGGATCAGGTCGCGGTCTAGCGGTTTGGCAAAGCGGGCATCGGCCACGGTGGGCCGGATGCCGCGCTGCGACAGCGCCTCGGCTGCCTTCATCGCTTCTGACAGACGCGTGCCGAACGACAGGACCGCGGCGCGCGAGCCCTCCTCGATCACCCGGCCCTTGCCGATGGGCAGCGGCACGCCCCGCTCGGGCATGTCCACACCCACACCCTCGCCACGCGGGAACCGGAAGGCGATCGGGCCCTCGTCATGCGCGGCTGCCGTTGCGACCATGTGGACAAGCTCCGCCTCATCGGCGGCGGCCATCACCACGAAGCCGGGCAGGTTGGCGAGATAGGCAACGTCGAACGCCCCGGCATGGGTCGCCCCGTCCGCCCCCACAAGCCCGGCTCGGTCGATGGCGAAGCGGACAGGCAGGCGCTGGATCGCCACGTCATGCACGACCTGATCGTATCCGCGCTGCAGGAAGGTTGAGTAGAGCGCGCAGAAAGGCTTCATTCCACCGGCGGCAAGACCGGCCGAAAAGGTCACCGCGTGCTGCTCGGCGATGCCGACATCGAACATTCGCAACGGGAAACGCTCGCCGAAGAGGTTCAGGCCCGTTCCGTCCGGCATCGCGGCAGTGACGCCGACGATGCGGCTGTCGGCCTCGGCCTCGCGGATCAGCGCCTGGGCGAAGACCTTGGTATAGGCGGGCGCGTTCGACGGCGCCTTCTGCTGCTTCCCGGTAAGCACGTCGAAAGGTGCTGTCGCATGGCCCCCGTCGCGCGCGGTCTCGGCCGGGGCATAGCCCTTGCCCTTCTTGGTGAGCACATGGATCAGCATCGGCCCCGTGGCCCGTGCCTTCACCGTCCGCAGAACTGAAAGCAGCTGTTCCAAGTCGTGTCCATCGATCGGGCCGACGTAGGAGAAGCCCAGTTCTTCGAATAGCGTGCCGCCGACCGTCATGTGCTTGAGCATGTCCTTGGCGCGTTTCGCGCCTTCACGGAACGGCTCGGGCAGCAGGCTGACGGCACCCTTCGCGGCGGCCTTGAACTCCTGGAAAGGGTCGCCCGCATAAAGCCGCGAGAGGTAGGCACTCATTGCGCCCACAGGCGGTGCTATCGACATCTCGTTGTCGTTGAGGATGACGAAGAGGCGCTTCTTCAGGTGGCCGGCGTTGTTCATTGCCTCGTAGGCCATGCCGGCGCTGATCGAGCCATCGCCGATCACCGCGATGGCATCGCCGAGGCCGCCGTCACAGCTTCCGCCAAGGTCGCGGGCCACGGCAAACCCAAGCGCTGCCGAAATCGAGGTCGAGGAATGCGCCGCGCCGAAGGGATCGTAGACGCTCTCCGACCGACGGGTGAAGCCCGACAACCCACCCTTCTGGCGCAGCGTGCGGATTCGGTCGCGGCGGCCGGTGAGGATCTTGTGCGGGTAGCACTGGTGGCCGACGTCCCAGATCAGCTTGTCCTTCGGCGTGTCAAAGACCGCATGCAGTGCTACGGTCAGTTCAACCACGCCCAGTCCGGCGCCAAGGTGTCCGCCGGTCTCGGAGACCGTTGCGACGGTCTCGGTGCGCAACTCGTCGGCCACCTGACGCAAGTCACGGTCAGAAAGACCCTTGAGGTCGGCGGGCA
>CAZOHN010000198.1:0-6564 GCA_964579325.1 uncultured Rhodobacterales bacterium
CTGATCCATCCACGCCGGCTCGAGCGGATGCTGAGCCGGGCACAGACGCTTGATGCAGACGTGGTGGCGGACGATCTCATCTACTTTGGGGCCAACACCGGCCGGACTTTGCTTGATAACCTCGGGGTGAAAGGCCTCTGGATGCCCACGAACGCCGAGTTCCTCGCGGCGGAAATGGCACGACCGCCGGTTCCTGTTGGATACCTCAAGCCGATCATCCGGCGCGTCGTCCTCGGCGAGTTGCGATATCGGACCTACATGACCGTTGGCGAGGACTTCGATCTGCTCTTTCGGGTGCTTCTTGGCGGTGCCCGCCTGGCAGTTCTGCCGGAAGCCTACTACCTTTACAGGCGGCATGCGCACTCGATCTCTCATCGCCTGAGCGAGGCTGCCGCGGCGGGGATGGTCCGCGCGACCCTCGATCTTGTGTCCCGCGCACCTGACGAGTTGCGCGACCTGCTCGAGCAACGCCGGCACATGCACCTGCGCGCGGAGAAATTCGCTGCCCTGGTGCAGAGACTGAAGGGCCCGGACCGATCGTCCGCGCTTCGGATGCTGGTCGATGAGCCCGCTCTCGTCCTGCCGCTTGCACGCGCTGGGTGGGAAAACTTCGGTCGGAAGCTGCGCGGGCAAGATGCAGCGACGACCGCGGTCCGGCTCAGCCTTCTCGGCGAAGGCTCGAGCGCCGATGATGCCGAGACCTTCCGGAAGATCCTCGTGCCCGAGGGCAATTCCGGCTGGACTCCCGCGCGGGCGGCGCACCTGGCCGCTGTCGCCGGAGCCGGACCTCTCACGGTGCGGGCGCACGGTCGCGCAGGTCTCGAGGCGCTTGGCTACCTGCCGGGATGGGACGAGGCCGAGCTTTTCCCGCCGACCGACGGATGGACCGACCGGGAACGGCGCCGCATCGCGGCCCTCCCTTGGCACGTAACCATGCACTGAACGCGACACCGGGTCCGAAGGATCAGCCGGCGGGACTGTCGGGGCCGTTCTGCACGCTGGAGAGCCCCCTCCGTCGTGGCCCAACGAGTCCGTCGACTTGAGGCGGCTCGGTCGGGGCGTGCCGCGCGCCTCGCAGTATCGAGACCGCCACGAGCCAGCAGACGTACGAAAGCTGCAACACGACCAGGACCGCGATGACCGTCAGGATGATCCACCCGGCTCCATGCCCGTTCGCATAGGCATGAATGCCGAACAGCAGAGCTGTCACGAAGTTTATCGCTGCAAACCATGCAAGACGCATTATGTGACGTCCAACCCCTGCGCAGTAACCGCCCGAACGGGACCAGTCCTGACGCACCCCCCGGGCATTATTATGCCGGGATGGAGGCATCCGCGTCAACTTTTGGGACGAGTCGCCCTAGGCACCCGTCGCGGTGAGCGCGCCGCATTCCTCGCAGGACACGCCATATTTCCGGAGCGCGTGGAAATCGGTCCGGTTCAGAACCGCGCCGATCGCCTGCTTGCGCAGCTCCGGGTGACGATTCAGGAGCACCTCCAGCGTGCGGCGCGACGTTCTGCCCCAATCGAGGACAAGGACAAGCCCGTCGAGCATGCCGAGAAGCGTCTGCGTGTTCGTTCGAAGGCTGATCGGAGGGAAGTCGATCACGACCAGGTCATAGCGGGTCTTGGCCGACTCGATCGCTTCGCGGATGGCCGAGGTTCGAGCGACCGGGGAGACGCTGGGCGACACCGCCGGAAGCAGGTCCAGACCTTCCGGCAGCCGCAAGGCATCGCGCAGCGGATCGCCGAGGCCGGGCTCTCTTGGCCCAGTCCGAACGTCAGGCCCTTTCAGGAACGACGTGAGGTTCGATGTCTGGCTATCGGCGTCGATGAGCAGCGTGCGATGGCCCGCCGCCGCGACCTGATGCGCCAAGGTCGATGCAAGCGTCGTCGCGCCCGCACCGGAGCTGACGCCGGCAATGCCAATCACCCGCACACGGCGGTCATCGAGCGCAAGATCGACCGACCCCAGGATGCCTTGAACCGCTGCCGTATAGGGGCTCTCCGCTCCTGCGGCCAGGACGCCTTGGGCAAGAGAGGCAGCCGTCTTCGGTGGCGAGAGAACGAACGGCGCCCTTTCCGCTTCTGCCATGCCTTGCCGGGAAGAGAAGACAATCTCGTGCGGCTGCGCCTTCCGGACCGGTTCTCCCGAGCCTCGCAACAGAGGCCTGGAGGTATGCCGTTTTCGGTTCCGGAAGGTCGGAAGGTATCCAAGGAAGGCAAGGCCCTCCGTCTCAATGTCCTCGGCAATCCGAAAGGCGGTCTCGCGCATTTCACGGAATACCGCCGCTCCGAGCCCGACCATCAGACCTGCGGCAAGTCCGGCCAGAAGGAGTTGCCAGGACTTCGGCTCCGAAGGCCGCTCCGGCAGCAATGCCTGCGAAAGGATGCGCCCGTTCGCAACAGGATAGGTCCCGGCGATGAGATGCGCCTGATAGCGCGCCTCGATGGTGACGTAGAGATCGTTCAGCGAATTGACCCTTTGTAGCCGTTCGCGCAGGCCCTGTTGATCCAGCGCGGCATTGTCGGACCGGAAGCGCTCGGCATCCGCCGCTGCTTCCAGCACAGAGCGTCTGATCTCTTCGATCTGATCCTTCATCCAGGCTGCCGTGCGGTCTGAGGCTTCCAGGTTGGCCTGCGTCGCGTCCGCCAGATAGGCTTCGGCATAGGCATCCGCGATATCCCGGGCGAGCATCGGCTCGTGCGACAGATACCCGACCTCAACCGAGTAGCTCCGACCGATGCGGCTGAACTTCGTTCGGGCGGCGAGCATTGCGGCTGCTTTCTGGATCCTGGCTTCCTCGACAACCTCCTGCGGCACGGCCATGTCCCCGCCCGACACGACAGGATCCGGCAGAAGGGACCGAACCAGGGCGACTGCAGCGGATTTGAACTCACCCAGAACCGAGGTCGGCGGTGCCAGGAAGTCCCGGTTCTCCTGCAGATCCAGCCTGCGGATAACCTCCTCGGCGAGGCCGCGCGAGCGCAGGATCTCCATCTGGTTTTCGAAGCCAGTGTCGTTCCGGGTCTGTGCGCGGAGCGAAGACAACTCCTCGTCCAGACTGTTGTGACGCTCGTAGATCAGGATCGTGGCGCTGCTGTAGTACTGCTTCGGACTGGTGGCCAGGTGGAACGCCCCGAAGAGCAGCCCGACCAGACCGATCGCAGATACCAGACGAAACTGCCGTAAGGTCGCGAGCCAGAACTGCCGCAGGTTGCCTTCCTCTGCGCGGGCACCGCTGGAAAATCGCAGCTCGCTGCGCGCTGGCCAGAACCGTGGTCCATTCTCGGTCATTCGCCAGCCGACCTCACCAAGGTGAGGGGCGCCACGACGGGGCTTTCGTGATCGACAAGACCCGCGATGACCCCGGCATGGAAAAGAAACCTGAGAGCCGCGGCGTTTCTTGCCGCCTGGGCGGGAAGGCAGGCAAGCGTCGCCAGAGCGCAGTAGACGGCCTTCGCAAAGGCCAGCGGCAGCGCGCCCCGCCGCGTCCGTCCGCGGACTGCCAGCAGGAAACGGGCGTGGGTCCGCCCAGTGCGGAAGCGGCGCCGTCCGAGCCACCGAAACGAGAGCCTCGCGTCCGGTACGTCTTCGAGAACGAGCGCGTCCGGTGCGAATCCGATGTGGGCCCCGGCACTGTGGGCAATGCCGAAGAACAGCGTGTCCTCCCCACCGATCTGTCCGAGGGCGGGATCGAACCTGAGGCCGGCAAGGGCCGGGCTGTCGAGATCGATCAGGACGTTGCCGCTGTAGCCCGTGTGGATTTCACCCCGGATCAGCACCGGGGACGTCGCGTGAGCGCGCACCCGGCGCATCCAGGCCGGAGCACCGCGCCCGTACACCGCCTCGACCGGGCCGAGCACGATATCGGCCCCCGAGCGCACACGCTCGCGCAGAAGCGCCGCGAGCCATCTCCACGTCGCCCGTTCATCATCGTCGATGAAGGCCACTAGTCGGCCCGCCGCGGCCTCGAGGGCCCCGTTCCGTGCCACGGAAATGTTCTGCCCCGGGCGATGGACGTAACGGACGGGTCGCGGGGCCGTCAGGGCGAAGGCGTCGACAGCCGCACGGGCGCTCGGCTGCGCATCGTTGTCGATGACCACAACCTCGACCTCCACCCCCTGCGGAAGCTCGATCTCCATCAGAGAGTCCAAGGTGTCTCGAAGGCTGTCACGCCGAAAGGTGCAGACACAGATCGACACCGAGATCATACCGGGGCCTCCTGTCGGGGCCGCGACGGGGCCGCAATCACCTGAACCCAGAAGCCCAGCGACCACGAAAGGTGCATCAGCATCGCGACAGGCCCAGACAGGGCGAGGGACAGATCACGCCGCCCGAGCGCCAGCACTACCCCGCCGAGCAGGGCCGTCCCCATCCAGAGAAGTGCTGGAACCGCGAGCACGGAAGTCGCAGGCGCGAGGCCAGCGAGGAGCGTCGCCGGGCCCACTGCGATGACGGCGATCTGCCGTGCCCGTGGCCACGCGCCATGCTTCATCAGGTTCTTGGCCCTGCCCTTGCCGTAGTTGAAATACTGCCGCGCCAAGGAGTGCAGGGTGGTCCGCGGGTAGTAGATCACCTGCGTCCGCGACGTGAGCCAGATGCGGTATCCGGCCCGGACAAGCCGGAAATCCAGTTCTGCGTCCTCGTTGTGCGAGAAGCTCTCGTCGTATCCGCCCACCGCGCGGAACGCGTCAAGCCGCATCAGCGCGTGGTGACCGTGGTCCACGAACCGGCCTGTTCCACGGCGGCGGTGGCGCGCGCCGCCATTGCCGATACGATCGTTCTGCGCCGCGGCGCTGAGACGCTGGAGGAAACCGTCCCCCTCGGCGATCATGCCAACAACGGTCGATGCCGCACCAGTGGCCGCAGCCTCCTGCCCCAGGATCTCGACGAAATCGTCCGGGTAGGCGGCGTGCGCATCCACCCGAACGAGGTGAGAACACCCGTCGCCGAAGAGACGGACCGCAGCATTGATGCCTGGGCCCTGAAGGCGCGCAGGGTTGTGGAGGAACGCAATGTCCTCCGTCGACCGTGACAGCCGCTCTGCAATCGCCGCCGTTCCATCCTCGCTGCCCCCGTCAACGATCACGACCCGTCCACCCGTGCCGCGAACGGCATCCTGCATCTGCCGCGCGACACGCTCGATGTGGCGCGCCTCGTTAAGGCAGGGGATGACAACAAGGGGGCGGAAGACCTCTATGGGGTCGAGTGCCTCTCTCAAGGGGCCGTGCCTCCAGCTTGCCAGCGCCGGTGGCCGGCATTCGGTTAGGGGCGTCGGACAAGTAAACGACACTCGGCAGAGTAGTTTGCTGCAACCGCGAAACAACCAATTCCTTCTCGACGGGTGTGAGATCGGCAGCTTGTCGCCGGCGCGCGAGAGTCCTCGCGTGAAGATGATGCGGAAGAACTCGGCGAAGACCATGAGCGCGGTGACCACCGGGACGAGCGCGTATTCCTCGGGGCTGATCCGGCGCAGCAGGTACTGGTTCACCCAGACCAGTGCCGTCATGCTGATCAGCGCGGTCAGGACCGAACTGACGGCATTGACCGCGTAGCGGCCGGTCGTGTTCTGCGGGCGGGGGCTGCTCATGCAGGCGGGGCGGGGATGGCTGACGGAACGCGCGTTGGCCGATTTTCCACGCAGGGGGCCGCCGGGGCACTTCCGCTCCTCCACAACCTTGGGCAAAGTCGGCCCCGCAGACCGCGGTCGAGAGGGAGACGGAAGACATGGGCAGGGTGGACATCCCCGGCACGGCGGTCGGGCGCTTCCTCGCCGGGCGGCGGGCGCGCAAGGTCTTCGCCATCGGCTTCAACAAGACCGGGACCACCTCGCTGCACCGGATCTTCACCGATCTCGGCTACCGCTCGTATCATGGCACGAAATGGCGCGACAGCTCGCGGCCAGGAATCTACCGACTCTACGACGCCTTCTGTGACGGCATTCCCGACGACTTCCGCAAGCTCGACGCGATGTTCCCGAACGCCAAGTTCATCCTGCAGGTGCGCGACCTCGACGCCTGGCTCGACAGCCGGCTCGAGCACATCCACCGCCTGCCGCCCGGCAAGGACCGGGGTGCGGACTGGACGGCAACCCCCGAGGCGATGGAGACCTGGATACGCCGTCGCGATTCCCACCACACTGCGGTGCTGGAGCATTTCCGCGATCGGCCGGACGACCTTCTCCTGATCAACTTCATCCGCGATCCCGACGCCGCGGCGCGGATCGCGGCCTTCCTCGGCCATGCCGCGGCGGTGGCGAAGCCGCACGCCAACCGCAACCCCGGTGCCGGTGAGACGCTCAGGAACCCCGACATGATCGCCGGGGTTCTGAACCGGCTCGGCATCCCCGAGGCCGAATGGCAGAACGACATCCGCTGCCCCTCGCTGAACCCCGGCGCAACCGGAATCCCGGCCGACACGGCTGCGGTCTGACAGGGCCGCCGCGCCTCCGGCCCATCCGCCCCATACCCCAGCGCTGCCCCCCTCTAGCCCGCCAGCTCCCGGAAGAACCCCATCGCCGCGCGCCCCACCGCAGCCCCTTCGAAGGCCGACAGATCCAG
>CAZOHN010000199.1:0-6530 GCA_964579325.1 uncultured Rhodobacterales bacterium
GGATTACTCGCGCGGATGCAGGCATTTCGCGGCCGGTTTTCGCGCTGACTCTTAGCGTTCCCAATGCGTCAGCACGTCGCTGCCAACCGCACGCACCTCTGCCAGCCTGAACGCCGGTGCGGCCGCCAGAACCTCCAGGCCCAGCGACCCCACTGCGGCCCGACCGTCGCCACCCAGTGCGATGCCTGCCGAGAACACGGCGAGCCGGTCTACCAACCCCGCCCGCAGGAGCGAGGCTGCCAGCCCTCCACCGCCCTCGCAGAACACCCGCGTCAGTCCAGCAGAGCCCAGCGCCGCGAGCGCGCTCCCTGGGTCGACGGCATCGCTCGCCTCCGCCACCTCGAAACACCGGGCACCCCGAGCCCGCCAGAACGCCGAAGGCGCTCCGGCGCCGTGGATCAGCCAGACCGGAACCTCCCGCGCCGTCCGCGCAAGCGCACTCTCTCCCGGAAGATCGAGCCTCCGCGAGACCACCACCCGCACAGGCTGTTGCGAAACGCCGATGTCGCGGACCGTCAGCGAGGGATCGTCTGCCCGCGCCGTGCCCGCGCCGACCATCACCGCATCGTGGCGCGCACGCATTGCATGCACCATCCGACGTGCCTGCGGCCCGGTGATCCAGCGGCTTTCGCCCGATGCCGTCGCGATCCGCCCGTCAAGGCTCGTGGCGAGCTTGAGCGTCACCAACGGCCGCGCGGCGGTCACACGCATGAGAAACCCAGCCTGCACCCGACGCGCCTGTTCCTCGCCCACCCCGGCCACCACCTCGATCCCGGCCTCGCGCAGCAACGCATGGCCACGCCCTGCTACGCGCGGATCAGGGTCCTCCAATGCGCTCACCACCCGCGCCACGCCCGCGGCGACAAGGGCTTCTGCACAGGGTGGTGTCTTGCCATGGTGCGCGCAGGGTTCGAGGCTGACGTAGACCGTGGCCCCTCGCGCGGCCGCTCCAGCCTGCGCTAGTGCAACCGTCTCGGCATGGGGTCGGCCACCAGTTTGCGTCCAGCCGCGCCCAACCACGCGGCCATCCTTCGCGATCACGCAGCCGACGGCTGGATTGGGCCAGACCCGGCCAAGCCCCCGCGCGCCAAGCGCGATAGCCGTGCCCATGTGCCTCACATCATCCTCGGACAAAGCGCCCTCCCGGGCAGCCCGGATCACGTCGGATCAGGCGTCGCCCTTGTCTGGGGGGCGCAACTCGTCGACGAAGCGCTCGAAGTCGTCGGCAGCCTGGAAGTTCTTGTATACGCTGGCAAATCGGACATAGGCGACGGTGTCGATCCGCGCCAGCGTCTCCATGACGATCTCGCCGATCACCTTCGAGGGGATGTCGGTCTCGCCGAGGCTTTCCAGCCGCCGAACGATGCCCGACACCATCTGGTCGATCCGCTCCGGCTCAAGTGGACGCTTCTGCAGGGCGATCCGCACCGACCGCTCCAGTTTGTCGCGGTCGAAATCCTCACGCCGGCCGCTCGACTTGATGACCACAAGGTCACGCAGTTGCACCCGCTCGTAAGTTGTGAACCGGCCACCGCAGGCCGGGCAGAATCGGCGGCGGCGGATGGCGACATGGTCTTCGGCAGGGCGCGAGTCCTTCACCTGCGTATCGACGTTTCCGCAAAACGGACAGCGCATGACCTTCCCTCGTCCTTCCGAGACCGAAATCCACAAGACCATAGCCCAGCCTCAAGCCTTTGGGTAGAGGCCAGATCGGCACCAATATCTAGAGTGTGGCACGGATGCGATGCCGCAAACGTGAGCAGCAGTCGGGTCCGCAGATCGTGCGGCCCGCGCTACAGTCGCTCAAGCTTCAGGTAGCAGGGAGTAGCCCCATGACCCGGATGACCGCAAAGGACTTTCCGCAGGAACTCCTCAATCTCTACGACTTCTACGCCCACGGCAAGATCACCAAGCGTGAGTTCCTCGACCGTGCCGGCAAGTTCGCCGTGGGAAGCGTTACCGCGCTTGCCCTTCTCGACATGCTCAAGCCGGACTACGCGCTTGCGCAGCAGGTTCCGGCCGACGATAGCGGCATCGTTGCCGAGTACGTCACCTACCCTTCGCCGAACGGCCATGGCGACGTGAATGGATACCTTGTGCGCCCGGCAGGCGTGGAGGGCCTCCTACCCGCCGTCGTCGTGGTGCACGAGAACCGCGGCCTGAACCGCTACATTGAGGATGTTGCACGGCGGCTAGGGAAGGCTGGCTTCATGGCGCTCGCGCCGGACGGACTCTCCTCGGTCGGCGGCTATCCCGGCAACGACGATGCCGGTCGCGAACTGCAGTCGCAGGTCGATCCCGAGAAGCTGATGAACGACTTCTTCGCAGCGTTCGAGCATCTCCTTGCGCACGAAGGTTCCACTGGAAAGGTCGGCTGCGTGGGCTTCTGCTATGGCGGGGGCGTCTGCAACGCGATGGCCGTGGCCTACCCCGAGCTTGCCGCCTCGGTCCCGTTCTATGGCCGCCAGGCCCCCACGGCCGATGTGCCGAAGATCGAGGCGCCGCTTCTTATCCACTACGCCGAACTGGATGAGCGCATCAACGCGGGCTGGCCCGAGTACGAGGCGGCGCTAAAGGCGGGCGGCAAGACCTACGAGGCCCATCTCTACCCGGGCGTGAATCACGGCTTCCATAACGACACCACCCCCCGCTACGACGCAGTTGCTGCGGAACTGGCCTGGTCGCGCACCGTCGACTTCTTCCGCACCCACCTCGGAGGATGATCGTCAGTCGCCGGGAACAAGCCAGCCCCGGTAGTGACCGATCCGGGCGCCGGAGGGAAGGCTCACCTCGACCTCGAAGCGAAAGCGGCCTTCATCGTCGCCCCATTCCCGCGTGCGGCTGACGGGGATGAGCATCCGGGGGAGCGGGATCAGCCCGAAGGCGCGGGCGCCGGCGACCGGGTAGGTCAGCGCCCCGCCCTCCGGAGCAAGCGGCATCAGCGCGGTGAAGGGGCCGAAGCGTTCCTCCATCACCTCGCCGTGGGGGGTCAGGACCGAGTGGAAGCGGTGCCCGTCGAAATCGCGGGTCCACACTTCACGCGCCTCGGTCGCGTCGATCGTGACCTCCACTGCGCAGCGTCCGGCCTTGCGACGGAACCCTGCGACCCGCGCAGCGATCCCCCCAAGCAAGCCCTGTGGTCCTTCGACCTCCGCTTCCCCTCGCCAGCGGCGCAGACCGAGCGCGCCGTGCAGCTTTGCGACTGGCGGGTCGAGCTGCGCAATGGTCGCCGCGCCCAGGACCT
The DNA here is from genome assembly GCA_964579325.1 of uncultured Rhodobacterales bacterium. Classification (GTDB taxonomy): domain Bacteria; phylum Pseudomonadota; class Alphaproteobacteria; order Rhodobacterales; family Rhodobacteraceae; genus CAZOHN01. Next base: position 3,245 of record CAZOHN010000199.1, read on the forward strand.
GCTCAAACACCGGAACCAGTCGCGCCTCGGACCGCTCGCAGATCACCCCGAACCCGGCCATCGCATCCTCTAGGTTGGCAAGCGGGACCTCGCCCATGCAGGGCCGCGCCCCCGGCGCAACCCGACCGGCGAGCATCCGGGCCGCAACCAGTGCCGCCGGCGTGCCTGGGATGCGCGGCCCTTCGCCGTCCGATGCAACGAGGCACCACCGTCGGCGCACCCAACCCCGCTCGTCACACCCGGTGACCTCGACAACCATTCCGCCGGAATCCGACCCGATATGCCGCAGCCATCCCGCGAGCCGGTGCAGAGGGTGCGCGAGCGGGCGGAGGCTCCGCACGACACCAAGCCGGACCAGCCAGCGCAGGGCCGACAGCCCGAAATGCATCGGCGCAAGCTCAAGCCCCGCCCGGAAGATCACGGTGCGCGCTGCGTAGCGCTCCGGGAACAGGATGAGGTCTGGCGTCTGGTTGAACGCCCCGCGCCGCGTAAGGGTTCGCCCACCTGCGCCGAACCGGATCCGTCGCGTCGCGTCCCAGCCATGTACCCGCCCCGCCCGACCACCCAGCAACACCTCGAATGGCTGTCCGACCTGCCCGAGGATCGCCTCGGTGACCGACAACCCGCGCTCGGTCCGGTTCCCGGGCAGAATCGCCGTCTCGATCGCCTCGACGTGCTCCAGCCCGGCCGTCAGCACGTCCGCAACCGCAGCCGCAAGCGCCGGCGTCGAGGACGCACCCGAAAGCACCGAGACGCCCCGGCGCCGCGCCTCGGCATCGAGCACGCCGATTCCGCCGACGAACCCGGGCGCATCGGCCAGGTCGAGATAGTGCGCCCCGGCCGCGATCACCTGACGGGCGAAACGGTAGGGATCGGCACCGTAGAACTGGAACGGCCCTGCCGCGTCGATCACAACGCCCGCGCGGACCTCGGCAAGTGCTTGTGCAACCGCTGCCGGATCGTCCCTGTCAAAGGCGCGGACCCGGCCGCCGTGCCTTAGCGCGAAAGCATCGAGCCTTGCTCGCGACCGTCCCGAAAGAACGACCTCATGCCCCTCCGTCAGCAGCGCCCGCGCAAGGTGTCCGCCGAACAGGCCCGTCGCACCGAGGACCACGATGGGTTCAGGCAAGGAAGCGCGCCTTGAGCTCCGGCGTCGGCACATAGCATGTGTCGCGCCGACCCAGGAGCGCGAAGCGGTTGCGCGCGATGCGGGCGTAGAGCCAGGACTTTACCGGTGCTGGGAGCCAGGCCCCCGCGGCGAGCACCCGCCACGGCCAGCCGATCTCACGCATCACCGCAGCGAAAGCGTCAAGCTCGGCGTGGAGGTTACCGTCAAGGATCACGAGGTTGGTCTCGTAGTCCGCCGCCTTGCGTCCGTAGTGGGCATAGAGTGCCTCGCCAAGGTCGGACTGCGCCACGACGAAGTCGAACACCGCGGCCCTGTCATGACGCAGGACAAAGGCGAAGAAGCCCGAGCAGAGCACGCAGGTGCCGTCGAAAACGATGACCCTGCGGCCGCGCAACTGGGGAAACTGGTCGAGAACACCGGACATGCGCCACAACATGGCACGGGATTGCTGTAGCGACAGGGCGAATGATGTCGCAGGGTCAGGCGGTGAAGTCGATGAGCCGCGTGCCGGTGTCGTTCAGTGCGCGGCTGCAGCGACGGCGGAAGCCGAGCCGCTTGAGCACTTCGTCCGCCGGCCCGGCCGTGTCCGAGAACAACGGCAGCCCGGTCCCGAACGACACCGGTTCGACCGTGAGGCTGACCCGGTCGATACGACCCGCTCGGAGGAACCAGTCGTGCACGGCTGTGCCGCCCAGGATCAGCCCCTCGCGCAATTTTCGCACTGGATCGACCATCGCCGCAAGATCATCGGGCGCAAGTCCCGCCGGATCGATCCAGACTTGCCCGGGTCGCCGCCAGTCAGGCCGAGCGGCAGCGGAGGAGAACACGATCCGGCGGCGATGGGGCTTGTCGGCAGCCTCATGAGTGGCCCGCCCCATGATACCCCAATCGGCCCCGTCGACAGCAGAGAGGAACAGGTCCTGCTCCTCGGGACTTGCCCATTCGGCCGGGCTGTGGCCTGACCGGCGGGCGATGAAACCATCGGTGGTGCAGACGACGAGCAGGGTAAAGGTGGCGCGCATCGGGCACTCCGGGCTGGCAGCGCACTTCTAGCGGGGGCTACATGCCGGGGAAAGAGGCTGCACTGCATGCCGACAGCAGGCAGGCTGAGTATTGCCGTCGTTGCGTTTTCAATCCGTCAAACCGCTGAGGGACCCGAGGCCGGACCGCGCTTCTTACCGCGTTCATGGGAGGGCGCGCAGCCTGGCAGGCCATGCCGGCTCAAACGACCCAGACCACGCGGCTGGAGCGAGCGCGATCTGAATCCGGAACCGTCGACGCATGACCTGCAAGCCGGATCATTGTTGACCTAACGTGCAACTGCGGGCAGTCTTTCAATTTTAGCGAGAAATTGGAGACCTCAAGGATGACCGAAGACGCTCAACCGACCACGGATCCGACGGACCCTCACTATCTCCCCGATGCCGATCCCGCAGAAACCTGGGGATGGCTCCACACGCTCCTCAGCATCCCGAAGGTCGGCGACTTCCTTGCCTTCTGCCTCGCCATCGGACCACTGGTCATCGTGATGTTCCTTCTGCTTCCGCTGGGGGTCGACATCGAAAGCGACAGCGGCATGGGGTGGGCCCTGCTCATCGCGCTTGTTCCGACCTACATGTGGTTGCGGGGGATGGAGCGTGTGGCCGGGCTGCGGCTGCTCCTTCCGATCCCGATCATCAATATCCCGATCCTGTGGATCTTGCCGGTACTGGCACTCTGTTCGGTCTTGCTGATCTTCCGCTGAGACGGACGAAAGGACGCCGAGCCGGCGGACGACACCCCGGACTCCACGGTCACGGATGGATCACCCCCCGAACAGCCGGTCACCCTGTTCGTCGATCATCTGACGCGCCTTGGCGGCCGAGATCGCGGTTGCCTCGTCTAGCGAGGCGATGGTGTCTGCGCGGATCAGGTCGTGCTGCCTCGCCGCGCCATCCACCGTCTTCTCGATCCGCGCCGCGACCCGGTAGTGTCCGCCTTCCCGGATCGGCTGGGGCGTGATGCGGAAGCCCTTGTAGTCCTCGCCGGGCGAGGAGGGCGGCGTCTCGCCGCCCGATGAGCCGCCCAGGAGTTTCGAAAGCCACGACATTCGCCGGCCCTACTGGTCGAGGAACGACCGCAGCTTGCGCGACCGGCTGGGATGCTTGAGCTTGCGCA
>CAZOHN010000200.1:0-2857 GCA_964579325.1 uncultured Rhodobacterales bacterium
ACCGCGCCCGGAACGGCCCCGGTGGCTGCTGCATCGTCATCTCGCGGTCCTGTCCTTCGTGTTCATGCTTTGTGCCCATCGCTACATCGCTCGGAACGACCCTGCAAAGCGCTCCGCGTTGTCGGTCCGACCGCACTGCGGCGCGTGCCGGTCCGGCGGGTCACGGTCTCAGCAGGACCTTTCCGACGTGACCGGCGCTCTCGAGAAGGCTGTGCGCTTCCGCGGCCTGGTCGAACGGCAGGACGAGATGCGTGACGGCCTGCAGCCTGCCCGCCGCGAACAGCGGCCAGACCCCGTCGGCAAGATCGTTCGCTACCGCGGTCTTGAAGGCTTCGGGGCGCGAGCGGAGGGTCGAGCCGGTGTAGAGCAGCCGCTTGAGCATGATCGGCATCAGGTCGATCTCGACCTTCGAGCCCTTGTTGAAGGCAAGCTGGATGATCCGGGCATCGTGCCGGGCCGCCTTGATGTTGCGGGCGATATAGTCGCCTCCGATGATGTCAAGAATGATGTCCGCGCCACCTTCCTCGCGGCAGACCTCCACGAAGTCCTCTTCGCGGAAGTTGATCGTCCGGTGCGCGCCGAGGTTCTTCGCGAAGGCTGCGGTCTCGCCAGAGTCGACCGTGGTCAGCACCTTGAGCCCCAGAGCCGCGCCAAGCTGGATCGCGGTCGAGCCGATCCCGCCGGAGCCGCCGTGCACGAGGAACGTCGCGCCTTGGGGGATCTCCTGCCGGTGGAAGACATTGCTCCACACCGTGAAGTATGTTTCGGGCAGGCCAGCCGCGTGGAGCGTTTCGATGCCGGCCGGAACCGGCAGGCAATGGCCCGCATTGACCGCGACATACTCGGCGTAGCCGCCCCCATTGGTGAGCGCGCACACCGTCTCGCCCAGCAGGTGGCCGCCCACGCCTTCGCCGGTCACAACGATCTCGCCCGAGACCTCGAGGCCGAGAAGGTCGGACGCGCCCTTCGGTGGCGGATAGTGCCCGCGCCTCTGCACGAGGTCGGGGCCATTCACACCCGCCGCCGTGACGCGGATCAGGACTTCCCCCGGCCGCAGGTCGGGCAGGGGACGCGACCCCGACACGAGGACATCCGGCGGTCCGGGCTCGCGCATCTCGACGGTGCGCATCAGGGCGGGCAGGGGGGCAGCAGGCATCGTTCCGGCTCCTCGGTCGGTCTCAGGCCAGCGCCTTGACCACGGTGCCGACGACTTCGGCGGCATCCTGTGCAAGCAGCACACCGGCGCGGCGGAGCTTGGCGATCTTGTCCTCGGCCGTCTCCAGCCCGAAGACCGAGAGTGTCCCGGCATGGCCCATGCGACGTCCGCGCGGAGCGTGGCGCCCGACGACAAGCCCGATCACCGGCTTGCCGTAGTCGACCGAGGCCAGATACTCGGCCGCCTTCTCTTCTTCACGCCCCCCGATCTCGCCAATCAACACGACTGCTTCGGTCTCGGGATCGTCGCGGAAGCGCTGCAGGCACTCTACAAAGCCTATCCCGTGCAGCGTGTCGCCGCCGATACCGACCGTGGTCGACTGGCCCAGACCCGCGGCACTGCAATTCGCGAGGATCTCGGAGGTCAGCGAGGCCGAGCGTGAAACGATCCCGATGCTGCCCGGCTTGGCGTGCCGCGTCGGCATGACGCCGATCTTGCATTGCTCGGGCGTCAGGATGCCTTGCGAGTTCGGGCCGATCAGCACGGTCGAGGACCCGCCAAGGGCACGCTTGACGCGCGCCATGTCGTGCTGGGCGACGCGCTCGGTCACGCAGACGACGACGTCGAGCTTCGCTTCGATCGCCTCGATCGCCGCATCGGCGACGTTGGGGGCCGGAACGATGAGAAGACTGGCTGTCGCGCCGGTTTCGCGGACCGCGTCGGCGACCGTGTCGAAGACCGGCAGTCCGAGGTGCTGACTGCCTCCACGGCCCGGTCGGATGCCGCCCACATAGGTCGAACCATAGCGGACCGCCTGGTCGGTGTAGAAGGTGCCCGCGCGGCCGGTGATGCCCTGCACGAGGACACGGGTGTCGCGGTTCACGAGGATAGCCATCAGCGCCGCCCTCCGCTCGCCATCTCGACAGCGCCCTTCACGGCGCTCTTCATGTCGTCGTAGATCGTCACCGGAACGGCGCGGTCCTTGAGGATCTTCAGGCCCCAGTCGGCATTTTGCCCGGCGAGACGCGCCGCGACAGGCGGCTTGCGCGTCGCGCGGGCATAGGCAAAGGCCACGCCCTCGGCGACGGTATCGCAGACCGTCATGCCGCCGCCGTGCACGTTGAGCAAGAGCGCCTTCACCGACGGGTCGCGCAGAAGGATCTCCACGCCGCGCGCGATGTCGAAGCTCGTAGCCGTGGTGCGGATGTCCATGAAGTTCGCCGGCCGGCCCTTCGCGTCGACGACCATGTCGTTGGTCGCAAGGCCGAGACCCGCGCCATTCACGATCACCCCGATATCGCCATCCAGCTTCACGAAGTTGATGTTGCTCCGCTGCGCCTCGGATTCCGGCGCAAGCATCCGCTGATCGGCAAGGAAAGCTTCAAACTCGGGATGCCGGAACATTGCATTGTCGTCGATGATGATCTTGGCATCGACCGCGACCCAACTGCCATCCGCAACTTCGGCAAACGGGTTGATCTCGAGAAGCGTCATGTCGTTTTCGACAAAGGCGGTTCTGGCGGCAAGGACCGTGTCGGTGGCCGCGGGCGCGGAGATTCCGAGGTTTGCGAGGAAAGTTGCCAGCGGCTCGGCACCGCCACCCTCCACAAGGACCAGCGTTTGCACGGTCTCGGAGTCCATCCGCGCGCGTTCCTCGAAGTTCACGCCGCCCTCGGAGGACGCGAGCAGGAGCGGGTGCCC
>CAZOHN010000200.1:2957-6518 GCA_964579325.1 uncultured Rhodobacterales bacterium
CAGGGCCTCACAATCGAAGGCGAGACCGTCGTCGCCCATGCGCGGCAGATTCTCGATCAGTTGCGCGCGCTGGAAAACGACGTGAAGGGTGCACGCGGCCAGATCGTCGGGACACTCGTGCTCGGGGTGATCCCGACGGCCACAGCCGAAGCCGCGCGGATCGCGAGACGCCTTGGCGACACTCACCCCGACATCCGCTTCCGCATCGAGATGGCCACCTCGCTGGCAATCCAGCAGGGCATCCTCGACGGTGTGTTCGACGCCGGCATCACCTACACCGAAGGAACCGCCGCCGACCTCATGAAGGTCGAGCCTCTCTACCATGAGCGCTATATCCTGCTCGCCCCGGAAGGTCTCGTGGCGGAACCGGCGGAGACGATCACCTGGCGCGATGCGGCGGCGCTTCCGCTGACGCTGCTCGAGCCCGGCATGCAGAACCGCCGGATCATCGACCGTGTGTTCGAGGAGGCGGGGGCGCATCCCCGGGTGATGCTCGAGACCAACGGCTTCATCCCCGCGGTTGTTCTTGCGATCGAGGGTCTGGCGGCTACGGTGGTTCCCGAAGTGATCGTCGACTCGCTCGGCCCGGTTCGTGGTACGGTTGCGATGCGTCTGGTGGAACCACGGGTTGAAAAGGCGATCAGCCTCGTCACGCCCGCCCGAAGCCGCCGCGTCCCGGTTGTCGAGGCCTTGAGGGATGTTCTGGGGCTGACCGGGCGATAATCTGGGGTTATCGCATAATCCGCGAATGAAATTTGACGATGCAAATCGCTGAATGCATGGTCGCGCAAACGAACCGGAGGAATCATGGCACCGCTTGATGAAGATCGCGGCACCCAGAAACAGCAACGCCGCGGGCGCAAGACCCCGAAAGGGCGTCAATACGATGACGTATCGCTGTCGGAGGTGCGTGGCCTGCTTGGCGACCGTCCGCGCCGCCGCGACCTGCTGATCGAGTTTCTGCACCTCATCCAGGACACCTACGGGCACCTGTCGGCGCGCCACCTCCGGGCGCTGGCCGAAGAGATGCGTCTGTCGATGGCAGAGGTCTGGGAAGTCGCGACGTTCTACGCGCATTTCGATTGCGTGCGCGAAGGCGAAGCCGCGCCTCCCGCGCTCACGATCCGGGTTTGCGACTCGCTTTCCTGCGAGATCGCAGGGGCCGACGAACTGGCCCGCGCGCTTGCCGCAGGGACCGACCCGGCCGCGGTTCGGATCCTGCGCGCGCCCTGCATGGGGCGGTGCGAGGCGGCGCCGGTGGCGGAGGTCGGGCACAACCATATCGGCCACGCATCGCCCGAAGCGGTGCTGGCAGCGGCCGGCGCGGGGGACACGCACCCCCACGTCGTGCCTTACGAAACCTTCGCCGACTATCGCGCCGGGGGCGGCTACGACACGCTGATGGACCTGCGGAAAGGCAGCGACTGGGAGGCCGTGCAGGCAAAGGTCGCAGCGTCGGGGCTTCGCGGCCTTGGGGGCGCGGGTTTCCCGTCGGGTAAAAAGTGGGGTTTCGTGCGCGCCAACCCCGGCCCGCGGTACCTCGCCGTGAACGGCGACGAGGGCGAACCCGGCACCTTCAAGGACCGCTGGTATCTCGAACGCACTCCGCACCTGTTCCTCGAGGGGATGCTGATCGCCGCCTGGGCCGTGGATGCCGAGACCTGCTTCATCTACCTGCGCGACGAATATCCCGCCATCCGCGAAATCCTGCAGACCGAGATCGCGGCGCTCGAAAGCGCCGGTATCGTCGCGAAGGGCTACATCGACCTGCGCCGCGGGGCAGGGGCCTACATCTGCGGCGAAGAGTCCGCGATGATCGAAAGCATCGAGGGAAAGCGCGGCCTGCCGCGCCACCGTCCTCCCTACGTCGCACAGGTGGGCATCTTCGACCGCCCGACACTGGTGCACAACATCGAGACGCTGCACTGGGTCGCGCGGATCTGCCGCGAAGGGCCGGAAGTTCTGAGCGCGACCGAGAAGAACGGCCGCAAGGGCCTGCGCTCCTATTCCGTCTCGGGCCGGGTTCGGGACCCGGGCGTCTACCTGCTTCCGGCAGGCTCGACGATCCGCGACATCATCCACGCCGCCGGTGGGATGGCCGAAGGGCACCGCTTCACGGCCTATCAGCCGGGCGGACCGTCCTCGGGCCTGCTGCCCGCGTCCATCGACGACGTGCCGCTCGACTTCGATACGCTGCAACCTCTCGGCACCTTCATCGGATCGGCCGCGGTTGTGATCCTGTCCGATCAGGACAGCCCGCGCGCGGCGGCGCTCAACATGCTGAAGTTCTTCGAAAAGGAGAGCTGCGGCCAATGCACCCCCTGCCGGGTGGGATGCGAGAAGGCGGTCAAGCTGATGTCTCAGCCCAAATGGGACAAGGCCCTGCTCGAGGACCTTTGCCAGACCATGGCGGATGCCTCCATCTGCGGTCTGGGGCAGGCGGCCCCGAACCCGATCCGGCTTACCATCAAGCATTTCCCGAACGAGGTCTGAGATGCCCGACGGAACCCGTACCGAAACGATCACCTTCACGCTGGACGGCGAGCAGGTCACCGTTCCCGCCGGCCAGACGATCTGGGAGGTGGCGAACGCGCGTGGACACACGATCCCGCACCTGTGCCACAAGCCCGCGCCCGGCTACCGGCCCGATGGCAACTGCCGGGCCTGCGTGGTCGAGATCGAGGGCGAGCGCGTGCTCGCCGCCTCGTGCATCCGCACGCCCACGCCAGGAATGGTGGTGCATACCGAGACGGGCCGCGCCCGCGCGGCGCGCAAGGGCGTGATCGAGATGCTCGCCGCCGACCAGCCCGCCCGCGAGGATGCCCACGACCGCTCGGCGCATTTCTGGGGCATGGCCGAGGACGTGGGAGTCGTGGAAAGCCGGTTCCCCAAGCTGGAGCCTCAACGCATCCCGCTTCTCGATGACAGCCACGTCGCCATGCGGGTGAACCTCGACGCCTGCATCCAGTGCGGCCTCTGCGTCCGCGCCTGCCGCGAGGTGCAGGTGAACGACGTGATCGGCATGGCCGGCCGCGGTCACGATTCCTACCCGACCTTCGACCTCGGCGACCCGATGGGCGACAGCACCTGCGTCGCCTGCGGCGAATGCGTCCAGGCCTGCCCTACGGGCGCCCTGATGCCGGCCTCGGTGGTCGATGCCCAGCAGCGCGGCGACCGCGCCGACTTCGACAGCGAGGTCAAGTCGGTCTGCCCGTTCTGCGGAGTGGGCTGCCAGGTCTCGATCAAGGTGAAGGACGGCAAGGTCAAGTACGTCGAGGGCATCAACGGCCCGGCGAACGAAGGCCGGCTCTGCGTCAAGGGCCGGTTCGGCTTCGACTACATCCACCACCCCCACCGCCTGACGGTGCCGCTGATCCGCCGCGACGACGCGCCGGCCAAGGGGCTGAACGCCGACCCGTCGAACCCGTTCACCCATTTCCGCGAAGCGACCTGGGAAGAGGCGCTCGACCGCGCCGCCGGGGGCCTGATGGACCTGCGCTCCTACTGGGGCGGCCGGGCCGTGGCGGGCTTCGGCTCGGCCAAGGGCTCGAACGAGGAGGC
>CAZOHN010000201.1:0-6498 GCA_964579325.1 uncultured Rhodobacterales bacterium
CGACAACCCCGCCGCCTCGCGCTACACCGAAGCGCGCATGGCCGTGGCGGGCGAGGCGCTCATGACCGGCCTCGACGAAAACTCGGTTGATTTCCGGCCGAACTACGACGGCCGCCTGGAAGAACCAGTCGTCCTTCCCGCGACCTTCCCCAACCTCCTCGCCAACGGCGCCTCGGGCATTGCTGTCGGCATGGCCACCAACATCCCGCCGCACAACCTGCACGAACTGATCGACGCGTGCCTGCATCTCATCAAGTCGCCCGACGCGCGCGACGAGACGCTGGTGCAGCTTGTCCCCGGCCCTGACTTCCCCACGGGCGGTGTCATCGTGGAACCGCGCGAGAATATCCTCGAGGCCTACCGTACCGGCCGCGGCGGTTTCCGGCTCCGCGCCCGCTGGCAGGTCGAGGACCTTGGTCGCGGCCAGTGGCAGATCGTCGTCACCGAGATCCCCTTCCAGGTCCAGAAGTCCAAGCTGATCGAGAAGCTCGCCGAACTGATCCAGACCAAGAAGATCGCGGCCCTCGCCGACGTGCGCGACGAAAGCGCCGACGACATCCGTATCGTTCTGGAACCCCGCGCCCGCACGGTGGAGCCCGAGATGCTGATGGGGATGCTGTTCCGCAACTCCGACCTCGAGACGCGCTTCGCGCTCAACATGAACGTGCTGATCGACGGCAAAGTGCCGAAGGTATGCTCGCTCAAGGAGATGCTGCGCGCCTTCCTCGACCACCGCCGCGAAGTGCTGATCCGCCGGTCACGGCACCGGCTTGAAAAGATCGACCACCGGCTCGAGGCTTCATCACCGCCTACCTCAACCTCGACCGTGTGATCGACATCATCCGCTACGACGACGACCCCAAGGCCGCGCTCATGCGCGAGGACTGGGGCCGGGGCGGGTTCGTCCGCGCGACCTCCGAGAGGGATTACGTCTCCCCGCGACTGTCGGATGGCGAAGGCGGGCTGACCGAGGTGCAGTCCGAGGCCGTCCTCAATATGCGCCTGCGCTCGCTGCGCCGGCTGGAGGAGATCGAGCTGCGCAAGGAATACGACGCGCTGCTGCTCGAACGCGCCGGCCTCGAAGACCTTCTGGCCGACGACAAGCTGCAATGGGGCCGCATCGCCGAGGAGTTGCGCGAGGTCCGCAAGGCGTTCGGCCGCGACACCCCCGGCGGGGCCCGCCGGACCAACTTCGCCGACGCCGCCGAGACCCCCGACATCGCGCCCGAGGACATGATCGAACGCGAGCCGGTGACGGTCATCCTCTCCCGCATGGGCTGGGTTCGGGCGATGAAGGGCCACATCGCGCCCGAGACCGAGGTGAAGTTCAAGGATGGCGACGGGCCGGGCTTCCAGGTCCATGCCGAGACCACCGACAAGGTTCTCGTCTTCGCTTCGACGGGCCGGTTCTACACGCTTTCGCCCGCCTCCCTTCCCGGCGGCCGTGGCATGGGCGAGCCCCTGCGCCTGATGATCGACCTGCCGAACGAGGCCGAGGTCGTGGCGCTCATGGTCCACCGCGCGGATGGCAAGCTGATCGTCGCTTCGACGGACGGCGACGGGTTCATCGTTCCCGAGGCCGAGGTCGTGGCGCAGACCCGCGCCGGAAAGCAGGTGCTCAACCTCTCGGACGGTGCGAAGGCGGCCGTCTGCCGACCTGTCGAGGGCGATCACGTCGCGGTCGTGTCGAAGAACCGCCGGCTGATCGTGTTCCCGCTCGCCGAGCTTCCCGAGATGACCCGCGGCAAGGGCGTGCGGCTCCAGAAGTACAACATGGTGCGCGGCCGGCAAGGCGTGCTCGAACTCGACGGCGGCCTGTCCGACCTCACCACCTTCCAGCTTGCCGAGGGCCTCGCCTGGGCCATGCCGAACGGCCAGACCCGGCGCGAGACCGGCATCGCCGATTGGGTGGTAAAGCGTGGCGGCGTCGGCAAGCAGCCGCCCCACGGCTTCCCTCGCGACAATCGCTTCACCTGATCCCGGGGGCCGCCGGCCCCTTGTCCCTCACCGACTTGAAATCTTGCAAGTATCTGAAGGAATACGGGATTACTGCCGCGGCGGCTCCATCAGCGCGTCGGGCATCCGGCAATCGCGACTCACGTCGGCACCGCAGCGGCGCGGGTCGAGGTCGCGCGTCAGGCACACCCGCGCCTCCTGGATCCTCCCGGCCCGGCAGGTGATCGTCACCATGTCGGCGCTCCACCCCGGGTTGGCTTCCAGGAACGCCTCCTCCACCACCGCCGCCGGAAGGCTGACGGCCTCGTCGAGCCGCTCGAATACGTCCGGAAGGACCACCCGGTCCAGCGCCTCGCGCGCGGTCGCGAAGTAGTCCTCGGGCGACAGCCCCGAGCAGCGGCCATGCTTGCGCCACTGGTGCCAAGCGTTGCCGGACTCTCCCATGACATCCGCCATCGCCGCCGTCTCGCGGCGCGAGGGGTCGTGGGCGGTAGTCCGGCAGAAACTCGGCCAGCCCTCCTCGAACTGCGGCCACAATCCATGCACCACCCAGCCTACGCGGCGCTCGCACTGCGGGCTGCCCCGGTCGTCGCCTTCCAGGGCGCACCAGGTCGGCGACCAGCTCAGCGACAGCACGTAATAGTCGAAGTCTCCTGCCCGCTCGCCCTCTGCCAGCGCGGGCGTGCCGCACAGGGTGGCCGCGAGGATCATGGCAAACCGCATTCGCTCTTTCCCTCCCGGCGCGTCGCGCCTATATACAACCCGATTTCCCCGCATTCGGAGAATCCCGGGCGCCCCGCCCGGAGCCGGTTCCCGGCGCGGGAGAGTAGTGTCAAGGAGCACGCGGATGAACAAGCCCCTCATGGCCAAGGCCACCGCCGTCTGGCTGGTGGACAACACCACCCTCAGCTTCAAGCAGATCGCCGACTTCTGCGGCATGCACGAACTGGAGGTGCAGGGCATTGCCGATGGCGACGTCGCCGTGGGCGTCAAGGGCTTCGACCCCATCGCCAACAACCAGCTCGAACAGATCGAGATCACCCGAGCCGAGGCTGACCCCACCTATCGCATGCGGCTCAAGTACAACGCCGCCGCCGTGGGCGAGGAGAAACGCCGCGGTCCGCGCTACACCCCGCTCTCCAAGCGTCAGGACCGCCCGGCGGCGATCCTCTGGCTCGTCAAGTTCCATCCCGAACTGACCGACGGCCAGATCGGCAAGCTGGTCGGCACCACCAAGCCAACGATCCAGACGATCCGCGACCGCAGCCATTGGAACATCGGCAACATCCAGCCCATCGACCCCGTTGCGCTGGGCCTTTGCCGCCAGTCCGAACTCGACGCCGCCGTGCAGAAGGCTGCCAAGAAGAAGGCGGCCGAAGGCGGCCTGATGACCGACGACGAACGCCGCAAGCTCGTCTCGACCGAGACCTCGCTCGGCATGTCGCCCGAGGCCAAGATCCCCTCCGCCATCGCCGGGCTCGAGACTTTCTCGTTGTCGGACGATGACGAGGACGAGAACCGCGGCCCCGACATCGTCGACGCCGACAAACTCTTCAATCTCCCGGCCTCGGGCGACGACGACGAGGACGACGACGACCCCCGCGGCCGCTGACCGGAGCCTGCTTGACAGTCGCCGGCGATCGGGTCCCCATCCGGCCAAACGGATGGGGAGATGGATGTGAGGACCGACTTCGACAGTGAACTGGAGGAACGCCTCGTCCGCTACTGCGCCATCGACAGCCAGAGCGACGAAACCTCCCCCACCCGGCCCAGCACCGAACGCCAGTTCGGCATGCTCAACCTTCTGGCCGCGGAACTGCGCGAAATCGGTGCGACGGACGTCCGCATCACCGATTATGGGACCGTCCTGGCCACCATCCCCGGAACCGTCGCCGGCGCGCCCACCATCGGCCTGCTTGCCCACGTCGACACCGCACCCGCCTTCAACGCCACCGGCGTCAAGCCTCGCGTGCACCGCGCCTGGAACGGCGGCCCGATCACCTACCCCGACGCGCCCGACCTCACCCTCACGCCCGAAGCTGCGCCTTACCTCGGAGAGAAGGTCGGCCACGACATCGTCACCGCCTCGGGCGCCACGCTTCTGGGCGCCGACGACAAGGCGGGAGTCGCCATCGCCATGACACTGGCGCGCTATCTCCTCACGACCGACGGCCTCCGCCACGGCCCCGTCCGCCTCGCCTTCACTCCCGACGAGGAGATCGGACGCGGCGTCGATCCGCGCCTGCCGGCCGACCTCGGCGCCGCCTTCGCCTACACCCTCGACGGCTCGAAGGTGGGCGAGATCGAGTATGAGAGCTTCTCCGCAGATGGCGCGGTCGTCCGCATCACCGGCGTCTCGGCTCATCCCGGCTGGGCCAAGGGCCGCCTCGTCAATGCTCTCACCCTCGCCGCCCGCATCGTCGCCGCGCTGCCCGCCGGCCAGACGCCCGAGCAGACCGAGGGCCGCGAGGGGTTCCTGCACCTCTACGAACTCAAGGGCACCGCCGCCGAGGCGGAACTGAAATTCATCCTGCGCGACTTCGAGCGCGAAGGATTGGCGGCCAAGGGAGAGCTCCTCCGCCAGACCTGCGCCGCCGTCGCCGCGGGCGAACCCCGCGCGACCGTCGAGGTCGAGATCCGGCCGCAGTACCGCAACATGCGCTACTGGCTGGAAACCGACATGACCCCGGTCGACCTCGCCTGCGACGCCGCCCGCGACCTCGGGATCGACCCCGTCTCGGTCCCGATCCGCGGCGGCACCGACGGCTCGCGCCTCACCGAAATGGGCGTGCCCTGCCCGAACATCTTCACCGGGATGCAGGAAATCCACGGCCCGCTTGAATGGATCAGCGTGCAGGACATGGCGGCCGCCACGCGCCTCTGCGTTCGGCTGCTGGAGCGCGCGGCGGAGGACTAGCCGCGCCGGAAACGGTTTCGGAGGCCGGGGCCCTGAGACGAGCGCAGCACGGACATACGCGGGGCAAAGTCGGCCACGACGGTCTCGTTCGCTTCCGCGAATCTGTCTGGGGACCGGGCCATGACCATTGCAAGCCGCCAGAACGCGAAGGCACCAAAAGCGCCCTGCAAGGCACTTCTGGCCGCCCTCGCAACCTCCGCGCTCCCACTGGCCGCGTCAGCCGAAGTGACTGCGACACCATGGCTGGAATTGGTCCATGCCTGCGTGGACGTCATCGTCGATCAGTCCTTCCGGCCGCTCGAGGGCTACCCGCCAGCCCCGTTCACCGCCGGCTTGCCAGGCCGCAGGGAATATTCGGTCCATAACGCGTCGCGGACCCACGTCGTCGTCGCAACCCTCGTCCGGGATGGTTGGGTCGATTGCCACGTGCGCGAGTCAGTGGAGAACGACAGATCGCGCTGGCGGGCGGTGGCGGCCGCCTGGAGCGAGGCGTGGGCGACGGAATTTCCCCGGCCCGAATTTGTCCAGATCCGATCGGTTTTCAATCCCGACAATCCCTTTCCCGGCGCACTGCGCTGCGGGGAGGATGGCAGCATTCTGACTGTCATGCCCACGCTCCGGGCGAACCTCCACTTCCGGGTCGAGGTCACCCTCGACGCGACCGAGCGTGGCGTCGGCCTCTGCGCCGAAAGCGCGAGTCAGCGATGACGCAAGGCGCCGCGCTTCGCCGGCAGCTGCCCGGGAGGCACAACTCCACCCTGCCCATTGCAGTCACGGAGCGATCCGGCATCTCGCCCACCGGCCGCGGTTTCCTCTTGCACCCCTGTTCCGATACCCCGGCCGCAGCCCGCGTCCTCCCCCACCGGTACCGCGCGCCTAGTACATCGTCCTTCGGTACTCCGCTTCGAGGTCGGCATCGAGCTTGCGCACCTCCTCGGGGTCCTTGGGCGCGCCGCTGGTCTGGTCGAGGATGATTTCCGGCAGCGACGGCATCTCCCCGCGGTCCTGGCGCTGCGCCGGGTCCCACAGCTTCGCGCGCCGGAACGCCTTGGCGCAGTGCAGGTACACCTCTTCCACCGTCACCACGATGGCAAGCGTCGGCACCCGGTCGTTCACCGCCATCCGGGCCAGCAGGTCAGGGTCGCGGGTCAGTCGAGCGCGGCCGTTCACGCGCAAGGTGTCGTCGAAGCCCGGCACCAGGAACAGCAAGCCCACCGCCGGGTTGGCCACGATGTTCGCCAGCGTGTCCAGCCGGTTGTTGCCCGGCCGGTCGGGGATTGCCAGCGTCCGGTCGTCGAGGACCTGCACGAAGCCGGGAGGGTCGCCGCGCGGGCTGACGTCCGCCGTCCCGGCTGCCGATTGCGTCCCGATGCACAGGAATGGCGACCGCGCGAGGAACGCCCGGGCATGGAGGTCGAGCCGGTCAAGGCACTTGCGCGCCGCGAGGTCGTGCGTGGGCGGATAGAGCGCCCGCAACGCCGCCTCGTCCGCCACCACGTACTCCGGCTTCAACCCGATCCCGCCCGCCATGCCCTGCCTCCCGCCTGCCCCTTGGCCTCACCGCACCACCTCCAGCATTCGCCGGAGGCCGCGTCCTGTCCAGCCCCGGCTTCTTCCGACCCCAA
>CAZOHN010000202.1:0-4535 GCA_964579325.1 uncultured Rhodobacterales bacterium
GGCGGAACGCGCGTCACCCGCGCCGCCGCAGCGCCGGCCCCCGCACCACTGCGCGTGATCAGCCGCTTCGGTTCACCCAGCGGCATGACCCAGAGATAGTTCGGGTCCTCCTGCGCCCATTCCAGCCCCGCCTTCTCGCCATAGACCCGCAGCTTCAGCGCATTCTCGTTGCCCGGAGCCACCTGGCTACACCACAGCATCCCCCGCGCGCCCCCCTCGAAGCGCATCAGGACATGCCCGTTGTCATCCACCCGGCGCCCCGGAACGAAGGCCTGCAGGTCAGCCGCCAGCGCTTCCAGCTTGAGCCCCGTCACGAAGGACGCAAGGTTGAAGGCGTGGGTGCCGATGTCGCCCGTCGAACCGCCGACCCCTGTCTGCGCCGGATCGGTGCGCCAGCCCGCCTGCTTCTGTCCGGTTGCCTCGAGCGGCGTTGCCAGCCAGTCCTGCGCATACTCGACCTGCACCACCCGGATCGGGCCAAGCTCGCCCGCTGCGATCATCTCGCGCGCCTGCCGGATCATTGGGTAGCCCGTGTAGTTGTGCGTGAGCACGAAGACCGCCCCCGACGTCCTGGCCGCCTTCGCAGCAGCCGCCGCCAGCGCCTTCGCTTCGCGCAGTGTTGCCGTCAGAGGCTTGTCGCAGATCACGTGGATGCCGCGCCGCAGGAACTCCATCGCTACCGGCGCGTGCATGTGGTTCGGCGTCACGATCGCGACCGCTTCGATCCCGTCCTTCTTGCGCGCCTCGGCCCGTGCCATCTCGGCGAAGCTGCCGTAGACCCGGTTCGCCGCAAGGCCAAGCTCGGCCCCCGACGCCCGACTGCGCTCGGGATCCGAACTGAACGCCCCGGCCACAAGCTCGAACTTCCCGTCCAGCCGCGCGGCGATCCGGTGCACTGCGCCAATGAAGGCCCCCTGCCCTCCGCCCACCATCCCCAACCTGATTCGGCCCGCCGCTCCGTCGCTCCGTCCCTCGATCGCCATCTTTCCCATCCTCTCGCAGATTCGCTCAGGGCTGCCGTGCGAGGGAGCCGACAGCCCCCTCGCCCCCACCCTCTCTCAGCCGATCCCCAGCATCCGCCGGTTCGCCGCATCGTCCGTGCCTGACCCGGCGAAGTCATCGAAGGCCTTCTCGGTGACCCGGATGATATGCGCGTCGACAAAGGCCGCACCCTCGCGCGCGCCGTCCTCGGGATGCTTGAGGCAGCATTCCCATTCCACCACGGCCCAGCCATCGTAACCGTATTGCGTGAGCTTCGAGAACACCGCCCCGAAATCCACCTGCCCGTCGCCAAGCGACCGGAACCGCCCGGCGCGGTCGACCCAGGACTGATAGCCGCCATAGACCCCTTGCCGCCCGGTCGGGTTCAGCTCGGCGTCCTTTACATGGAACATGCCGATCCGCTCGTGATAGATGTCGATGTTCGCAAGGTAGTCGAGGTGCTGAAGCACATAGTGCGACGGGTCGTAGAGCATCTTCGCCCGCGCATGGCCGCCGACCCTCTCAAGGAACATCTCGTAAGTCACCCCGTCGTGCAGGTCCTCGCCCGGATGTATCTCGTAGCAGACATCCACCCCCATCTCCTCGGCATGGTCGAGGATCGGCCGCCAGCGCGCCGCCAGCTCGTCGAATGCAGCTTCGATCAGCCCCGCGGGCCGCTGCGGCCATGGATAGACGAAGGGCCAGGCGAGCGCGCCCGAGAAGGTCGCGTGCGCGGTGATGCCAAGGTTCCGGCTCGCGGTCAGCGCCTTGCGCACCTGGTCCACGGCCCATTCCTGCCGCGCCTTCGGGTTGCCGCGCACCTGCGGCGCGGCAAAGCCGTCAAAGGCCGCATCATAGGCCGGGTGGACGGCCACGAGCTGCCCCTGCAGGTGAGTGGAAAGCTCGGTCACCTCCACCCCGGCCTCTGCGGCCACGCCCTTGAACTCGTCGCACCAGTCCTTCGAGGACGCGGCCTTCTCCAGATCGAACAACCGCCCGTCCCAGCTTGGCACCTGCACGCCGGCATAGCCGCAGTCGGCCGCCCACTTCGTGATTGCGCCCCAAGAGTTGAACGGTGCGGCATCGCCCGCGAACTGCGCCAGAAACAGCGCCGGCCCCTTGATCGTCTTCATTCTTCCTCCCTCGGCCCCTCTATGGGCTCTCTTCGATGGTACCCACCGCCGGCGGCGGGGGCAGGTTCTCGCGGATCACGATCTCGATCCGGATCTGTTCCTGGCCGGGATCGATCGGCACCCGGTCGGCCTTCGCCCGCAGGACCCTGAGCGCGCTGCGCACGAGGTGGCCCACGTTCTGCGCGATCACGGCGTCCATACTCCCCACGACCAGCGCCGCGCGCGCATGGGGCGTCAGGTCATGGGCGATCACGACGGGCCGCCGCGGCAGCCCCAGGTCCGCGAGCGTGGCGGTCAGCGCCCGCTGACCCGCGCCCAGCAGATAGATGCCCGCCGCCCGGGGGGCATGGCCGAGCAACTCCCGAAGGACCTCTGCGAGGCGGTCCGACCGGCCGTGCGTTTCCACGGTCGGCAGGATGTCCGCTTCGGGGAAATCCGCCATCATCACCTCGTCGAAGCCAAGTCGCCGCTCGACGCTTTCCCTCAGCAGCATGGATTCGGCCACCACGGCCACCTGCGCAGGCCCGGATCCGAGGAACCGCCCCATCAGGACGCCCGCCGTCCGCCCTGCCGCGCGGTTGTCGATGCCGACGAAATGGTCCCGCCCCGAAAGCGGCAGGTCGGTCACCAGCGTCGCCACAGCCACGCCCGCCTCACGCAGGCCCCGCACCGCATCGCGGACCACCGGCGTTTCCGGCGCGGCCAGGGCCACCCCGTCGACACCCTCGCCCTGCAGGGCCGACAGCAATGAGGCGAGTGCATGGACGTCCTCGGCAGGATAGCGCAGCACCTCCACGACGGTCCGCGCCGTCGCCGCAAGCATGGCCACCCGCCGCGCTTCCTCGGCGATCATCGCCATGAATTGCCCGTCAGTCTCGGGCAACACGACGACCATGCGATACACACGGCTCCTCGCCAGATTTGCCGCTGCCACGTCGCGCACATAGCCCAGCCGCCGGATCGCCTCGTTCACCGCCTCGATGGTCTTGCCCCGCACGCCGGGACGCGCATTCAGCACCCGGTCGACCGTGGCGAGGCTGACGCCCGCCTCGCGCGCGATGTCGTTGACGGTGGGGCGCACCTGTCGTCCTCCCTGCGGGCGACTATTCCCCGGCCGCCTGAGGCACGTCAATCTGCGATTCCGCCTTGAAGCGGCCTCCGCGCGGCGCCCAGTGGACAAGCGCCGCCCAGGGCAGCTATGCGGGTCGGGCAATCGGAGAAGCGCAATGCCCGGCACCATCCTCGTCCTCAACGGACCGAACCTGAATCTCCTCGGCCAACGTCAGCCCGAGGTCTACGGCCGCGAAACGCTCGCCGATGTCGAGGCGCTCTGTCGCGCATCCGCCGAAGCCGCAGGCCTCGTTGCCGACTGCCGCCAGTCGAACCACGAGGGCGAACTCGTCACCTGGATCCAGGAGGCCCGTGGCACCCGCGCCGGCATCGTGATCAACCCCGGCGCCTACAGCCACACCTCGGTGGCGATTCTAGACGCGCTGAACGCCTTCGAGGCGCCGGTGATCGAAATACACATCTCGAACATTCACAAACGCGAAACCTTCCGTCACAAATCCTACGTCTCCCTGCGCGCCGAAGGCGTTATCGCGGGCTGCGGTATTCAGGGATATTCCCTTGCGATCCAGAGACTTGCCACCCTGATCGGCTGAGATCACGTTTCCACACGCCCAACACACAGTCAGGTTTTCGCCACCTTGACGCCGCAGCGCGGCGCTGTAGCTGTTGTAACAGACCAACCGGCCATCCAGAGCCGAGGGTCAGAGGCAGATCAATGTGTGAGTTTGGTAATGTCTGAAACGCATAAGCCGCAGCAGCCGCAGCAACAGCAGTCCGTCCCGCAAGGCACCGACCGCGCCCCGACCCCGGGCTTCGACATGAACACCCAGCAACCGACGGCGGGCGAACCCAAACGCCCCTTCGGCGATTGGGCCAGCATCTGAGACTTGCGGGCTGCCGCGCCGGCTGAGACAGTCCGGTCATGGCCACGCCTGTCTCCTCGATCCGCAATCTTGGCCCCGCCACCGAGGCGGCCTTCGCGCGCGCTGGAATTCACAGCGCAGAGGAGCTTCATGCGCTTGGCGCCGACGAGGCCTATCGCCGGCTGCTCGTCGCGGGCGAGCGTCCGCATTTCATCGGCTACTATGTGATCGTGATGGGCCTCCAGGGCCGTCCCTGGAACGACTGCAAGGGCACGGAAAAGACCGCCCTCCGGGTCCGCTTCGATGCCCTCGTCGCCTCCGCGCACGACAAGGGCCGCTCCGAACTTGAAGCGGCCCTCGATGCGATCGGGGTCGTGGTCAGGCGTCAGCCGACCAGTTCGAGACCCGAGAAGAAGTAGGCGATCTCGACAGCGGCCGTCTCGGGCGCATCCGAGCCGTGCACCGAATTCTCGCCCACCGACAGCGC
>CAZOHN010000202.1:4545-6454 GCA_964579325.1 uncultured Rhodobacterales bacterium
CTTGCGGATCGTGCCGGGGGCGGCGTTGGCGGGGTTCGTGGCACCCATCACGTCGCGGTTCTTCGCGATGGCGCCTGCGCCTTCCAGCACCTGCACGACGACGGGGCCCGAAGCCATGAACTCCGTCAGCTCGCCGAAGAACGGCCGCTCGGCGTGAACCTCGTAGAACTTCTGCGCCTGCGCCAGCGTCAGGTGAATGCGCTTCTGCGCGACGATGCGCAGGCCCGCCGCCTCGAACTTGGCGTTGATCGCGCCGGTGAGGTTGCGCTTGGTCGCGTCGGGCTTGATGATCGACAGGGTGCGTTCGATGGCCATGGGCTCTCTCTCATGGAAAAGGGGGCGCATGAGGCCCCCGGAATGATGCGCGCGCCTGCTAGCACGGGCCAAGGGGGTTGAAAAGGTGCCGCGGCACAGGCGTTGACAACCCCCCGCCTCCGGGCCATGCCCCCGCCATGCTGACGATCCGCGACATCTCCTATTCCGTCGAAGGCCGCCCCCTGTTCGAGGGGGCCTCGGCCACGATTCCGGCCGGCCACAAGGTCGGGCTGGTCGGCCGCAATGGCACCGGCAAGACCACGCTCTTCCGACTGATCCGGGGCGAGTTGTCGCTCGACGGCGGCGAGATCGAACTGCCCTCGCGCGCCCGGATCGGCGGCGTCGCGCAGGAGGTGCCGTCCTCCGATATCTCGCTGATCGACACGGTGCTGGCGGCCGACACCGAGCGCGCATCGCTCCTCGCCGAAGCCGAAACCGCCCGGGACGCCCACCGCATCGCCGAGATCCAGACCCGGCTGGCCGACATCGACGCGTGGTCGGCCGAGGCGCGGGCCTCGAGCATCCTCAAGGGCCTCGGCTTCGACCTCGACGCACAAAGGCGCCCCTGCTCCGACTTCTCCGGCGGCTGGCGGATGCGCGTGGCGCTGGCGGGCGTCCTGTTCTCCGCGCCCGACCTGCTGCTCCTCGACGAACCGACGAACTACCTCGACCTCGAAGGCGCGCTCTGGCTGGAAAACTACCTCGCGCGCTACCCGCACACCGTCATCATCATCAGCCACGACCGGGGCCTGCTGAACCGTGCGGTGGGCGCGATCCTGCACCTGCACGACCGAAAGCTCACGCTCTGGAGCGGCGGCTACGATGCCTTCGCATCCGCGCGCGCGGCCTCGCTGGCCGTGCAGGCGGCCGAGGCGAAGAAGGTCGATGCGCGGCGGGCGCACCTTCAGGCCTTCGTGGACCGCTTCAAGGCCAAGGCGTCGAAGGCCCGGCAGGCGCAGAGCCGGGTCAAGATGCTCGAACGGCTGACCCCGATCACCGCGCCCGAAGAGGCGAAGGCGGTGGCCTTCGCCTTCCCCGAACCCGAGGAACTGTCGCCCCCCATCATCACGCTGGACGACACCGCCGTGGGCTACGGCGGCCCGCCGGTCCTCAGGCGGCTGAACCTGCGCATCGACCAGGACGACCGGATTGCCCTTCTGGGCCGCAACGGCGAGGGCAAGTCGACGCTCTCCAAGCTGCTGGCGGGCAAGCTCGCCGCGCAGGACGGCCGGATTGTGCGCTCCTCCAAGCTGCGCATCGGCTATTTCGCGCAGCACCAGCTTGACGAGTTGCATGCCGACGAGACGCCCCTGCAACACGTCATGCGCCTGCGCCCGGGCGAGGCGCCGGCCCGGCTGCGCGCCCGCCTCGCCGGGTTCGGTCTCATGGCCGAGCAGGCCGAAACCATCGTGCAGCGGCTGTCAGGCGGGCAGAAGGCGCGGCTCTCGCTCCTGCTGGCCACCATCGACGCGCCGCACCTGCTGATCCTCGACGAACCGACGAACCACCTCGACATCGAAAGCCGCGAGGCGCTGGTCGAGGCGCTGACGGCCTATTCCGGCGCCGTGATCCTCGTCAGCCACGACATGCACCT
>CAZOHN010000203.1:0-6423 GCA_964579325.1 uncultured Rhodobacterales bacterium
AGCCCGTGCTGATCCCGTTCGACGACGAGGCGCGGCGGCTGCTCGGGGCGCTGCGCTCGTTCGAGGATCGACCGCCACGCGACGTGATGCGCAAACTGCAATCGTACGTGGTGGGTCTCCGCACCCGCGAGCTTGCTGGATTGGTGGCGAGTGGCGCCGTGCAGACGGTGGGGCGGCACGAGCGGCTCTTCGAGCTTGTGGCTGAAGGGCTTTACCGCGGCGATGTCGGCCTCGGCTTCGATGACCCGACCATGCGTTCGGCTCGGAGCAACGTCGTGTGAAAGAGAATGCTATCATTGATCATTACGAAAAGTCTTGTATGCCATTCGGCCTGCACCTATGTATGCTTCGCGGGGCAGCGATCCCGCATATCGTGGGAGAACTTGCATGGCAAACAAGCCATGGCGTCCGCGATGGATCGCCGTTGTCGTCGATATCCCCTGGTGTCGCATGCCCCTTCTTCGCATCCATATCAGTTGGGGCTAGCGGGGACGCAGTCGCTGACCTCTTAGGGGCAGTGTGGATTGAAACTCGTATGCATCTATGATGCGACGGAAGCACAATGGCCCTATGGCCATTGTGCTTCTTGTGTCTGAGGGAGGTATTCGCATTGACCTACGGAATAACGCTGCACGTCTGGGGCGACTATGCCTGCTTCACGCGGCCGGAAATGAAAGTGGAGCGGGTTTCCTATGACGTGATGACGCCTTCGGCGGCGCGCGGTGTCTTGGAAGCGGTGCATTGGAAGCCAGCGATTCGGTGGGTGGTCGATCGGATCACGGTGCTGCGACAGGTTCGCTTCGAGAGCCTGCGGCGGAACGAGGTGGGGCATCGCATTCCGGCGAGCTCGGCCGCCTCGGCCATGAAGCGGGGCAGTGGCGATCTCGGGATCATCGTCGATGACGATCGGCAACAGCGGGCTTCGACATTGCTGCGGGATGTCGCCTATCTGATCGAGGCGCATTTCGAGCTGACCGATAAGGCTGGGCCAGAGGACACTGTGGGCAAGCATCTGGACATGGCGCGGCGGCGGGCGCGGGCGGGGCAGTGCTTTCATCGGCCCTATCTCGGCTGCCGTGAGTTCGCAGCAGATTTTGCGCTCGTCGACGACGAGCCCCCGGAGCCATCGTCGGCGCTGCGTGGTGAGCGCGACCTCGGCTGGATGCTCTACGATATCGATTTCGCGAACGACATGGCGCCGCGCTTCTTTCGCGCGGTGATGCGCGACGGGGTAATCGACGTGCCACCGCCGACGAGCGCGGAGATCAGGGGATGATTCTCCAGGCTCTTGCCGACTTCGATCGGCGCCAGCGCGCAACCCCGGGGGAGGCGCCGGCGCCCGACGGATTCTCGAAGGAGAAGATCAGCTTCGCGCTGGTCATCGGGAAGGATGGCCAGCTCGTGGATGCCATCGATCTGCGCCAGCGCGACGAGAAATCCAAGAAGCTCGTGCCCGATCTACGTGACGTGCCGCAGCCGGTGAAGCGGACCTCGGGCGTCGCGGCCAATCTGTTCTGGGACAAGGCGCCTTACGTCCTGGGCCTGACCGCGCCGGATGCGAAGGCCTCGGAGGCGGAGCGGGTAAAGCGGACGAAACGAACGGCGGCCGAACATGCCGCGTTCGTCGAGGCGCATTTGAAGCTTCTGGGGGGTATCGAGGACGAGGCGCTTTCCGCTTTTCGAGCGTTTCTGCAGACGTGGCGGCCGGACGCCGAGCATGAGGTGATCGCGCGCAATCCGGACCTTCTTGAGGGAAACCTCGTCTTCTCCATCGAAGGCTCGAATGGCTGGCTGCACGAGCGGCCGGCAGTCCTGGCACTACTCGCGGGGCAAGGCGGTGGCGAGGAACGGGGTGCTCGCTGTCTCGTCTCGGGTGAGACGGCGCCGATCGCGCGGCTGCATCCTTCCATCAAGGGTGTCTGGGGAGCGCAGTCGAGCGGGGCTTCGATCGTCTCGTTCAATATCGATGCCTTCGAATCCTATGGCAAGAAGCAGGGTGCCAATGCCCCAGTCTCGCAGGCTGCGGCGGATGCCTATGGCCGAGGGCTCAATGCTCTGCTTGCCAAGGGCAGTCGGCGCCGGGTGCAGATCGCCGATACTTCGACGGTGTTCTGGGCGGAGCGGGAAGCGCCGGTCGAGGATGCGTTCATGGGCATGCTGTTCGAAGACAGCGAGGAGGCACCTGCGGGACCGCAGCTCGACGCCAATGCGGCGGCGAAGATCAGGGCTGTGGTCGAGCAGCTCGGCCAGGGCCGGGCGCTGGACGAGGTTGATCCGGGGATCGACCCGGCGGTGCGCTATCACGTTCTCGGCCTTGCCCCGAATGCCGCACGCATCTCGATCCGCTTCTGGTTCACCGACACGCTGGGCGTTCTGGCCGAGCGCTTCCGCCAGCATTGGCTCGATTTGCGGATCGAGCCGTCGCCGTTCAGGCGGCCGCCAGCGCTTTGGCGGCTACTCCGGGAGACGGCGGTCGAGAAGAAGATGGAGAACGTGCCGAAGCAGGTCGCGGGTGAGGTCACCCGCGCCATTCTGTCGGGCGGTGCCTATCCGCGCTCGCTGCTCGCCAATGTCATTTTGCGCATTCGCGCGGATGGCGAAGTCAACGGCGTGCGCGCGGCGATGGCCAAGGCGGTCTTGGTGCGTCTCGGCCGGATCGAGCGCAATGAACGGGAGGACCATTTCGTGAGCTTGAATACCGACAATACCGATCCGGCTTATCGGCTCGGGCGATTGTTCGCTGTTCTGGAGGGCGTCCAGATCGCAGCCCAAGGTCGCGGTCTCAATGCCACCATTCGCGACAAGTATTATGCTGCAGCATCGGCGACGCCAGCCTCGGTCTTTCCATTGCTGCTGCGCACGGTGAACCATCACCTGAGCAGTCTGCGCAAGGCGGGCAAAAGCGGCCTCGCCTTCATGTTCGAGAAGCGGGCGGGCGACATCCTGTCGGCCCTCGGCGACACGTTTCCGCGGAGCTTTCCGATCGACGCTCAGGGGCGTTTCGCGATCGGCTATTACCACGAGAAGTTCACGCCGCGCGGCAAGGAGCCGGCGACGGCCGACCTCGCCGGTGAAGAGCAAGCTATGCAAAATGACGAGGAGAGCTGAGCCATGACCGCCATCGACAAGCGCTACGACTTCGTTCTCCTGTTCGATGTCACGAACGGCAACCCGAACGGCGATCCGGACGCCGGCAACCTGCCGCGGCTCGATCCGGAGACCAACCAGGGGCTGGTGACGGATGTCTGCCTGAAACGGAAAGTGCGGAACTATGTCGAGATGGCGAAGGGCACGACGCCTGGATTCGAGATCTATGTGCGCGAGCGCGGTGTTCTGAACCGGCAGCACGAGCGCGCCTACAGGGCTCTGGATCTGAAACCAGAGCCGAAGAAGCTGCCGAAAGACGAAGAAAAAGCGCGCGAGCTGACGCGCTGGATGTGCACGAATTTCTTCGACATCCGGGCGTTCGGGGCGGTGATGTCCACCGACATCAATTGCGGCCAGGTGCGCGGGCCGGTCCAGCTCGCCTTCGGCCACAGCATCGATCCGATCGTGCCGGTGGAGGTGGCGATCACGCGGATGGCGGTGACCAACGAGCGCGACCTGGAGAAGGAGCGGACGATGGGCCGCAAGTTCCTGGTGCCCTACGGGCTCTATCGGGCGCACGGCTATGTCTCGGCACATCTGGCGGGTGACGCGACCAAGGGGACGGGCTTCGACCAGGGGGATCTGGAGCTGCTGTGGGAGGCCCTGATCAGCATGTTCGAGCATGACCGGTCGGCGGCGCGGGGCGAGATGGCGACGCGTGGGCTTTATGTGTTCGAGCACGACAGCCCCTTGGGCCGGGCGCCGGCGCACAAGCTGTTCGAGCGGGTGCGCGTGCGGCCTTCGGACGATCGGCGGGCGGAAGACCGGCCGGCGCGGGCGTTCGGGGATTATCGGGTCGAGGTCGACGAGGGCGGCATGCCCGAGGGGGTGCGGCTGCTGCGCCTTTTGGAGTGAGCCGCCTTGGAGGAGCCCGATCCGATTCCGCTCTCGGCCTTGCAGCACTGGCTGTTCTGCCCCCGGCAGTGCGCGCTCATTCATTTGGAGCGGGTCTGGGCCGAGAATGTGGCGACGGTGGAGGGGCGGCTGTTGCACGAGCGGGCGGATGTGCCGGGGACGGCCAGTCGCAAGGGCTCGCGGGTGAGCCGGTCGCTGCCGTTGGCGGCACCTGCGCTCGGCATTGCCGGGGTGGCCGATGTGGTCGAGTGGTACCGGGAGGGCACTGGCCCCTGGCGGGCCTATCCGGTCGAGTACAAGCGCGGGCGGCCGAAGGCGCATCGGGCGGACGAGGTGCAACTGGCCGCCCAGGCGCTTTGCCTCGAAGCGATGACCGGGCAGTCGGTGCCGGAGGGGTCGCTCTTCTACGGCAAGACGCGGCGGCGGCTGGTGGTGGCGATCGACGACGAGCTCAGGCGGCTGACGCTCGAGGTGATCGAGGGGGTCAAGGCGATGCTGGCCGCCCGGGTGACGCCGCCCGCGGTCTATGAGTCAAAGCGGTGTGATACCTGCTCGCTCGCGCTGCTCTGCCGGCCGAAGCGCATGGAGAAGCCGCCTTCGGTGACGCGCTGGCTGCATCGGCGGATCGAGGATGGCGACGCCGGGGAGTCGTTGTGCGCCGGCACCTGAACACACTCTACGTCACCAGCCAGGGCAGCTACCTGTCGAAGGATGGGGCGAATGTCGTGGTCTCGGTCGAGCGGGTGGAGAAGGCGCGCGTGCCCATCCACACGATCGGCGGGATCGTCGGCATGGGACAGGTGGCGATGAGCCCGCAGCTCATGGGATTCTGCGCCGAGAGCGGGGTGACGGTCGCGTTCACGAGCGAGACCGGGCGTTTCCTGGCCCGGGTCGAGGGGCCGGTGGCGGGCAACGTGCTGCTCAGGCGGGAGCAGTACCGGCGGAGCGACGACGAGCCGGGGTGTGCGGCCCTCGTGCGCAGTGTGGTCATCGGCAAGACGTTGAACCAGAGGGCGGTGTTGCGGCGCGGCTTGCGCGACTATCGCGAGCGACTTGTGCCTGAGCAGGTGCGGCGCCTGGAGCAGACAGTGGGCCGGCTCACCGACATCGCGCGGCGGGCGGAGCAGGCGAGCGGGACGGACGGGTTGCGCGGTCTCGAAGGCGAGGCGGCGGCCGCCTATTTCGCGGTGCTCGATCACCTCGTGCTGGTCGAGGAGCCAGGGCTTCGCTTCAACGGCCGTTCCAGGCGGCCGCCGCTCGATCCGTTCAACGCGCTCTTGTCGTTCATCTACACGCTACTCGTCCACGACTGTCGCTCGGCGCTCGAAGTCTCGGGCCTCGATCCGGCCGTGGGCTTTCTGCATCGCGATCGGCCTGGGCGGCCGAGCCTGGCCCTCGATCTCTGCGAGGAGTTTCGGCCGTGGTTCGCCGATCGTCTGGTCCTCTCCCTGGTCAACCGCCGGCAGTTGGGTGCTGCGGACTTCAGGCGGCAGGAGAATGGGGCCGTCACCATGACCGATGACGGACGCAAGGCGGTGCTGATCGCGTATCAGGAACGCAAGCGGGAGGAGCTGCGGCACGAGTTCCTGGGCGAGACGGCGACGATCGGGCTCTTGCCACATTTGCAGGCGCAGCTTCTGGCCCGGCATTTGCGCGGCGATCTCGACGGCTATCCACCCTTCGTCTGGAAGTGAGCGATGCTGGTGCTGGTCTCCTACGATGTCGCGACGACCACACCGGCGGGCCGGCGGCGGCTGCGGCGCGTGGCCAAGGCCTGTCTCGATTGGGGTCAGCGGGTGCAATACTCGGTTTTCGAGTGCGAGGTCGACCCGGTCCAGTGGGCAACGCTCAAGGGGCGGCTGCTGGCCGAGATCGAGCCTGAGAGCGATAGTCTGCGGTTCTATTATCTAGGGGCCAACGCCAAGCGGAAGGTCGAGCATGTGGGCGCCAAGCCGGCGGTCGATTTCGACGGGCCGCTCATTGTGTGAGCGGTCGCGCGAACCGGAAGCGATCGCAATTTTGCGGGGTCTTTCGCACGAGCCCTTTATCGCAGATTTTCAATAGGCTAGGGTTCGCGGATCGCTGCTTGCAGGTGCCTCTACGCCGATCCTCGGTGCATTCGCACCGGGCAGTGATGTTGTAGTTCTTTGTCAATCGTTTAGAGGCGAAGCAGTCGCCCCCCCCGCGGGGGCGTGGATTGAAACCGGGCACGGTGACCCAGCATCCAGACGTGCAGGCGTCGCCCCCCCCGCGGGGGCGTGGATTGAAACTGCTTGAGCTGCTCGCCGGTCAAGCTGCGCTCCTGTCGCCCCCCCCGCGGGGGCGTGGATTGAAACATGACAGCCGGCCGGTTGGTCCCTACGCGCCCCTGTCGCCCCCCCCGCGGGGGCGTGGATTGAAACGTTTCGGTGGCAGCGGCCT
>CAZOHN010000204.1:0-6422 GCA_964579325.1 uncultured Rhodobacterales bacterium
CGACCTCAAGGCGCGCCTGCCCGACCTCGACGTGATCTTCATCGAGTCGGGCGGCGACAACCTCGCGGCGACCTTCAGCCCGGAACTTGCCGACCTCACGATCTATGTGATCGACACCGCCGCAGGTCAGGACATTCCCCGCAAGAAGGGGCCGGGTGTGACACGGTCGGACCTTCTGGTTATCAACAAGGTCGACCTCGCGCCGCATGTCGGCGTCGACCCCGGCCTGCTGCGGTCCGACGCGACGACGGCGCGGGGCGGTCGGCCTTTCGTGATGGCTTCGTTGCGCGCGGGGTCCGGCGTCGAGGAGGTCGTCGCGTTTCTGGTGCGCGAGGGCGGTCTCTAGCTGTCGCGGATCAGCCCAGCGCGATGCCGCCGGGCTTGATGCCGGCTTCGAGTTCCGCAAGCCGCCGGGCGAAGCGGCGACTGTTGGACCGCGCGACGACATGGCGGCAAAGCTGCATCACGAGCGCCGGCCGGCCGCGGTCCTCGGCGCGCTCGAGCACGAGCCGCTGCCACGGCGCGTGATTGCGCCTCGCGCGCCAGAGTTGCGCGGCATGGGTGACCGTGAGCCGCCCCTCGCAGGCTGCCTCGATCAGCGGCACCAGCGTGACCGTCGCCCGCAGCGTTGCTTCCGGGTCGGGGCCTATGCCCCGGAAGCCGATGTTGTGGACATGGTCACCGCGGAAGAGCGAGGCATGCATCGCATCCTCGATCTCCCAGGGGTCGTGGATCACGAAGGCCTCGGCCGCGCCATCGAGCATGTCGGGGGCATAGCCGTAGCGGCTCGAGAAATCTGCCCGGCGCAGGCGGCTGTGGCGTCCGTCCCATCGGGCGCGGCCCGCATCGAGAGTGGCGCGCGGGGCGAGGGCCACCACGGTCGAGCCGGGCGCGACGACCGAGAAGGTCGCGGCGGCATAGCCCGCCAGTCCCGATCCGTAGAATACAACCCGGTCGAAATCCTCGAAGAATCCGTCGTCGACGAGGCGATCGAGGTAGCCGTAGACACTTGCGTCGCGCCACCCGGATTCGGACTTGGCAAGGAGCGTCAGGAGCGACCAGCCGTGCCGGTCGGCGATCCCCAGCCCGAGCGGCACGTCGACCCCGCGCAGCGCCATGATGTCCATCCGCTCGAAGGTGACGAGCAGGACCTTGGGGCTCTCGTCGACGAAGAGTGCGGCATGGCGGGACCCGAGGCGCTCGAAGGCGCCGCGCGCCTCGCCGATGTCGTCGAGCCCATCCATGATCCCCAGCGTCACGTCAGCCATGACGCAAGGCCTGTACGTTTTCGAACTTCATGTTCCCAGACCCGACGCCGGACCGACCACCGGCGATATCAACATCGTTACAGACTGATGTGTTGCGGGCCCGTTACCGCCCGATGTCCCCAAGAACAACGTTACCAGAACCGACCGGCCCTCGCCAGCGTGCAAGAGCGCGCCGGTCGGGAAACGATGCGATCTGGAATTGATCCAAATCACGTCACTGGGGATGTCGGGATGCTAGAGAGTTCCCGGATCGCGCGAGTGAACTGTGAGAACTGGAGAGATCGATGAAACGCGTTCTGACCGCAGCGCTGCTGGCGACCAGCGGAATAGGCTGCCCTGCGTTTGCGGAAGACCTGCGCGACATGGCCCTGGAGTCCTTCGTCGCCCTGCCGTCCACCATCCCGTCGGTGGCGGACAACCCCATCACCCCCGAGAAGATCGACCTCGGCAAGGCGCTGTTCTTCGATCCGCGCCTGTCCGCCTCGGGCGTCTTTTCGTGTTACTCGTGCCACAACCTCACGACCGGCGGCGACGACAACATGGAGACCTCGGTCGGCCACGGCTGGCAGAAGGGCCCGCGCAACTCGCCGACCGTTCTCAACGCGGTCCTGAACCCGGCCCAGTTCTGGGACGGCCGGGCCGATGACCTCAAGGCGCAGGCGAAAGGGCCGGTGCAGGCGGGCGTCGAGATGGCGAACACGCCGGCGAACGTGGTGGCGACGCTGTCGTCGATGCCGAAGTACGTGGAGTGGTTCACCGCTGCCTTCCCGGGCGAGGCCGATCCGGTGACCTTCGACAACATGGCGAAGGCGATCGAGGCCTTCGAGGCGACGCTGATCACGCCCGCGCCGTTCGACGGCTACCTCAACGGGAACCTCGACGCTCTGGATGCCGACCAGAAGGCGGGGCTGGCGCTGTTCGTGGAGAAGGGCTGCGTGGCGTGCCATGCGGGCGTGAACCTTGGCGGCGACGGCTACTATCCGTTCGGGCTGATCGAGAAGCCCGGCGCGGACATCCTGCCGCCGGGCGACCGCGGCCGGTTTGCCGTGACCGAGACGGTGGACGATGACTACGTGTTCCGGGCGGCGCCGCTGCGCAACGTCGGCGTGACCGCGCCCTACTTCCACTCGGGCAAGGTCTGGGACCTCAAGGTCGCGGTGCAGATCATGGCTGAATCGCAGCTGGGCGAGGACCTGAGCGATCAGGAAGCCGACCAGATCGTGGCCTTCCTCGACAGCCTCACCGGCGCGGTGCCCCCGGTGACCCTGCCGAACCTGCCGCCCGAGACCGCCGCGACGCCGCGGCCTACCTCGGAAATCGTGCCGAACTGAGACCGGCGATGGGACCACAGGCGGGGCGGGCAGCGATGCCCGCCCCGTTGCGTTCAGCCGGCTTTCAGACCGGGCCGGCCGGGCCTGCTCAGGTTTGAGCAGAAGGGTCAAGCTATTGATATAAAGCAGAAAAGCTTCGCGCATTAACCGGATTTCAACCCTTTGGCGGCGCAACGCGGTGCTCAGGCATGGGCGCCCTCGACCTCGACCGTCACGTGCGACAATTCGGCGATGCGGGCGAGGCGGGCCTTGTAGGCGGCGGGCGGCTGGGGGCTTTCGGAGCGGATCGAGACGATGGCGCCATGATGGCCCGGGCCGAGTTGCCAGATGTGCAGGTCGGTGATCCGGTCGGACCCGGTCTCGAGCGCGGCGCGGATCTCGTGGGGGAGGTCATCGCCCTCGGGCGCGTAGTCGAGCAGGACGGCACCGGTGTCGCGGATCAGCCCCCAGGACCACCGCGCGATGACCAGGCCGCCGACGATGCCCATCGCGGGGTCCATCCAGTTCCAGCCGTAGATGCTCCCCATCACCAGGGCGACGATCGCGAGCACCGAGGTCAGGGCATCGGCCAGCACATGCAGGTAGGCGGCGCGCAGGTTGTTGTCGCGGGCGGGGGCGCGGGGGGCGGTGCCGTGGTCTTGCGCGGGGTGGCCGTGGGTGTGCCCTTCGTCGTGGTCGTGGTGCGCGTGATGGTCGTGGGCCGGGGCCGGGTGGGCGTGCTGATGCCCGTGGTGCCCATCCCCGTGGTGCCCATGCCCGTGGTGCCGATGCCCATGCTGCGCGTGGAGATTCCCATGCCCATGATGCCCATGCCCATGATGCCCGTGCCCAGGATGCCCGTGCGGTTCGTCCCGCAGCAGCCAGGCGCAGAGCAGGTTCACCGTGAGACCGACGACAGCGACCGAGATCGCCTGCGGGAAGCTGATCGTGACCGGGCTGTAGAGCCGCGTCAGGCTTTCCCAGCCGATGAGCAGGGCGATCAGCGCGAGGACGACGGCGCTGGCGAACCCGGCGAGATCGCCCATCTTGCCGGTACCGAAGCTGAAGCGGGTGTTCCGCGCGTGCCGCCGGGCATAGGCGTAGGCCAGCGCGGCGATCAGCATCGCGCCGGCATGGGTGGACATGTGCCAGCCGTCGGCCACCAGCGCCATCGACCCGTAGATGTTCCCGGCCACGATCTCGGCCACCATCATGGTTGCGGTGATGGCGATCACGAGCCATGTGCGGCGTTCGTTGCGCTGGTGCCGGTCGCCGAGGAAGACGTGGTCGTGGGGGCTGGCGAGGTGGGCGGATGCGGTCATTTCATGTAGGTCCTGATGACGTCGATGAGGTCCTGCGCGCCCTGCGCACGCTGCCCGTCGTCGTCGGGGTTGAGGATGTGTTCGCGGATGTGATCCTCGATCAGTTCGGCGGTGAGCCCGGTCACGGCCCCCCGGATCGAGGCGACGAGGTTCAGCACCTCGCCACAGGGCGAGCCGGCCTCGAGCGCGCGTTCGACGGCCTCGACCTGGCCCCTGATGCGGCGAACGCGGGCGATGAGTTTCGGATCGGCGTTGGAGAGGTGTGACATAGGGGTAGGGGTATACCCTATATTTGCCCGGCACAAGACGCCGTTGCCGAGACCAAGGGAACCGGGAGAACGCCGGCAGCCTGTTCCGGCGCGCCCGCGGTTCAGGGCGCGGGCGTCGTGCAGGGCCGTTCGCCGGTAACCGGGGGATGGACCCATGGGTGCCCCTGGAGGCTCCGGTGGCCCCCCCCGGGGAGTGTCGCTGGGGGTGCGCGCGTCGGCGAGCCTTGAGTGCGCCCGTGGGAGCGCTCGTGGTGCACCCGTGGGTGCGCCCATGAGGCTTCCCCGACCCCGGAGCGCCTTGCCGCGAAAGACCATGGAAGTCCCCCGCGATAACGTGACAACGGTGCAGTCGGTCCGCCCGTTCGCGGCGGGCAGAGCCAGAGGCCGGCGGTCGGCCGAGCCGCGCATGGCCGGAAGGCGGTGCGCGGGCATCTGACTCCGGGTGTTCGCTTCCGGGCATTCGATCCCGGGCTGTTGTCTCAGGGCCGCCGTCCCGGGGGTGGTGGAACCGGGGGCCGTGGAAGCTGGTCCGGGACCTCGGTGCCACGGGGTACAGGCGGCGGTTATCCGGCCGGAGCCGTCGGGATCGCTGCCGGCAGGCCCTACTCCGAAGGCATCCGCGCGAAGGTCGGCAATGACGGGGACAGCACGTCCCATTCGTGGCCGCGCGTCGCGAAGGTGACCGCCTGCGGTGCGAAGCGGCCCGGGTCGTCGAGGCTGGACGCGGGGACGGCGATCAGGTCGGGCATGGAATCGAAGGTCAGGTGGACCTGGGTCCCGCAGGTCGGGCAGAAGGCATGGGTCTTGATCGTCCCGCTGTCGCCCGCAACCTGCCACGTCGTCACCTCACCGGTAAGGCGGGCGTCGGCGCGGCGCGGAAACGTCAGGTAGGACCCATGGCCCGTGCCGCTTCGCTTCTGGCAGTCGCGGCACTGGCAGTGGTTCTGGAAGATCGGCTGGTGGCGCGTTTCGAACCGGACCGCGCCGCAGGCGCAGCCGCCGGTGTAGGGTCGGGGCATGGTGGGTCTCCGGATGGCGGGGATCGTGGGCTGGCGTGCCGGGCGGTCAGGCCGCCCTGGGCTTTGCGAAGATGTCGATGGCCTCGCCGGTCTCCAGCAGGGATTTCAGGCTGGACAGGACGATCGGCCAGCCCCGGGTGACGCCGGTCGCCATGCCGCTGCCGGCGACGAGGTCGTCGTGGCTGACGGTCAGGCGGACCATGTCGTCGTATTCCGCGATCTCGAAGGTCACGCGGCTGTAGCTTTCGGGGTCGGCTTCCTGGGATGCGTTGGTCCAGCTGACGACAAGGCGGGTCGGGGGCGAGACCTCGATGACCTTGCCGACGAGGTTGACGCTCCGTTCGTCGTTGGCGCGGATATGCTGCCACTTCGAACCCGGCTGCCAGTCGGAGACGTTCTCGTGCCCCCAGTAGAGCCTGGAGATCTCGGGCCTGGTGATGGCCTCGAACACCTTTTGCGGCGTCGAGCGGATGTAGGTCACGTAGACAAAGCTGATCGTTTCTGTGGTCATCGTCCGTCTCCCTCGAGTTCGGTCTTGAGGTCGTGCAGCAGCCTGAGCCGCTGGACCTCGAACTTCCGCACCCAGCGCTCGTAGACCTCGTGCAGCGGCACGGGGTTGATGAAATGCAGCTTCTCCCGGCCACGTCGGACCGTGGTCACGAGGTTGGCCGCCTCGAGCAACTCGAGATGCTGGGTGGCGGATTGCCGGGTCATCTCGAGGTTCTCGCAGAGCTGGCCGAGGGTCTGCCCGTTCTTCTCGCAGAGCAGGTCGAGCAGCCGTCGGCGGGTCGGGTCGCCCAGTGCCTTGAAGACCTTGTCGGAGTGCATTGGGTCAGCCCGCTTCCTGAGGTCGAGTTATGCAGGTAAATACCTGCATGTCAAGCCGCGAAATGCACGCGGGCAGCACCCTTGCGGGGCGGCCGGTTCGGGGTCGGTGGCGGAGACGATCCGCTTGCCGCCTCAGAAGAACGCCTGCAGGCCGGTCTGGGCGCGGCCGAGGATAAGGGCGTGGACGTCGTGGGTGCCCTCGTAGGTGTTCACCGTCTCGAGGTTCGCCATGTGGCGGAACACCTGGTAGTCCTCCTGGATGCCGTTGCCGCCGTGCATGTCGCGGGCGTGGCGGGCGATATCGAGGGCCTTGCCGCAGTTGTTGCGCTTGATGAGGGAGATCATCTCGGGTGCGGCGCGGCCTTCGTCCATCAGGCGGCCGACGCGGAGCGAGGCCTGCAGGCCG
>CAZOHN010000205.1:0-6394 GCA_964579325.1 uncultured Rhodobacterales bacterium
CCGGTCTGGCCCTGGGTGACGCCGTCGCACATCGCCGGCACCCCGCCCGCGACCTGCGCGGTTCCACCGGCCCGGCGCGCGGCGGCGCGGATCAGGTCGGGGAAGCGCTCGTACGGCTGATGCGCGGACAGCATGTCGTTGTAGGCGGTCACGATCCCGAGGTTCGGCGCCTTCCCTTCCGCCAGCGGGGCCTTGTCCGCCCCCATCGCAGCATAGGCGTGGGCCTGGTTGCCGCAGGACAGATGCGCCCGCGCGACGCCCGCGTCGGCCGCCGCCGCGATGCGGGACATATAGCCCTCCCGGCGGTCGCGGCTTCTGGCGACGATGCGGGCGGTGACGGCTTCGAGGGTCGGGTTCAGGGCCATGGGGCCGGTCCTTGCTGCTGGTCTTTCGGGTTTGCCGGCATGATAGTCAGTTAGCGCTAACAAGTCCATGGCGCGCCGAGGCGACGCATGCAGAAGCCTTGCCTGTGGTGCATGGCGGGGCTTCCCAAGCGGGTCTGGTCCAGACCGTCCGCCACGCCCAGTTTAGCACGCAGGGAGACCCGCACGGTCCGCAACGGACCAAGGCCGGAACAGGCACCGGCAAGGAGACGCACAATGGCCAAGGCCAAGACTACCACCGACCTCTACCCCGACACCGTCGACCACTACGCCATCGAATGCGAGGCGCGGCGGCTGCGCGCCGAGACGATCTCGGCCCTCTTCACCGCTCTCGTCGCCCGCCTGTCGGGTCGGCCGGTTCCGGCTGGGCGCGGCCGCACGGCCTGATGTGACGCGCGCCCCCTTTCGCGGGGGGCGCGCGCGGCGTAAGCGGGGGCCATGACCGACAGCACGACCGACAGAACCCGCCCCACCATCCGGCTCAAGCCCGAAACCGACGCCCGCCGCCTGCGGCACGGGCACCCCTGGGCCTACGACAACGAGGTGGTGACCGACCGCCGCACGAAGGCGCTCGCCCCCGGCACCATCGCGGTGCTCGAGGATGCCGGCCGCACACCGATCGGCCTCGTTGCGGTCAACCCTGCATCGAAGCTGCTCGCGCGCATGCTCGACCGCGATCCCGAGGCCATCGTGGACCGCGCCTGGATCGCCGCGCGGCTGCGGGTGGCGCTGGCGTTGCGCGAACGGCTCTATCCCGGCCCGCACTACCGCCTCGTCCATGCCGAGGCGGACGGTTTCCCCGGTGTCGTCATCGACCGCTTCGGAGACGTCGCCGTGTTCCAGCCGAACGCCGCCTGGGCCGATGTGCTGTCGGAGGATTTCGCAGCGGCGCTGATCGAGGTGGCGGGCGTCACGACGGTGGTGAAGAACGGCACTGGCCGCGCGCGGGTGCTCGAAGGGTTGCCGGAGGAGACGGCCGTTCTGGTGGGAGAGGCGCCCGGCGTGATCGACGTGCCGATGAACGGCGCGATCTACCGGGCCGACCTCATGGGCGGCCAGAAGACCGGGCTCTATTTCGACCAACGCGACAACCACGCCTTCGTGGCGCGGCTGGCCCAGGGGGCGCGGGTTCTCGACGTCTTTTCGCATGTCGGCGGCTTCGCACTGGCTGCGCTGGCCGGTGGCGCGGCCTCGGCCCTTGCGGTGGACGGATCGGCCCCGGCGCTGACGCTGGCGGCCGAGGGGGCCGTGCGCACCGGCGTTGCCGACCGCTTCGCGACGCGGCAGGGCGATGCCTTCGACGTCCTTGGCGCACTAGCATCCGAAGGCGCGCGCTTCGACCTCGTGGTCTGCGACCCGCCTGCCTTCGCGCCCTCGAAACCCGCCCTCGAAGCGGGCCTGCGCGCCTACGAGAAAGTCGCGCACAAGGCCGCACCGCTGGTCGAGACGGGGGGATTCCTCACGCTCTGCTCCTGTAGCCATGCCGCCGACCTCGCGAAGTTCCGCCTTGCCTGCGTCCGGGGCATCGGCCGGGCCGGGCGGCAGGCGCAGTTGATCCACACCGGCTTCGCCGGCCCCGACCACCCGCTGCACCCGGCCTTGCCGGAATCGGGATACCTCAAGGCGCTGACCTTCAGGATCACCGCGTGAAGGCTGTCCTCGACGCCTGCGTGCTGTATCCCACGGTCCTGCGCGAGGTGTTGCTGGGCGTTGCGTCGGAGGGGCTGTTCGAACCGCTCTGGTCGGCGCGGCTCCTTGAGGAATGGGCGCGTGCGGCCGGCAAGCTCGGGCCTGCCGCCGAAGCGCAGGCGCGGGGTGAAATCGCGCTCGTGCGCGCCCGCTGGCCGCGCGCCGAGGTGCCGGTCGCGCCCGACCTCGAAGCACGGCTCTGGCTGCCCGACCCCGCCGACGTTCACGTCCTCGCGGCGGCCATCGCCGGGTCGGCCGAGGTGATCGTGACCTTCAACGCGCAGGACTTTCCGCGCAACCTGCTGGCCGAGGAGGGGATCGGGCGCTCCGACCCCGACGGGTTCCTGCTCGACCTGAGCGCGCGAGATGCGGGCGCTGTTTCGCGCGCGGCCGAAAGGGTCAGGGCGGAAGCCGAGCGCTTGTCGGGCGCGCCGTGGGACATTCGTCGCCTGATGAAGAAGGCCGGGCTCCCGCGGCTGGGAAAGGCGCTGGCGGCGGGCTGATCAGCCCGGCGGCAGGGCCGGGCCCACAGCGGTCCACTTGGCTTCCAGCGCCTCGATTGCCCCGATCCGCTCGTCCACCTTGGGGTGCGACAGAAGCCACGCGGGCATCGCTCCGGCCCGCGACTTTGTCAGGTCTTCCAGCTTGCGGAACAGCGATTTCTGCGGCCCGGTTCCGATCCCGGCCTTGGTGAGAAGGGCGGCGGCATAGGCATCCGCCTCGTACTCGTCGTTGCGCGACATGCGCGCCGCAACGAGGCTGGTGAGTGCGTTCGCGATGATCACCCCGATCCCCGGCAGGAAGCGCGACAGGAACAGCGCGAGCGCTGTGCGCACCGCGTTCTGGCCCGAGAAGTCGATCATCCGCCGGCGGGTATGGCCAAGTGCTACGTGGCCCAACTCATGCGCGATCACGCTTGCCATCTCCTCGGCGCTCACGTCGCCCTGCCGGTAACGCTCGTAGAAGCCGCGCGTCAGGAAAATGCGGCCATCGGGCGCTGCGAGACCATTCACCGGGTCGATCTCGTAGATATGGACCTTGATCCGGTCGAGGTCGAGCGCAGTCGCCAGCCGGTCGGTCATCACCTTGAGGCGCGGATCGGCCAGCAGGGTCGAGCGCGCGTCAAGCTCCTTCGCGGTCCGCCAGACCGAGAAACGCCACATGACGAGGGCGTAGAGGGCGGCGAGCAGGGCCGGGATGAGGAGGGCGCGAAGCATGGGTTGAATATGGAGCGGTGGCCTCATCCCGACAAGGGCGGAGGCCACCGTTGTGATCCCGCTTGTGCGGTCACATCATCGTCGCCTGCACCTCTGCGATGGCTTCGTCGAGGATGTCGAACATCGTGTCGATCTGGGCCGTCGTTATGACAAGCGGCGGAGAGAACACGCACATGTTCAGGATCGGCCGGACGATCAGCCCCCGCGCCTCGCAGGCGGCATCCACGCGCTTGCCGAATTCGAGGTCGATGGCCAGCCGCTTTTCCTCCGCGAGGTCAGGCCGCGAGATGCCCTCGACGCAGCCCAGAAGCCCCATGCCGCGGGTGTCGCCCACGATCTCGTGGCGGCCAAGGGCGTGGAGCCGTGCCTGGAAGTGCGGCGTGATCGCCCGGACATGCTCCAGCAGTCCCTCGCGCTCGATGATCTCGATGTTCTTCAACGCGGCCGCACAGCAGACCGGGTGGCCCGAATAGGTATAGCCGTTCTTGAACATCACCCCGTCCCGGTCGGGCCCGGAAATCTCGTCGAGAAGCCGGTCCGAGACGATCGCCGCGCCAAGCGGCAGGTAGCCCGAGGTCAGGCCCTTGGCGCAGGTGATGATGTCGGGGACGACGCCGAAAACGGCCTCCGAGGCGAACCAGTGGCCCAGCCGGCCAAAGCCCGTCACCACCTCGTCGGCGATGAACAGGATGTCGTTCTCGGCGCAGAGCGCCCGGCAACGAGCGAAGTAGCCGTCGGGCGGCACGATCACGCCACCCGAAGCCAGGATCGGCTCGGCGATGAAGGCGGCGATGCGGTCGGCGCCTTCCTCACGGATCGCGCGGGCGAGGTCCTCGACCTTGGCGTCGCCCCAGTCTGCCAGCGTCATGTCCTCGGGGCGGTGCAGCGGGTTCACGTCTGGCAAGAAGCGTACCAGATCGCGGGCCATGTCCATCGGGCTGTCGAAGCGGTCCTTTCCG
The DNA here is from genome assembly GCA_964579325.1 of uncultured Rhodobacterales bacterium. Lineage (GTDB taxonomy): Bacteria > Pseudomonadota > Alphaproteobacteria > Rhodobacterales > Rhodobacteraceae > CAZOHN01. Next base: position 4,249 of record CAZOHN010000205.1, read on the forward strand.
GTGACGGAGGCCGCGAGGTAGGTCGACCCATGATAACCGCGCTCGCGCGCGAGGAAGAGCTTCTTGCCGGGCCGGCCCCGCAGGTTGTTGTAGAACTGTGCGAACCTCAGCGCGGTGTCGACGGCCGAGGAGCCGCCTGTGGTGAAGAACACCGAGTTCAGGTCGCCCGGCGCCATTGCCGCCAGCTTGCGGGCCAGAACGGCAGAGGGTTCCGAGGCGAAGGTCCAGGGGCTGTGGTAGGCCAGCCGCAAAGCCTGAGCCCCGATCGCCTCGGCCATCTCGCGCCGCCCGTAGCCGATCTGGACGCACCACATGCCGCCCGGCCCGTCGATGAAGCGCCGGCCCTCGGCATCTACCAGATGGATGCCGTCACCGCCGGCGGCCACCATCCGGTCGGCGTCATCGGGTCCCATGTCCTCCCAAGGGTGCAGAAAATGGTCATTGTCCCAGCGCCGGATCGCGGCGCGGGCATGTGCCGTGAGGGCGGGCGGGGTGGCCTGGTCGAGCGACATGGGACTCACATGGATAAATTGAGCGCTCAATCAAACTATCCTGCGGACCGCCCATTGACAAGCGCCCCGGCCACGCAATGCTTGCCGTCGACGGAGCAAAGGAGAAGCCATGCCCGATCCAGTGTCGGCCGCGGGGTCGCGACCGAGGAAGGAACGCACGGAAAACGCCGCGCGGCGGCGCGAGCAGATCATCAACGCGACGCTGCGCTCGATCGCCAGGAACGGGCTGGCGGGCACGACGCTCGCCACGGTGGCGCGCGAGGCGGGTCTGAGCCAGGGCATCACGGTATTCTACTTCCAGAACAAGGAGGGCCTGCTTGCCGCCGCGCTCGACCGGCACTATGCGCGCTACGAGGCGAACTGGCGGGCGGCGCTGGCGGGTGCGCCCGACGATCCGGCAGCACGGCTGGCGGCCCTGGTGGCGGCAGACTTCACGCTCGAGGTCTGTTCGCGGCAGGCACAGGTAATCTGGCACGCGTTCTGGGGCGAGGCGAGCGCGCGGCCGCTCTATGCCGAGATCTCCGGGCGATACGACCGCGCGCGTTCGGAGGCGCTGCTTGCGGCCTGTCGCGATCTCCTTGCCGCACTTGATCGTGATCCCGGGCAGGCGGCCGAGATCGCAGCCGGGATCGAGGCGCTGACCGACGGCCTGTGGCTGCAACTCTATCTCTCCGAACGGGGCATGAGCCTGGACGACGCGCTCGCCGTCGCCCGCCGCATTCTCGTTGCGCTGTTCCCCGAATGCGCGGACGCCCTGACGCTGCGGCACGGCTGACCCCGGCGCTGCCTGTCCCGCAGATCGCGACGGAGAATTTCTCACATTCTCCGGGATCGGTTCTTGCCCCTTCCTGCGCCCCGAGTCATTCTCGGTCAATCGTGCGTAGCCGATCTGGTTGAAACAGGGGTCGGAGCGTCCCAAGTATTGAGGCTGTCGGGGAAGGACAAGGGCCGCCATGCCGGGGCCGGGCCTTCCTGCGAGAACCAAGGAAACGCCATGCAAGAACCCTTGAACCACAGCTACCCGGTCCTGCCGCTGCGCGACATCGTGGTGTTCCCGCACATGATCGTGCCGCTCTTCGTCGGGCGCGAGAAATCCGTGCGGGCGCTCGAAGAAGTCATGGGCGACGACAAGCAGATCATGCTTGCAAGCCAGATCGACCCGACCGAGGACGATCCTCGCACCGAGGGCATCTACAAGACCGGCGTGCTGGCAAACGTGCTGCAACTCCTCAAGCTGCCCGACGGCACCGTCAAGGTGCTGGTCGAGGGGCGGCGCCGGGTGAAGATCACGCAGTACCTCAAGAACGACAACTTCTTCGAGGCCCGCGCCGATGCGCTCGACGAGGTGCCCGGCGAAGCCGACGTGATCGAGGCGCTGGTGCGGTCGGTCGCCGAGGAATTCGAGCGCTACGCCAAGATCAAGAAGAACATCCCCGAGGAGGCGCTTGCCGCCGTCGCCGAAACCCGCGCGCCGGCCAAGCTCGCCGACCTCGTTGCCGGCCACCTCGGCGTCGACGTCAAGCAGAAGCAGGAGCTTCTGGAGACCCTCTCCGTCGCCGAGCGGCTGGAGAAGGTCTATGGCCTGATGCAGGGCGAGATGTCGGTCCTGCAGGTCGAGAAGAAGATCAAGAGCC
>CAZOHN010000206.1:0-6370 GCA_964579325.1 uncultured Rhodobacterales bacterium
TCACCGGAAACGGCCACGCCCGGCGCGACCGCGGGCTGATACCCTACCTCCTCGCCGCCGCACCCGAGGTCACCACCCTCGCCATCGGCCAGTTCGAGGCCCCTACCGATGGCGATGTGCCCTTCGACCTCTGGCTGGTGACGCCACCGGCCGAACGCGAGGACCCCTGCCTCGCTTTCCGCTAGGCCGCCGAGTCCCGCCCGCGACTCCGCTCCCCCTCGTGGGGAGGGGGGCCTCCCGTCGCCTGCGACGGGGCCGCCTCAACACCGTCTGTGCGATCCGCGCGCTTCCCTCCCCGCGGCGCGTGGCCTAGAACCGTGTGAAGCGACAAGCGAGGCGCGCGGGATGCTTCAGGGCAGGCGGATACTCCTCATCATCGGCGGCGGGATCGCGGCCTACAAGGCGCTGGAACTGATCCGCCGCCTGCGCGACCGGGGCGCCGAGGTGACGCCGGTCCTGACGAAGGCGGCGGAGGAGTTCGTGACCCCGCTCTCGGCCTCCGCGCTCGCCGCCTCGAAGGTCTACCGCGACCTCTTCGACCTCACCGACGAAGCCGAGATGGGCCATATCGAACTCAGCCGCTCCGCCGACCTCGTCGTGGTGGCCCCGGCGACCGCCGACCTGATGGCCAAGATGGCCTGCGGGCTCGCCAACGACCTGGCCTCCACGCTCCTGTTGGCAACCGACAAGCGCGTCCTGATCGCGCCGGCGATGAACGTGCGGATGTGGCAGCACCCGGCCACGCAGCGCAATCTTGCCACCCTCGCCGCCGACGGCATCCTGACGGTCGGCCCCGACGAGGGCGCGATGGCCTGCGGCGAGTTCGGCCCGGGCCGGATGGCCGAACCCGAGGCGATCGCCGCGTCAGTAGAGGCCGCGCTCGCCGCCGGGCCGCTCGCTGGCCGGCACATTCTTGTCACCTCCGGCCCGACGCACGAACCCATCGACCCGGTGCGCTACATCGCCAACCGCTCCTCGGGCGCGCAGGGCGCCGCTCTCGCCCGCGCGCTCGCGGCACTCGGCGCCTTCGTCACCTTCGTGACCGGCCCGGCGTCGGTGCCGCCCCCCGCCGGCGTCAAGGTGGTGCGTGTCGAGACGGCGGCCGAGATGCTGGCGGCGGTCGAGGCCGCGCTTCCGGCCGACGCGGCCGTCTTCGCGGCGGCGGTGGCCGATTGGCGCGTGGCCAATGCCGGGGCATCGAAGATCAAGAAATCCCCCGGCGGCGCGCTGCCCTCGCTCAGCTTCGCCGAGAACCCCGACATCCTCGCCACCGTCTCGCAGAAGACCAGCGACCGTCCGCGCCTCGTCGTGGGCTTCGCCGCCGAGACTGACGACCTCATCGCCCACGCCACCGCCAAGCGCGCCCGCAAGGGTTGCGACTGGATCGTGGCGAACGACGTCAGCCCCGCGACCGGCATCATGGGCGGTACCGAGAACGCGGTGACGCTGATCACCCCGGACGGAGCCGAAAGCTGGCCGCGCATGGCCAAGGATCAGGTCGCGACGAGGCTCGCCGCGCGCATCGCGGCCCATATCACCGGGGCGCTCACGTGACCGCGCCCCTGATCCGCGCGCTCTGGGAGGACTGGGCCGACCGCACGCTCGGTCTGCCGGTCTACGCCACCGCGGGCGCGGCGGGGGCCGACATCCGCGCCAACCTGCCGCCCGAGACGCGCGAGACGGGCTTCCTCCTCGCGCCCATGGAGCGGCGCATCGTCCCCAGCGGCCTCCGCGTCGAGATCCCGCCGGGGTTCGAGATTCAAGTGCGGCCGCGCTCGGGGCTGGCACTCAAGCACGGCATCACGCTCCCGAACACGCCCGGCACCATCGACAGCGACTATCGCGGACCGCTTGGTGTGCTCCTCGTCAACCTCGGGGCCGAGCCCTACCGCATCGCTCACGGTGACCGCATCGCGCAGCTCGTCGTGGCGCCCGTTGTCAAGGCCGCCTTCACGGTGGTCGACGACCTTTCCGGCAGCGCGCGCGGGGCAGGCGGGTTCGGTTCGACGGGGACGGCATGATCCTCGTCCTCGGCCTTGCCGCCGTCCTGTGGGGGCTGGGGCACCTGCTGAGGCTGCCCTTGCAGGCGCGCTGGATGCTGATCGGGCTTCTCTATGTCGCCGTCCTCGGCGTGCAGGTGGCGCTTCCCGAAGGGCACACGCTGCGCGAGGCGACCGGCAAATCGCCTGCGCTCTGGCTGATCCTCGCGGGGATCGCCGGTCTCGCGCTGGCCTACCGGCAAGGTCTGATGGCGTTGCGGGCGCGTGCGAACCCGGTCAGCGCTGACCCGCCCCCGCCCAAACCCGGCACCTTCGCCGAGGTCGAGCTCGAACGCTACGCTCGCCACATCATGCTGCGCGAGATCGGCGGGACTGGCCAGAAGCGCCTCAAGGCCGCGCGGGTTCTCGTGATCGGGGCGGGCGGTCTCGGCTCGCCAGCTCTGCTCTACCTTGCCGCCGCTGGCGTGGGCACCATCGGCGTGATCGACGGCGACACCGTCGACCACACCAACCTCCAGCGCCAGATCGCCCATACCGACGCCCGCACCGGAATGCCCAAGGTGTTCTCCGCCGAAGCCGCGATGCGCGCGCTCAACCCCTACGTCACCATCCGTCCCTACCACCGCGACCTCGCCGAGGAGATCGCGCACGACCTCTTCGCCGACTACGACCTCGTGATCGACGGCACCGACAGCCTGCGCGCCCGCCGCATTGCCAACGCGGCCTGTGTGGCTCGGGGCCTGCCGTTCCTGTCAGCCGCCATCACCCAGTGGGAGGGCCAGATCAGCCTCTACCATCCCGCCTCGGGCGGCCCCTGCTACGCCTGCGTCTTCCCGCAGGATCCCGCCCCGGGCCTCGTCCCCACCTGCGCCGAGGCCGGCGTGGCCGGCCCGCTGCCCGGCGTGCTCGGCTCCATGCTCGCCGTCGAGGCGGTGAAGTGGATCGCGCAGGCGGGCGAACCGCTGCGCGGCCGGCTCATGATCTACGACGCGCTCTGGGGCGAAACCCGGACGATCACCGCCAAGCGGCGGGCGGACTGCGAGGTCTGCGGGGGCGCCTGAGTCCGGCTGCGTTGCTGGTTGCGGTCGTGCGGGATGGTGCATCCGCAACGGCAATCCCTTGCAGGGAAACGGGTCTCTGCCTATCGTTATGGGCGGTGCAGCGGGATTTCGCCCGCATCGACGAGGGGTCATTGTAGTGAAAACGATTCTTGCCGCGCTGGCCGCGGCGGCGTGTCTCACCGTGCCGGCGACGGCTGCGACGGTCCTCCCGCTCGGGTTCACGGCAAGGACGGACTTCGGGCACTCCCATCTCGATCCGGAGTACCTGGCCGCGGACCTCTGGGCCGGAAGCTCTGTGGAACTCAACGTCGAGGCGCCAGGCAGCGATCCCTTCCTTCTGAACGGCCTGACCATCTCGGGCTACCTCGACGGGATCATGGTGTCGGGACCCACACCCAGTCCGCTTCCCCCGCGGGACGCGCCCGAGTTCGAGAATTTCGACAACGACGCCTACAAGGCATGGCTTCATGCGGGCGGACCGCAGGTCCACCCGTTCTTTCGGATCGAGATGTTCCGGGCCGATCAGATCGTCCAGACGCTGAACCTGATGGGCGACAGTTTCGTTCATGCGGGAATTTCGATGCCCACTCTCGACGGATCGAGCGGGCTGGCGCAGGTGTCGCTGTCTCTCCGAACCCTGACGTTCACCCCGGGGCTGCTCGTGGACAAGCTCAGGCTCAGCTTCTCGATGCCGGCGGACTACATCACCCACAGCTTCTTCGACGCCCAGGGTCACAGGATGGGTCCGAACCAGTACTCCTGCTACTATGGCTGCCGCGGGGAGTTCCAACTGCACGCCCTGTCGATCTCGGTTCCCGTCACCCCGACTCCCGGCGGAACCGGCATCGCCCCGGTGCCCCTCCCGCCGTCCGCCCTGTTGCTCGCGTCGGTCCTTGCCGTCCTCGGGGCGGCGCACCATGTGCGACCGGACAACCGGGCCGCCCGCCTCGCTCAGGCAGCGTGACAGACCGGGGTGCTCGAGGCGGCGACTCGGTTGAAATCCGGTTAACGCTCAAGCCATGGACGTTTGATATCAATAGCTTGACCCGTGTGCTCAAATTGAGCATCCCCGATCTTGCCATCTGCGGTAATGGCGGTGTGCGGGCAGGTCGGGCCCAGGGAGGCACCCTGCGCCCGCTGTCTGCACCACGAGGATGACCGCGGTGCAGCCCGACCTTCCCACCGCACCTGGCTGTCTGCGCTGCCGGAGGGCGGCCCCGCGCCGGGCCGGCTGCGGGCAACGCTTCGGGATCTTTCCTGCTTGCCGAGCAAAGACCCAAAGTCGGCACCGGCGGCCGCTCACTTCTCGCAAGCTATGCGATCGCCCTAGCTCGCGCGCCCTGCAACATGTACCACGCCGACATCATCCACGCCGGATGTGGGATGGTGCCCGGGGGCGGATTTGAACCACCGACACGCGGATTTTCAATCCGCTGCTCTACCCCTGAGCTACCCGGGCACGGTGCCGGCTTGCGGCGGCATCCCTGGCGGGGCTGCCAGGGCGTGTGACGCGGTGCGGGGATCCTGTCCCGGCTGCGACGGCAGGGTGATAGGGCGAAAGCCTGCCGCAGTCAAACAGGTTTATCTGCCCCGGACCGAGGGGTTCCGCGTGCCGCGAGGTGGTCGAGTTCGGCGGCGTTCGGACAGAAATCCGGCGCGAAACGGGAGCCAGGACCCGGAGCGCCGAGCCAGGTGAGGCACCGGTCGGACTGGTCGCACAGGGCACAGCAATGGACCATCCGGGCGTAGCGGGCGGAAGACAAGCGGCCATCCCGAATGGCCTCTCCAAAGCGGATCCCGAGCGTGCGACCCACCCCTTGGGTGATCCAGAAGGCTCGTGTCGAATCAGACAGATCGTTCATCGCGCGACCGACTCCTCCGCAAGCTCCGCGAAGAACTCGATGTTGCGGCAGAAGTCCGGCACGGCGTGCTCCGATTCCTCCGAGCGGACTGCGAGCATCCGCGCGCACCCTTCGACATCGCTGCAGTCCATGCAGCGCACGACCGCCTGACGCAGCCCCTCACCGGTCAATCGGCCCGCAATCATCTCGTCGGCGAGGTCGAGGCCGGCGACATCGGCCATCTCGCTGACGAGATGCGCGTGCCGGGCGATGCTTCTCGATCCGTCCATGGCGCGATCCTCCTCCAGGCTGGTGCCAATGAGGAAATGTGTCGCCGGGGCGGGCCCTGCGCCATGACCTGAATCAACCTGCGCGGGCGTTGCCGGCCCGCGCGGTTCACTCAGCGCAGCGCGGCGAGCGTCCGCTGGACGGTGACCCGGCGCTCGGCGTTGGGCGGGTGCGAGCCGAGGAACCGGTTGCCGGGGTCGGGCAGCCGCGCGAAGAAGTCGGCGCCGCGGGCGGGATCGAAGCCGGCGCGGAAGGCCACGACGGTGCCCAGCGCATCGGCCTCGAGCTCGAACTCCTTGGAGTAGGTGCGCGCGCCCACCGTGGCGCCGATCCGTGAGGCGGTCTCCACGTCTGTCGCGCCGGCGATCGAGGCGAGCGTGCCGAAGATGAGTGCGCCGGCCATCGCGGTCTGCTGGGTGCGGGCGAGGTGCCCCGCGATGTGATGGCCGGCCTCATGGCCGAGGATGAAGGCAAGCTCATCCTGGTTGCGGGCTTCGGCGATGAGCGAGAGCGTGAAGGCAATGATCGGCCGCCCGCCCTCGTCGAGCGTCTGGAAGGCGTTGGGAGGCTGGCCGGGCCGGTCATCGATGACGATGCGGAAGTCGCAGTCGAGCTGGGGCGACCGCGCGCGGCATTCGCGCTCGGCGACGGGCTCGACGGCGGCGACGACGCTGACGAAGTTCTGCGCTGCGGTCCGGGCGTCGAGCCGTGGCCCGGTGGGCAGGGTGGCGGCCGGGGCGGCGGGGGCAGGACGGGCGGGCTCGGGATAAGGCTCGCACGACGCAAGGGCGAGAAGCGCAAGAAGTGCAAGAACGCGGTGTGTCATGGCGCTGTTTGTCATGGCGCGGAGTGTAGCACCGCGAACGCGCGAGGAAAGTGTCGGCGCGCGGTAGAGCGGTGGACTTGCAAAGCGCCGCCAGTGTCTTAGGCTTGCCACATGTTTACCATCGAACACGATTTCGACGCGACAGTCATCACCCTCGTCGACGAGGGTAGCCGGCACCTGCAGGAGGACGTGACGATTCACGCCTTCGAGGATTGCGTGACGGTCGAGCAGTACGACCCGCGCACCGACAGCGTCCACAAGGTAACGCTTTCGCAGCTTCAGCTGCGCGACCTTGCCGCCGCGATGGACCTGCCGGAGGGGGTATACAGGATCACGGCGAAAAAGCAGACCTAG
>CAZOHN010000207.1:0-6298 GCA_964579325.1 uncultured Rhodobacterales bacterium
TCGTCGGCCACCTGACGCAAGTCACGGTCAGAAAGACCCTTGAGGTCGGCGGGCAGGTGCACGCGGTCGAGAAGCGGGGTGGTTGGTCTCATTCAGGCCTCCGGGTGCCGCGCAGGATCGAGCGGCCCTCAGTTCTCGCGGGCGATAACGAAGCGCGCGGCCTCCCGCAAGGTTTCCGCCGCCGCACCGTAGGGCGCAAGTGCCGCGTCCGCTTCGGCCACCAGCGCCGCAGCTCGCACCTTGGCCCCGGGCAGGCCAAGGTGCGACACGAAAGTCGCCTTGCCGGCCTCGGCATCCTTTCGGAGCTTCTTGCCCGCCTTCGTTGCATCTCCCTCGACGTCGAGGATGTCGTCGGCGATCTGGAAGGCAAGTCCGATGGCACGGGCATATGCGCGCAGGGGGGCGGGATCGGCGCGGCCCAGCATCGCCCCTGCCACGCCCGCCCATTCGATCAATGCGCCGGTCTTGTGAGCCTGCAACTCGATGATCTCGTCGAGGCTCAGGGCCCGTGCCGCCGTCTCGGCCGCAATGTCGAGCGCCTGTCCCTTCACCATGCCGGCCGCCCCGGCGGCCCGGGCCAGCGAAGCCACCAGCGCGGCGCGCAGGTCGGCGGGCACGGCTGAATCGCTGGCGAGAACTCCGAAGGCAAGCGTCTGGAGCGCATCGCCAGCGAGAACGGCGGTCGCCTCGTCCCACTTCACATGCACCGTGGGCTGTCCCCGTCGCAGGTCGTCGTCGTCCATACAGGGCAGGTCGTCGTGAACGAGGGAATAGGCGTGAATCGCCTCCACGGCCGCCGCCGCCGCGATCGCGCCCTCCGGCGCAACCTGGTGCAACCGCGCGCCCTCGATCACAAGAAACCCGCGAAGCCCCTTGCCGCCCCGGATCGCGTAACGCATCGCCTGCACCACCGGCAGGTCGCCCATCGGCTGAATCTCGGCCTGAAGCCGCGCCTGCACGCGCGCGGCCGCACCCCTCAGGGCATCGGCGAACATGTCACAGGCCTTCGGCCGGTTTCGTTCCGGTGGGTTGGCCGCCCTCGCCCAGGGTGATCTGGCTCACCTTCTCCTCGGCCGCCTTCAGCTTGGCGTCGCAATGCGCGCGCAAAGCCGCGCCGCGCTCATAGAGCGCGATGGAATCCTCCAGTGGCACGTCGCCGCGCTCAAGCTGGCCGACGATCCCTTCGAGCGCCTTCATCGCCTCCTCGAAGCTCATCTCCTCCACCTGCCTGTCGCTCATGCGCCCCGCTCCATCAGTACGCCCAGATGCGCCGCGACGCTCGCGGCCAGCGCGGGAAGATCATATCCGCCCTCGAGTGTCGAGACCACCTTGCCCCCCGCATGTCCATCGGCCACGTCGCATATCGCCCTTGTCACCCAGGCAAAATCCTCCTCGACGAGACGCATCTGTGCCAGCGGGTCGGCGCGGTGGGCATCGAACCCCGCCGAGATCAGCACAAGCTCGGGCGCAAAATCGTCAAGTGCGGGCAGCACCATGCGCTCGAATGCCGCCCGGTAGGCCGGGCCGTCGGTGCCGGGCGGGAGCGGCAGGTTCAGGACGTTGTCATGTGCCCCCGTCTCGTGCCGGTCGCCCGTACCCGGCCAGAGCGGCGACTGGTGAGTCGACACGAAGAGCGACCGCTTCTCGGACCACAGCAGATCCTGCGTTCCGTTGCCGTGATGGACGTCGAAATCGACCACCGCGACACGCTGGAGCCCGTGATGATCAAGGGCGCGTTTCGCCGCGATGGCGATGGTGCCGAACAGGCAGAACCCCATAGGCGTCTCGCGCTCGGTGTGGTGGCCGGGCGGGCGCGTGGCGCAGAAGGCGTTCGTTGCCTCGCCGGCCATGACCGCATCCACCGCCCGGCAGGCGGCGCCCACCGCGCGCAGCGCGGCCTTGAGCGAGCCCGGCGAAAGATGCGTGTCGGCATCAAGCGCCCGCCAGCCCTCGGTGGGCACGGCCGAGCGCACCCGGTCGATGTAGCTCTCCGGGTGGCATCGCAGCACATCCGGGATCTCGCCCATCGGCGCGTCCTCACGCACGAGCGCGTCGAAGGCGGGATCTTCCAGAAGGTCGAGGATGACTTCCAGCCGGCCCACGCGTTCGGGATGGCCGGGAGGGGTGACATGGCCGAGGCAGTCGGGGTGGGTCAGCAGGAGTGTGGACATGGCGGCGAGGCTAGGCGGAGCCTTGACGCGGTGCAATCCCCGGCGTCGCCGTCAGTCAGGCGCCAGCATGTATCCCGCGCCGCGCACTGTCTGCAGGTAGCGCGGCTGCTTGGGGTCGGACTCGATCTTGCGGCGCAGGCGCGTGATCTGCACGTCGACCGCCCGCTCCTGGGCCTGGCCCGACCCTCGGCCAAGTTCTTCGACAACCTTGAGCCGGGTCAGCGCCTCGCCCGGGCGACCCGCAAAGATGCGCATGAGCTGCGACTCGGTTGCCGTCAGGCGCACCATTGCTTCGCCGCGCCACAACTCGCCCCGATCCACGTCATAGCGCACCGGGCCGAGGTGCAGGACCTTCGGTCCGAGGTCTGGGCCCTTTGCCTCAGGCATCCGCCGCAGGATCGCGTTGATCCGCAACAGCAGTTCCTTCGGCTCGAACGGCTTGACGAGGTAGTCGTCCGCTCCGGCCTCGAGCCCGGCGATGCGGTCCTCGGTCTCGCCCCGCGCGGTCAGCAGCAGGATCGGCGTCACGATAGTCTGGCGCAGGCTGCGCGTCAGGCTCACACCGTCCTCACCCGGCATCATCACATCGAGCACCACAAGATCGAACTCCAGCCCGGCCAGAAGCCGCCGGGCATGTGCCGCATCGCGCGCCGCGCTGACGAGAAAGCCATTCCGGATCAGATATTTCTGGAGCAGGCTCCGGATACGTTCGTCGTCGTCGACGATCAGGAGATGGGCTTCCGGCGCGGCGGCCATCACAGCACCTCCTTCATCGCGGTGAACTGGCGTCGCATTTCGGGGTCCATCATCGCTTCCAGCACCTGCCTGAACCCCGCCACTGCCACTGGCCCGGCGACGCGGTAGGCCGCCCGCATCCGGGTCCGTTGCGCTTCCGACAACTGGCGTTCCAGCCCTCGCCCGGACTCGGTCAGGAACAGGTGCCGCTCGCGCTTGTCCTGACGACCGACGCGGCTTTCCACCAGGCCATCCTCGATAAGCGTCCGTAATACCCGATTGAGCGACTGCTTGGTGACGCCCAGGATGGCCAGCAGGTTGTTGACAGTGGTTCCGGGGGCGCGGTTGACGAAATGGATCGCCCTGTGGTGCGCCCTGCCATAGCCCTTTGCGTCGAGGATCCGGTCCGGGTCGGCCGTAAAGCCCCGGTAGGCGAAGTACATCGCCTCGATCCCCTTTCGGAGTTGCTCGTCAGTCAGGAAAAGCAGCGCTTCTCCACCCGCCGATTGTGTGCCGACCTCCGCCATTGTCGTCCCGCCTACTCTCGCCAAGAAGTCGCCTGCAGGTGGCATTTTATGTCAGCCTTGTTGACTTTCCAAGACTCAACTGCTAGCGAGGCGACGGTTTTGCGCAAGATTATGTCCACATCGGACCTTTCACGCGCAACTTTCGCAAAACGGGAACGGAGATCATGGCAGGCGCCTACGACGATCGCGACGGGAAAATCTGGCTGGACGGGGCGCTGGTGGACTGGCGCGCGGCCAATGTGCACGTTCTTACTCACGCCCTGCACTACGCCTCGTCGGTGTTCGAGGGCGAACGCTGCTACAACGGCAGGATCTTCAAGGGCCACGAGCACTCGCTGCGGCTGATCCGCTCGGCCGAACTGCTCGACATGGAGTTGCCCTATAGCGCCGAGGAAATCGACGCCGCGAAGGATGCGATGCTGAAGGCGAACGGCTGGACCGACGCCTACGTCCGCGCCGTCGTCTGGCGTGGCTCGGGCGAGGACATGGGCGTCTCTGCCCGCCGCAATCCGGTGCGCATGGCGGTGGCCGGCTGGGAATGGGGCAACTACTACGGTGACGCCAAGATGAAGGGCGCCAAGCTCGACATCGCCAAGTGGCGCCGCCCCGATCCCGCGACCGCTCCGTCGCAAGCCAAGGCTGCGGGCCTCTACATGATCTGCACGATGTCCAAACACGCCGCCGAGGCCAAGGGCTGTTCGGACGCGATGATGATGGACTACCGCGGTTATGTGGCCGAGGCGACCGGGGCGAACATCTTCTTCGTGAAGGACGGTGAGGTCCACACGCCGCTTGCCGACTGCTTCCTCAATGGCCTGACACGGCAGACCGTGATCGGGATGCTGAAGGAGCGCCAGGTCAAGGTGCACGAGCGGCACATCCTGCCCGAGGAGCTCGAAGGGTTCGAACAATGCTGGCTGACGGGCACCGCCGCCGAGGTCACGCCGGTGGGACAGATCGGCGACTACGTCTTCGAGGTCGGCGCGCTCACCCGCCAGATCGCCGAGGACTACGAAAAGCTTGTGCGGGCCTGAAATGGGGACTTGGGAGGCGGGTGTGAAACCCGTCACCCCTTCCTGAAGGCGACTCTGACGGCAAAGCGAAAGCTCTCGCCTGTCAGGCCCGCCGGCGCGGCCGGAAAGCGGCCCGCGCGCCGCACCGCCTCGACGGCCGCCCGGTCCAGCGCCGGGTGGCCCGAGGACCCGGCAAGGCTGACGTCGTGCAGCCGCCCATCCCGCCCGAGCGTCAGCGCGACCCGCGCTGTGCCCTCTGCGCCTTCGCCCGCAGGATAGCGCTGCGCCCGCGCTATACGCGACTGCACCCGCGCCGCCCATTGCCGCTCCAGCCCCGCCGCTCCGCCATCCGCGCCGCCCGCCGCCACACCCGCTTGCGCCGCCGTCCGGCTTTCCGTCTGGCTTGGCGGCTGACTCGCTGCGCCGTCCCGCGCCGGGGCGGGAGTGGGGTCGGGTGCGGCAGCGGCCACGGGTCGAACGGGCTCGGCCTGTTGTGCCTCGCGCGGACGCGGCCGGATCGCAGCGGGCGGCGGTCCGGGCGGCCCGTCGAGGCGCGGCAGCGCCTCTGGTTCCCCGCGCGCCACGGCAGGCACCAAAGATCCCTCGGGCCGAGCTGGGGTGACGTCGGCAAGAAGGGCAAGGGCCTTGTCAGCCTCGAAGGCGTGCATCCCCGGAAGGACGGGAGCCGAGCCGACCTCGGGCGAGTGTGGAGAGACGGCGGGCATCGGTTCGGAAGGCCCGACATCAGCCATCGCTTCCACAAGCGCAGGTGCCGCCTGAGGGCCAGGAACGGACGCATCGGGGCGCGGAACCACTTGTCCTTCGCTGGCAGCCAACGGGACGTTCACGACGGCGGGCGCCTCGGTCGCCTCAACCGGCAAAGCCGACCCTGCTGAAAGCAACGTGACTTCAATCGGTGCCCCCGGGCCACCGACGGCGACCGGCAGTGCCGCCAGCCCGTGCAAGGCAACGGCCACCGCCGCCGCACCGTGGAGAACCACGGAAGCGACGAGGCCGATACGTGCGGCATTGGACCGGAGGCGGACCGGCCGCGCGGCGGACGCCGCCAACCCGGGCCCGATCGCGACCAAGTTTCGCACCGTTGGCGCCCCGCAGGCAGGCACATCCCGCCGGGCGGAAAGGAGGGCCGTCCCTCCGCCCGGTACGGCGGCGGGCCTGGCCATCAGGCAGGCGGAACGCGTGGGCAGCGGACCCGCCGCTTCCGCCCGGACTGCCGCCAGCTTCCCCACGCCAGTCTCCCCGTCCTCGCGGTGCGCCGGGCCACCTGCCCGCACGGCCGAAACAGCATCACCGCAAGGCGCCGCGCGCGCCCCGCGTGCGGAACCGGGTGAGCGCCACGGCAGGTCTCCTGACTTGCGGGTCGTCGTTCAGGCCGGCCTTCCCGGGGCGGACTGCCCCAGTGGCCCGGTTGGCCGTCACTCGCCGCCTACAGTTGCGGGGGCAGCCGCGGACTTGGGGAAAGGCCCCGCACCGCGTTCCCTCTTCGCCGGACGGCGTGAACCGCCCGGACCGTGGCATTGATGGTGATACGCCCTCGTGCGGGCCAGACGCAACCCTGCAGCGACGCTCGCCGATCCGGATGCGACTACACCTTGACGACATCGCAGAGGGCTTCCGGCAGGAAAATGGCCGGAAAACTGCAGCTTCGTCTGAACCCCGGGAATATGACAGCTAGATGAACGTTGTCTGCACAGGGCCTCTTGCGGCTCGAGTGCGGAGGTAATGGAGTTGAGTCAGTCCTTTTCGTTGACAGTGGACAAGGGTCGGCTTGCAATCATGCTTTTCGGCCTCGATGCCGCACTGATCGGTGTGCACGGACTCTGGGGTCTAG
>CAZOHN010000208.1:0-6290 GCA_964579325.1 uncultured Rhodobacterales bacterium
TCGTCGGAGGGCACCGCGATCCTCTACATCAGCCACAAGCTGGAAGAGATCCGCGCGCTCTGCGACGGGGCGACGATCCTGCGGCATGGCAAGGTGGTGGGGACCTGCGACCCCAAGGCCACGAGCGCCCGCGAGATGGCCGAGCTGATGGTCGGCGCAAGCTTTGCCGCGCCCGCGCGGGCCACCAAGGCCAAGGGTGCGCCGGTGCTGGAGGTGGCGGGGCTCTCGCTCGCCTCGGCGAACCCGTTCGGCACCACGCTGAAGGACGTGACCTTCGCGGTCGCGGCGGGCGAGGTTCTGGGGATCGGTGGCGTCGCGGGGAACGGGCAGGACGAACTTCTCGCCGCACTATCGGGCGAGGCGGTGACGGCGCCCGGGACGGTGCGGCTGAAGGGCCAGCCGGTCGGAGGGCTGGGTCCGGTGGCGCGGCGTGCCCTCGGCCTCTGCGCGGCGCCCGAGGAGCGTCTGGGCCATGCCGCCGCGCCCGACATGAGCCTGACGGAGAACGCCTTGCTGACGGCGGTGACGCGGGAGGGGCTGGCGACGCGGGGCTTCGTCGACTGGGGCCGGGCGCGGGGCTTCGCGGAGCGGGTGATCGCGGCCTTCGACGTGCGCACGCCGGGGCCGGCCAACGCCGCGCGGTCGCTTTCGGGCGGCAACCTGCAGAAGTTCGTGATCGGGCGCGAGGTGCTGCAGAAGCCCGATTGCCTGATCGTGAACCAGCCGACATGGGGTGTCGATGCCGCCGCCGCCGCGTCGATCCGGCAGGCGCTCCTTGACCTTGCCGCCGGGGGTGCGGCGGTGGTGGTGATCAGCCAGGACCTCGACGAGCTGCTCGAGATCGCCGACCGCTTCGCGGCGCTGAACGAGGGGCGGCTCACCCCGCCGGTGCCGACCGAGGGGCTGTCGATGGAACGGATCGGGCTGATGATGGGCGGCGCGCACGGGATGCACGACCCCGACCCCGACGCACACCTGCACCCGGTGGAGGCCAGCGCATGATCCGGCTGGAAAAGCGCCCCTCGCCCTCGCGCGGGTGGACCATCGCCACGCCCGTCGTCGCGGTGCTGCTCACCATGGTCGCGGGCGGGATCATGTTCGCCTTGCTGGGCAAGGATCCGGTTGCGGCGATCAAGATCATCTTCTGGGATCCGCTGTTCCACCCGCAGTTCTCCGGCTACTCGCGCCCGCAGCTGCTGGTGAAGGCCGCGCCGCTGATCCTGATCGCGATCGGCCTCAGCCTCGGCTTCCGCGCGGGGATCTGGAACATCGGGGCCGAGGGGCAATACATCCTCGGCGCCATCGCCGGGGCGGCGGTGGGACTGGCGTTCTACCCCTCCGACTCCTGGGTGATCTTCCCGCTGATGGTCATTGCGGGCGCACTCGGCGGGTTCCTCTGGGCGATGATCCCCGCGCTTCTGAAAGTGCGGTTCCGCACCTCCGAGATCCTCGTCTCGCTCCTGCTGGTCTACGTGGCGCAGAACGTGCTGGCCTCGGCGGCGCTGTCGTGGCTGCGCAACCCCGAGGGCGGCGGCTTTCCCGGCAGCCGAAACCTCGCGCGCTACCCGGCCGCGTCGAACCCCGAGCTGATCTCGGGGACGGGGATGCACTGGGGCGTGGTCGCGGCCTTCATCGCGGTGATCGCCGCCTACATCCTGCTGAACCGGCACCTGCTGGGCTATCACATCCGGCTGGCCGGAGAGGCCCCGCGTGCGGCGCGGTTCGCCGGCGTGAATACCGGCTGGCTCACGGTGTTCTGCCTCGGCGCGTCGGGCGCGCTCGCCGGCCTCGCCGGGCTCTTCGAGGTCACGGGACCGGCGGGGCAGATCTCCATCGACTTCGCCTCGGGCTACGGCTTCACCGCGATCATCGTGGCCTTCCTCGGGCGGCTGCACCCGGTGGGCATCCTTCTCGCGGGGCTCCTGATGGCGCTCACCTACATCGGCGGCGAACTGGCGCAACTCATGCTCGGCCTGCCCGCCGCCTCGATCCAGGCGTTCCAGGGGATGCTGCTGTTCTTCCTCCTGGGTGTCGACGTGCTCACCAACTACCGGATCCGGTTCGGCCGGAGGGAGGCTGCCTGATGGACCTTCTGATGAAGATCAACTGGCTGCTGCTGCTGGCCTCGCTGATGGTCGCGGCGACGCCGATCCTGCTGGCGGCCATTGGCGAGCTTGTCGTCGAGAAATCGGGTGTACTGAACCTCGGCGTCGAGGGGATGATGATCTTCGGCGCCATCGCGGGCTTTGCGGTGTCGGTCAGCACCGGCTCGCCAACCTTGGGCTTCGTGCTGGCGGCGGTGGCGGGGGCGGGGCTCTCCCTCATCTTCGGGTTTCTCACGCAGGTGCTGCTCTCGAACCAGGTCGCGACCGGGCTTGCGCTGACGCTCTTCGGGCTCGGCCTCTCGGCGCTGCTCGGGCAGGGCTACGTCGGGATCAAGGCCAACCCCTTCCCCGACTGGAACGTGCCGCTCCTGTCCGACATCCCCGTGATCGGCCCGATCCTGTTCCGGCACGACCCGGTGCTCTACTTCTCCATCCTCCTCATCGCCGCGACCTGGGCTTTCCTGCGCTACACCCGTGCGGGGCTGATCCTGCGCGCGGTGGGCGAAAGCCACGACGCCGCCCATGCGCTGGGCTACAAGGTGATCCGCGTGCGGATGCTCGCCATCGCCTTCGGCGGGGCCTGCGCGGGACTGGGTGGGGCCTACATCAGCCTGGTGCGCGTGCCGCAGTGGACCGAAGGCATGACGGCAGGGGCAGGCTGGATCGCGCTTGCGATCGTCGTGTTCGCCTCGTGGAAGCCCTGGCGCGTGCTGATCGGTGCCTACCTTTTCGGCGGCATCGCCGTCCTGCAGTTGAACCTGCAGGCCGCGGGCATCAAGGTGCCGGTCGAGATCTTGTCGATGTCGCCATACCTGATAACGATCCTCGTGCTCGTGCTGATCTCGGCCGACCGCTCGCGGGCGGCACTGAACGCACCCGCGGCACTGGGCCGCGTCTTTCACGCCTCGTCCTGAGGCAATGCCAACCACCGGGGCAGCTCAAGCCCCGGGCCAACCGGGAGTAACGGACATGAAAAGAAGAACCCTCCTCGCCACCGGCGCCGGGGCCGCCGCGGCCGCCGCGCTGGGCCTGCCCGCGCGGGCGCAGACGCCGCTCAAGATCGGCTTCGTCTATGTGGGCCCCATCGGCGATGGCGGCTGGACCTACCAGCACGACCTGGGCCGCCTCGCGGTGGTCGAGCACTTCGGCGACCAGGTCGAGACGATCTACCAGGAAAGCGTCCCCGAGGGCGCCGACGCCGAGCGCGTGCTGACCCAGATGGCCCTGTCGGGCGCGGGGCTGATCTTCACCACCTCGTTCGGCTACATGGACCCCACGGTGAACGTCGCCGAGAAGTTCCCGAACGTGAAGTTCGAGCATGCGACCGGCTACAAGCGCGCCGACAACGTCGCCACCTACGACGCCCGCTTCTACGAAGGGCGCGCGGTCATCGGCACCATCGCCGGCCGGATGACCAAGACCAACAAGATCGGCTACATCGCCTCGTTCCCGATCCCCGAGGTGATCCAGGGCATCAACTCGTCCTTCCTGCACGCCCGCAAGGTGAACCCCGCCGTCGAGATGGCGGTGATCTGGGCGTATACCTGGTTCGACCCCGCCAAGGAGGCCGATGCCGCCAAGGCGCTGATCGAACAGGGTGTCGACGTGATCCTTCAGCACACCGACTCCACCGCGCCGCTGGCCGAAGCCGCAAAGACGCCGGGTGTCATCGGCTTCGGGCAGGCGTCGGACATGGCGGAGTACAAACCCAGCCCGCGCGTCGCCTCGATCATCGACAACTGGAACCCCTACTACATCAAGCGGGTGCAGGCCGTGATCGACGGCACCTGGACCTCCGGCCACAGCTGGGGCGGCATGGCCGAGGACGAGGTGGTGATCGGCGAGATCACCGATGCCGTGCCCGCCGAGGTGAAGGCCGAGGCCGAGGCGATGATCGAGGCGATCCGCACCGGCGCCTACCACCCGTTCACCGGCCCGATCAACAAGCAGGACGGCTCGGCCTTCCTCGCCGAGGGCGAGATCGCGACGGACGAGCAGCTCGTCTCGATGAACTTCTACGTCGAGGGCATGACGGGCGACATCCCGTCCTGATCGCTTCACCTGCGCTGCGCCGGCAAGGCCGGCAGGAAGGCCCGCCCCCCATGGCGGGCCTTTCGCCTGTCCGCCCACCCGAATCGACTTCGCCGGTCCCGGCGCCGCCGCGCGATCGGACCCCAGAAGCGACGACGAAACCGCGAAACAATCGTCGCAGCCCGCCGTCCACCCGACGGCGACCGATTTGGGCCACTTCGCGCATCAAACGGCGTTGGACCCGCTCGACCGTTTCCAGCAGGGGCCGGTTGACGCAGGCCACGCGACCGGGTCCCGTGCCGCCCACCGTTTCCGGAACCGGGACGACCGACCCATCCCGCTGCAAACCACGTTGGTTACGCCATTCTTAAGGCACATTTCCCTGTC
This sequence comes from uncultured Rhodobacterales bacterium, assembly GCA_964579325.1. Lineage (GTDB taxonomy): Bacteria > Pseudomonadota > Alphaproteobacteria > Rhodobacterales > Rhodobacteraceae > CAZOHN01. The sequence goes on from CAZOHN010000208.1 coordinate 4,524, forward strand.
CCTACCTCCCCTCGAAGCCGCCCCGGACGACACACTCAGGGGCTGGAGAACGACCGAGTCATTGGTGAGAGGTTGAGAATGAGAAGACATGTTGCCGGGGCCCTGCTGGCCTCTGCCCTTGCTGCCGTTCCGGCGGCGGCGGCCACGCTGAACATCGACCCGCAGAACCCCTCGAACGTCTTCAAGGACGCCGCGGGACAGAACGGCTGGTATGTCGTGTCGAGCCTGATGGCCGGCTCGACCACGCTCAACAACATCGGCGCCGGCGCACTGCGGGTGAAGGCCGACGAGGGCAGCGGCATGATGGACTTCGTGGCCTTCTGCCTGTCGCCCACGACCTGGCTGAACCTCAACAAGGACTACACCCACGGCTCGAACCTTTCCGGTTCTGTCCGCGGCCTGCTGGGCGCACTCTATGCCAACGCCTACGAGAGCGTGACGAACTCCGTGACCGCCGGCGCCTTCCAGATGGCGGTCTGGGAGATCGTAACCGAGACCGGGCGCGACTTCGACGTCCACTCCGGGTACTTCCAGATGACCGGCAACGGGTCGGCCTCGAACAGCGCCGAGGCGCTCGCGAACTCCTGGCTCGCCAACCTGAACAGCGGCGCCTGGTCGTCTGTCCGGGGCAACACCCGGTACTACGCGGCCTCGGTGCCCGGCTCCACGCAGGACCTCGTCAGCAACAGCCTGGCGCCGGTCCCGGTTCCGGCGGCGGGCCTGCTCCTGGTAGCGGCCCTCGGCGGGTTGGTCCTGGCCCGGCGCCGCGCCGCCTGAGGCGAAATCCGACCCGAACACATGCAGGGGCCGTCCCGTCGGGGCGGCCCCTTCTTCATGCAGGTTTCTTGTGCAGCGTCGCCCGACTGCCGGCCCGTTCCAGGGGAAACTCCGTTTCGCGACGCTCCACAATCGCCGCGCCTGCCCGCCCGCCGCCAGAAATTCCAATTCTTTTACAAATTCTTAACCACGTTCTCGAGCGGCCGCCCCGCGACCCTGCCGGCGAGGAGTGCCGGAACACCCGCGGATCGCGCGGTTGACCCAGAGGCAGCTTTGTCGTCACGTCGTCATACGCGCACAGTAGAGCCGTGCGGGTAGTCACGACGGTTTTTCAAGCGACTGTTTCACCATAGCGCCGCCGTTGCTGGGCCACTGGCCCCGGAACGGCGGCGCAATTCATTTCCGGCCCCCTCCCCCACCCCATGCCCTTGCGCCCGCCCGCCGCGGGTTTAGGCTCCGCCCCGGACCAGGAGGCGCAATGGACGATTTCCTCATCATCGGCGGCGGCATCGCCGGTGTCTCGGCGGCCGCCCGCCTCGCCGTGCTCGGCCGCGTCCGCGTGCTCGAGGCCGAAGACGCGCTGGGTTACCACGCCTCCGGCCGTTCGGCCGCGCTCTTCGAGGAAGCCTACGGCCTGCCGCCGACCGTGGCCCTCAACCGCGCCAGCCGGGACGACCACATTGCACGCGGCGTCCTGTCTCCGCGCGGCCTGATGGTCGTGGCGCAATCGCAGGAGCGCGCGGCCTACGACCACGATGTCGACACGATGAACCTCGCGCCGCTCACGCCCGACGAGGCGCGCGCGATGATTCCCATTCTCGGCCCGGCGCTGGCCTTCGCCGCGCATTCCGACGCCGCGCAGGACATCGACACCGACCTGCTGCTGCAATCCTTCGCCCGCGAAGCCCGCGCCAACGGCGAGATCGTCACCGGCGCCCGCGCCACCGCCATCGCCCGGACCGCCTCCGGCTGGGCCGTGGACACCGCGCA
>CAZOHN010000209.1:0-6243 GCA_964579325.1 uncultured Rhodobacterales bacterium
GGCCGGCGCATCGAGACGCGGTCGGGGTAGAGGAGCGTTGCCTGCGCGTGTTTCGACCGGGCCTGCGCGATGTCGTCGGCGCGCTGTTCCTCGGCGCGGTCGGCGCGGCGGGCGTCGATCAGCGCGTCGATGCGGGCGAAGGCGTCGCGAGCACTGTCGGGGTCGGCGGCGTTGAAGGCGGCGACCACCGCCTCGACCTCGGCGCCCCAGGCCTGGTTGGTGCGCCGCAGCGCATCGAGGTCGGCCTGGGTGCGGGCGAGTGTCTCGCGCAGCGCCGTCGCTTCCTCCGGCGGAAGGTAGCCGCGCTTGCCGGCGGCCATCTGCAGGAACAGGTCCGGGTCCAGCTCCCACGCGTTGACGTGAAAATTCTGCGTCTGCGCGATTGCGGTCCCGATCATCGGCGCGGCGGCTTCGGACAGCCCCGGCGCGCCGCCTACTTTCCCGGGGCCTTGATCCCCTTGAACACCTGATCCCCGCCGCTCTCGATCAGCCCCGCACGAATACCCTCCACGTCCTCGAACCACTGGTTCCCCCGCGCGCGGATCGTCTCGGCGTCGATCGCGGCGGCGGCAAGCTCGGCGGGCGGCAGGGCGGCGATGGCGGCCTGCACGGTCTGGGCGAGTTTCAGCACTTCCGGGTCGGCGGCGATGCCGGCCTTGGCGAGTTCCGATTCGATGGCCGCCCGGAAGGCGTCGTTGCCCCCCGCCTGATCAAGAAGCCCCAGCGACTGCGCTTCGTGCTTGCCCGTCAGGAGCCCCTTGAGCGCCTCGAAGGCGGTCTTGCCCGCGCCCTTGGCGAATTCTCCCGCCGCGGAGGTGGCGAGGAGTTTGCTGCCTTCGATGAGAAGCGAGGTGAGCATCGCTGCAATGGACATCTGTATTCCCTTTCCCCCTAATGCCGTTACGGTAGGTCAAGGCGAGGCATCGCGCAACCTTGCGGTGAGCGGTGTGTCGGGTCTGCGGGTATCGGCGGCGGAGGCTGTGATGGTGGCGGATCGGACGCTCGCGGGAACCTGTCACTGCGGCGCGCTGCGCTGGAGTTTCGAGGGCGATCCCGGCTCGGTCACGGCCTGCAACTGCACCGTCTGCCGCCGCTACGGGGTGCTTTGGGCCTATGGCCACGAGGGTGCTGGCGTCGACGGCGGGCCGGCGGTCGGGCTGGAGGGGGTGGCGTCGTCCTACCGGCCCGGGAGCCACATCGAGTTCCTGTTCTGCCCGACCTGCGGCAACCTTGCCGCGTGGCGGGCGCTTTCGCCGGGAAAGACCCATGGCCGCAAGCGGATGGCGGTGAACGTGCGGCTGGCCGAGCCCGAAGCGGTGGCCGAGCTGCCGATCGACCGGTTCGATGGTCTGGTGACCTTCGAGGACCTGCCCCCCGACGGGCGCTGCGTGGCCGACTACTGGGCCTGAGCGCGGGTCGGGACGGGGCCCCCGGACCGGTCCGGTCCGGTCCGGCCAGCGCCGGGCCGCAAGCAGACTGGGGTATGCTGGTCGGGGCGCGGGGTGGGGCGCGGGGTGGGGCGCGGTGGGCAATGACGCCCTTGGTGGAATCGGCGCATCGTGCATAGTCTTGCTGCAAGCGGTCGCGTGGGAACCGGGTGTGGGGGAGTGGGTCATGCGCGCAGGTTCGGGTCTTGCGGCGGTCTGGGTTGTCGTGGTTGTCGCGGCGGGCGCGGGCCATGCGCAGGAGGTTCCGCCAACGCCGCCTCCGCCACCCCCCGGCGCGGCGGCGTTGCCGCCGCCCCCACCGCCTCCGCCGCAGCCCCCCGTGGTGGCGTTCCATGTCGTGCTCGACGGTCAGGCGGCCGGTCCGTTCGATCTCGCCCGGCTTGCCGAGATGGTCGCGGCGGGCCGCCTGAAGCGCGACACCTACGTCTGGCGGGCCGGCACGCCCGAGTGGGTGCGGGCCGACACCGTGGCCGAACTTGCGCCGCTGCTCGCCGCCCTGCCGCCCGACATGCCGTTCGATTGCAACATCCTCGTCGGCACATGGGAGCGCACCGAGACGATCGGTGGCTTCACGCTCGTCACCACGATCACCTATGCCGCCGGCGGCAGCCTGAGCGGGTTCCAGAGGTCCGGAACGCTGGCGCCGGTGGAGTTCTTCGGGACGTGGAAGGCCGTTCCGGCCGGTGCCAGAACCTGCACGCTCACTCTCGACACGACCTGGACCAACGGGACGCCCGCCGGGTCGGCGACGGCGAACCTCGTGTTCGCCGAGGACGGGTCGATCCGGCAGGATGGCTCGGGCGCGATCATCCGGCGGCTGCGGTAGCGCTTCAGGCCCGCCGTGCCAGAAGGGCCGGCAGATTGCCCTCGATCCACGACGCCAGCGCCAGCACCCGCTCGGCCGCCTCGCGGCCAAGCGGCGTCAGCGCGTAGTCGACATGCGGGGGCACCACGGGGTGCGCGGTGCGGTCGACGAGGCCGTCGGCCTCGAGGTCGTGCAGGGTCTGGGCCAGCATCCGCTCCGACACCCCGCCGATGCGGCGGCGCAGTTCGGAAAAGCGCATCGTCCCGGTCAGAAGCGCGATCATCACCAGCGTGCCCCAGCGGCTGGTGACGTGCTGGAGCACCTGCCGCGAGGGGCAGTCGGCCACCATGACATCGGCGGTGCGCTTGCTCTCGAGCAGGCGGTCTGCGGCTGCGGCGGGGGACATGTGCGGCCTTTCGGAATACTTACCAAAACGTACGTACTTCCTTTTCGTAAGTAAAGCCGTAGGTCGGTGCGGCAGAGACGCGAAAGGAACCGCACCATGACCACCATCGCCATCACCGGAGCCACCGGCCAGCTGGGCCGCCTCGCCATCGCCGCGCTGAAGGCGCGCGGGACGGCACCCGTCGCGCTTGTCCGCGACCTTGCGAAGGCCGCAGACCTCGGTGTCGAGGCCCGCGCCTTCGACTACACCTCCGCCGATCCGGCCGCGCTGGCGGGCATCGACGTGCTGGGGCTGATCTCCTCGAACGACTTCACCGACCGCGCCGGGCAGCACCGCGCGGTGATCGACGCGGCAAGGGCGGCGGGGGTCGGGCGGATCGTCTACACCAGCATCCTCAAGGGCGCGGCATCGCCCCTGCTGCTGGCGCAGGACCACATCGCCACCGAGGCGCACCTGCACACCTCGGGCGTTGCGCACACGATCCTGCGCAACGGCTGGTACACCGAGAACTACACCGGCTCGCTCGGCGCGGCGCTGGCGCATGGCGCGATGATCGGGTCGGCCGGGGCGGCGCGGCTTTCGACGGCGGCGCGGGCCGACTATGCCGAGGCACTGGCCGAAGCGCTGGCGGGCGAGGGCCATGAGGGGCAGGTCTACGAGCTTGCCGGCGACGAGGCCTACACGATGGCCGGGATGGCTGCGGAGGTCTCGAGGGCCACGGGGCGGGAGATCCCCTACACCAGCCTGCCGGAAGCGGAGTATGCGGCAATCCTTCGGTCGTTCGGGCTGCCCGAAGGCTTCGCTGCCGCGCTGGCCGACAGCGATGCGCGGGCCGAGAGCCACGGCGCGCTCTTCGACGACAGCCGCACCCTGTCGCGGCTGATCGGGCGGCCCACGACGCCGATGGCCGAGACGGTCGCGGCGGCGCTCAAGGGGTGACGGGCGTCCGGCGCCCATGCTAGGGAACGGCGCGACCCGGAACCTGGGCCGTGCCGACCCGTGAAGGACGAGGACCCATGACCGATACCGCCCGCGCCGCGATCGAGCGCTATTACGCCGCCTTCAACCGGGGCGATGCCGAGGGGATGCTGGCCGAGCTGCACCCCGGCTTCGAGCACCATGTCAACGAGGGCGGGATCCGGGTCGGCAAGGAAAAGTTCGCCGCCTTCCTTGCCCACATGAACCGCTGCTACCGCGAGGAGTTGACGGATGTGGTGGTCTTCGTGAGCGAGGACGGGACCCGGGGGGCGGCCGAGTTCACGGTGAACGGCACCTATCTGGTGACCGACGAGGGGCTGCCCGAAGCGAAGGGGCAGACCTACCGGCTGCCGGGGGGGACGTTCTTCACGCTCCGCGACGGGCAGATTTCCCGCGTGACGACCTACTACAACCTGAAGGACTGGATCGCGCAGGTGTCCGTCTGATAGGCTGATCGGGTCTGGACGGAGGACGCGATGGCGGGCGGATGGGCGCGCGACGGCGCGGTGGAAGAGCAGATCGAGGCCTCGCTGGCGGATGAACTCGCCCGGCTCAAGGCGCGGACCCGACCGCTGGGAGGGACCAGCCGCGAGACCTGCGTGGACTGCGAAGAGCCTATCCCGCAGGCCCGGCGCGAGGCGATCCCCGGCGTGACGCTGTGCATCGACTGCCAGAAGGCGCGCGACGCCCGGCCCATGGCGCGCGGCGGGATCAACCGCCGCGGCTCGAAGGACAGCCAGCTCAAGTGACCGTGCCGTGCCTCTGATGTTCCGCACCCTGACCGGCCCAGACCTCGACGCCGCGCTGGAGGATGTGGCGCGGCTGAGGATCGCGGTGTTCCGCGACTGGCCTTATCTCTACGACGGGGACATGGAGTACGAGCGGCGCTACCTCGCGACCTACCGCGAGAGCGCAGGTGCGATCCTGGTGGCGGCCTTCGATGGCGCACGCATCGTGGGGGCCTCGACGGGCACGCCGATGGAGGACCATGCGGGCGAGTTCGCCGCGCCGCTGGCGGTGACGGGGGTGCCCCTGACCTCGATCTTCTACTGCGCCGAGTCTGTCCTGTTGCCCACCTATCGCGGGCAGGGGGCGGGGCACGCCTTCTTCGACGCGCGCGAGGCGCACGCCCGGGAGCTCGGCCGGAGCCATGCGGTGTTCTGTTCGGTCAAGCGGCCCGACGACCACCCCGCGCGGCCCGAAGGCTACCGCCCGCTTGATGCCTTCTGGCGGTCGCGCGGATACGCCCCGGTGCCCGGCGCGGTGGCCGGGTTCCGCTGGAAGGACATCGGCGCGGCGTCGGAAACGGAGAAGCCCTTGCAGGTCTGGATGCGCCCGCTCTGACCCCTCCCGGACATTCGGCTTGATTTACGCAGCGATGGGGCGCATATCGTCCGCCGTCCGCGGACCAAAGGCGGGCAGCGTTGCAACGGAGTGACCATGGCCAAGGAAGACATTCTCGAATTCCCCGGCGTCGTGAAGGAACTCCTGCCGAACGCGACATTCCGGGTCGAACTCGAGAACGGCCATGAACTGATCGCGACGATGGCGGGAAAGATGCGCAAGAACCGGATCCGGGTGCTTGCGGGAGACAAGGTGCAGGTCGAGATGACGCCCTATGACCTGTCCAAGGGGCGGATCAATTACCGCTTCAAGTAACGTGCGGCTGGTTCTGGGGTCGGCTTCGCCCCGGCGGCTGGAGCTTCTGGCGAGCCTTGGGATCGTGCCGGGCCGGGTGGCGCCCGCCGATATTGACGAGACCCCGCGCAAGGGCGAACTGCCGCGACCTTACGTGATCCGCATGGCGCGCGAGAAGGCGCTGGCGGTGTCTTGCGCCTTGGACGAGGTGGTGCTGGCCGCCGATACCACCGTCTGCCTGGGCCGCCGCATCCTTGGCAAGCCCGGGGACGAGGCCGAGGCGGCGGCGTTCCTGCGGCTGATGTCGGGGCGGCGGCACCATGTCATCACCGCCGTCGCGGTGCGGCGGGGCGAGCGGCTGTGGGAGCGGGCGGTCGATACGGTGCTGAAGATGAAGCGTCTGACCGAGGGCGAGATCGCGGGCTATGTCGCGTCGGGCGAATGGCGCGGCAAGGCGGGCGGCTATGGCATACAAGGCAGGGCGGCGGCGTTCCTGCCGTGGATCCAGGGGTCATACTCTGCCGTGGTGGGACTGCCGCTGGCCGAGACGGCGGCGCTTCTGAGTGCGGCGGGGGTGCGGGAATGAAGGGCCGGGTGGTGGTTCTGGACCATCTGGGCGGCCGCGAGGCGGCGGCGCTGATGGTGGACGGGCGGCTCGAGGACCTGCTGATCGCGCCCGCCGAGGATGCCCCGCCCGGGCCGGGCGCGATCCTGCGGGGGATCGTGGAGCGGCCGATCAAGGGCATGGGCGGCGTGTTCCTGCGGCTGCCCGACGGCGAAAAGGGCTACCTGCGGCAACTGGAGGGGCTGCGGCCCGGACAGCCCTTGCTGGTGCAGGTGACGGGCTGGACCGAGCCGGGCAAGGCCGTTCCGCTGACCACGCGGCTTCTGTTCAAGAGCCGCCATGCCATCGTGACGCCCGACGCGCCGGGCCTCAATATCTCGCGCGCGATCACCGACGAGGCGGA
>CAZOHN010000210.1:0-6207 GCA_964579325.1 uncultured Rhodobacterales bacterium
GGTGTTCACCGGATCGACCGGCCGCGTGTTCCCGGTGGCCATGAAGGCCTCGCCGCTCCTGCGGGCCTGGCTGGTGCGGCTGGCGGGGCTTGGCGTGACGCTCAGGACCCGCTGGCGCTGGGTGGGCTGGGAGGCGGACGCTCTGGTGTTCGAGACCCCTGAGGGGCGGCAACTGGAGCGACCGGACATCACGGTTCTGGCGCTGGGCGGGGCGAGCTGGGCACGGCTGGGGTCGGATGCGGCCTGGGTGCCGTGGCTGGAAGCGCGCGGCGTGGAGGTCGCGCCATTCCGCCCCGCGAACGTGGGGTTCCGCGTCGACTGGTCGCCGCAGATGGCGCGGCACTTCGGCCAGCCGGTGAAGGGTGCGGCGCTGCTTGCGGGCGGGCACCGCGAGCGGGGCGAGTTCGTGGTGAGCGCGCGCGGGATCGAGGGCGGCGGGGTCTATGCCGTCTCGGCGGCGGTGCGCGACGGGGCGGCGCTGGCGCTGGACCTCGTGCCGGACCTTTCCGGCGAGGAGGTCACGCGGCGGCTGGCGGCGACGCGGACGAAGGACAGTACCGCGAACCGGCTGCGCAAGGCGCTGGGGCTCGACCCGGTGAAGCTGGCGCTGCTGATGGAGTGGGGGCGGCCCCTGCCGGAGGGCGGGGCGCTCGCGGCGCTGGTGAAGGCGCTGCCGGTGCGGCACGGCGGGCCGCGGCCGATGGACGAGGCGATTTCGAGCGCCGGCGGGGTGACGCGGGCGGCCGTGACGGAGGGGCTGGAACTGATCGCGGTTCCGGGCGTTTGGGTTGCGGGCGAGATGCTGGACTGGGAGGCGCCGACGGGCGGCTATCTGCTGACCGCCTGTTTTTCGAGCGGCAGGCGGGCCGGACGCGCGGCGCTTTGCCATCTTGGTGCCGCAAGCCCGCCCTGACGGACGCACCATTAAGGGTTTCCCTACCTTGCTATGGGAGTTTCTCCGGTGCGGCGTTCCGAAGGCACCGGCGCTGCTCCGCGACCGAGGTAGACCGATGCAACAGACCGACCACACCCTTGCGCTCATGGCCGAAGTCGGCGCGCTCAGGAAGTTCCTGATCTCGGCCGTGGCGCTGAAGCTGCTCGATGAACCCTCGCCGCTCGATGCCTATGCCGCGCTCGGCGTCCGACTTGCGCAGGACGAGACGATGCCGGGAGACCATGGCGGCGCGCTCGACCCGGCGGTGTCCGACATGCTGGCTGCCGAGACGGACGAGCGCGTGATCGCGCTGGTCGGCGACCTCGGCTCGAAGCTGCGGCTGTTCCTCGGGGCCTGAACCCGGTCAGGGGAAAAACTCGGGCGGGGGCGTCACGACAACCGTCGCCACGAAGGGCGCGAGATCGGGCGCGATGTGCTGCGCCTGCGCGCCCTCGCTGACCGGACCCTCGGCCGCCGAAAGCCCGAACACCTCGCGGAACAGGCCCGGATCGCCCGCGATCGAGAGCGTGTTGAGGTTGCCCTCCTCGATCACGAACCCCTTTTCGGACAGCACCTTGCGAACCTGCTCGGCCCGGGCGGGCGTCACATCGCCCTTGCCCATGGCCTCGGTCAGGATCGAGCGGCCGTCTTCGGCCTTCATCACCAGTTGCGCGCGGAACATCTCTCCGTCGCCGTTCATCTCGCCTCGCTTTTCTGTCGTCGGAGGCCGCGCCGGGGCGCGGCCTCCACCCTCGCTCAGCGTGAGCGGAGGGTCTCGATCAGGTCCTCCACGAACTCCTTCGTCACCGCGGGCATCTTGCCCGAGGACACCATGGCCATCTGCTGCTCCTTGGGCGCCGCGAAGAACGCCGTCGCGATGTCGCCCATCGAGATGAGGTAGGACCATTTGGCATCCGCCAGTCCGCGCCCGGTTGCGAGATCGGGGCCGACACCGGCGGTATCGCCCATCTGGGTGGTGCCCTTCTTCACGTCGCGGCCGCTCTGCATCAGCTTGTCCTTGACCTGTGCCGGCGTCAGCGTCGGGTTCTTCTCGAGCATCAGCGCGGCGATTCCCGCGACCTGCGGGCAGGCCGCCGACGTGCCCGAGAACAGGCCCCAGCCATCGGTGTTCGACCCGGTGGACGGCGCGATCGAATCAAGCGGGGAGCCCTCCGGCACCGGCAGCAGGATCGAAGGTGCCTTGGTGCCGCCGATGTTCACGCCCTTGCCGGTGAGGCCGCAGATGTCGGGCACGGCGCGGCCGGGATACCAGGTCGAATTGAAAGAGGAGGCATAGGACGAGGCCTCGAAATCGTTCATGTCCGGCAGGTTGACGTGGACACCGCCGACCGAGATCACGTCGGGGTGGCTGCCGGGGAAGCCGAAGTGCCCGTTGCCGGCCGAGAAGCACACGACGATACCCTGCGCGACTGCGTTCGCCACCGCGGCCTCCAGCGGCTTGAGCCAGACCGGAATGGCCGTGCCCGGCATGTCGACCGAATAGCCCCAGCTGTTCGAGATGACATGCGGCTTCACGCTGGCGCTCACGGCGGTGTTGATCGCGCCTGCGGTATCGTTCGCCATCTTGATCATGCGCAGCGTGCAATCTGGTGCGCAGGCGAAGACATTGGCGCTTTCGCCGGTGCCGTGGCCGTTCTCGTCCACTGCCGCGTTCACGGCTCCGGGGGCGAGGAGGGTCGAGCGGAAGCGGTAGCCGCGTTCGGTGAAGAACGCGTGCCGGAAGTGGCCGGTGTCGATCATCGTCACTTCGATGCCACGGCCGGTGACCCCGAGCCGGTGCACGCGGTTGGCGCGCAGCACGGTGGCCACGCCGTCGGGCACCGTGAGGTAGGGGTAGGCGTTGGCGTGGACCGGCGCGAGCGGCGGGATGGCCGAAGGAGCGAAATAGGTCGGCGGACGCACTATCACTGCGCCCTCGATCAGGTTGGCGTATTGATTCGGGGCCTCGAGAAGTGCCTCGGCGCCCTCGGCGGCGGTGCCGAGGAAGGTCACCTGTTCACCTTCGGCGACTTCGGCGGTCTGCTTGGTCAGCTTGGCACCGAAGAAATCGCGGAACTGCTTGGCACTGCCACCGATGGAAATGGAGATTTCGTTCGAGGCTTCGTCGAAGACGTGGAACCCGGCCTTGGCGAGCGCCTTCTTGGCGTCGCGGATGTCGGTCGGCGCCGAGGTGAACTGTCGGACGGTCTCCTGCGAGATCGTCGCCTCGGCGTCGAACAGTGAATTCGGGCCGATGGACTTGGGGGAAACGTTTGCAACCACTTCAAAGGTCTGTTCGGTCATTCTGGAAGTCCTCCCTGCAATGACCGGAAGCTACCACCTGTAGGTGAGTCGAGCAACTTTTGGTTGAAAGCGTTTCGTCTGGCGAAACGATCTTTCGCCAGACCGGATCGTTCAGCGCCCCATGGCCCGCAGATAGGCGGGTCGTTGACGCATCCGTGCGAGATAGGCGGCGAGCTCCGGCTCGGTGATCGGGAAGTTCGCGGCCATCGCCCAGGTGCCGCAGTGCGTGAGGATGACGTCCGGAACGGTCATTTCCGCGCCCATCACGAAAGGGCCCGTGCCGATGCGCTGGATCAGGGTGCGCTGGCTGCGCTCGAACTCCCACTTGAGGCTGTCCTTGATGCCGGATTGGCGCAGATCCTCTGGCAGGATGAAGCTGTGGCGGGCGGCCATCCACAGCGCAGCGTCGAATTCGTCGAGCAGGAACTGGGTCAGGCTGTCCTGCCGCGCGCGGTCGAGCGTGCCCGCGGGATAGGTGAAGGCGCCGTGCTTGTCGGCGAGGTACTGGATGATCGCGGTCGAATCGGTGATCGGCACGCCGTCCTCGACGAGAACGGGAACCTTGCCGGCCGGGTTGAAGGCGATGACATCCTCGGACCTTGGCGGCACGGACAGGTGTTCGTAGGGCTGCCCCAGTTCCTCCAGCATCCAGATGACCCGCGCCGCGCGGCTCTTCGTGCTGCCGACCACCTTGTACATGCCGATCTCCCCTTCGCCACCGCGGCGGCAGTCAGCCACGGCTGGCTACCCGGTGCAAGGGGTGCAAAGGGGGGGCGCGCCTCAGCGCCGGGGCATCATCGCGAGGCGGATCAGGGCGCGTTCGACCAGCGCCATGGCCGGGGTGCGGGCGGTGGAGCGCAACGTGAGGTCGGTGTCGACCAGAAGCGCGAGCGCGTCCTCCAGCCTGTGCATCCCCCAGGTCCGCGCCTGCCGCAGCATCCGGTCGCGCCGCGCGCCGTAGGGCGGTGGCCGGAGCAGGCCGAGGCCGCTCTCCGGCCCGCCGGGAGCGGATGCCACGGTGTGCAACTGGCGGAAATGGCGCGTGGCGCCGATACAAAGGCTGACAGGCGTGGTGCCCTGGGACTCCATCCGGCGCATCAGAGGCCCGAGCGCGCGGCTCTCGCCGTCGGCCACCGCGTCGAGCAGGTCGTCGAGGTCGACCTCGGTGGACGTGGGGGCGACGGCGGCGATGTCGGCCGGGCCGACGGGAGTGGGGTCGCCGCGCTTGTACAGCGCGAGCTTTGCAAGCGTCTGGCGGAAATCGCCGGGGCCGAGCTGGCGCGAGAGGTCCGCGAGCGCGGTCATCGCCTCGCGGTCGATGTCGGTCATGCCGGCGCGGCGCAGTTCGGCCTCGATCTCCTCGCGGCTGGGCGGGTCGTCGTAGAGGCCGATGGCATAGGCGTTGGGGTGGCCCTCGAAGAGCTTGCGCAGGGCCGATTTCGCGGTGAGCTGCCCGGCCGTGACGACAACGGTTGCATCGCCGTCGCGCCAGTCCGACAGCGCCGCGCCGATGACGGGCGCAAGGCCGTCGCCGGCGTCCTCGAGGAAGGCCGCGCGCGGGCCGGGGAAGAAGCCCGAGGCGCGCATCGCGTCCGACAGAAGCGCGCCGTCGCGGCGCAGGTCGGCGGCGGGGATGCGGGCAAGGCGCATCTCGGCCTCGCCCTCGGGGCCGATCAGGCCAAGGATCAGTTCCTGCCGCTTGAGCGCCACGCGCATCGGGTCGGCGCCGAAGACGAGCCAGCCGGTGCGGCCCGCTTCCGGCCGGGCGAGGAGGCGTCCGGCGGCGGCGCCCGAGGCTTTCACCGCAGGGCCTTCACGGGGTGGCGGACCCCAGCCGCAGGGTGAGCTCGGTCACCAGCTGGTCGGCGAGGATCGTCATCAACCGGTCCTCCGCATCGCGCCGCGCGGTGGTGGTGGCGACGGTGGTGCCGGTGGCCGAGTAGGCGGTGAAGGCGGTCAGAGTGCCGCTTTGCGCCGGATCGCCGCCGGTGGCGGGGCGCAGCGACCAGGCCAGCTTGCCGGTCACGGTGTAGCGGTTGATCGTGTTGTCGGGTGCGCGGCCGACCGCCGTTTCCTCGATGTCGATGCGGTAGCCCAGTGCAAATTCGGGGCTCTCCGCTCGCCCGAGACGGTCCTCGATCCGGGCGGTGAAGCGAAAGCCCAGCCGGTCGGTCGGCGTGTCGGTGACGATCCCGCCCCGGAGCGCGGCGGCAGGTGCACCGGGCGCGAAGGCGGGCGTGAAGCCGCAGGCCGCCAGCCCGAGGAGGGCTGCAAGCCCGATGAGCGCGCGCCTAGACGACGACATTGACGATCCTCCCGGGGACGACGATCAGCTTCTTCGGCATAGCACCATCCAGCGCCTTGGCCACCTGTTCGTCCGCGAGCACCAGCGCCTCGACCTCCGCAGCGCCGAGGTCCTTCGGCACGGTAATCTCGCTTTTCCGCTTGCCGTTGATCTGGATCGGCAGAGTCACGCTGTCCTCCACCAGCAGCGCGGGATCGGCCACCGGCCAGGGCGCGGTGGTGACGAACCCCTCGCCACCCAGCCGCTGCCAGACCTCTTCCGCGAGGTGCGGCACCATCGGCGACATCAGCTGCGCCATCGCGCGCATCGCGTCGCGTTTCGCGGCCGCCCCCGCCCCCGACTTCTGCAGCGTGTTGGCGAACTCGTAGAGCTTCGCCACCGCCTTGTTGAACCCGAAGGTCTCGATCCCCAGCGTCACCTCGTGCACCGCCTTCGCCGTCGCGCGGGCGAGCGCGGCATCCTCCGGCGTCGGCCCGGCGTCGCTTCCCGCCACCTCGTCGGCCATGCGCCAGACGCGGGACAGGAAGCGGAACGCGGCCTCGGCGCCGGAGGCGGTCCATTCCACGTCGCGCTCGGGCGGGCTGTCGGAGAGGATGAACCAGCGCGCGGTATCGGCCCCGAACTCGCGCACGATGTTGACCGGATCGACCACGTTCTTCTTCGA
>CAZOHN010000211.1:0-6154 GCA_964579325.1 uncultured Rhodobacterales bacterium
ACCGGCGCCCCGTACTGACGCAAAAGACCCTTCGCCTGGTATTCGTGGATGTTCAATTCGCTGTCCTCCCGTTTTTCGTTGCCGTGCCCCCGGTCCTTATCGGAAGAGGGGCAGGAGTTCCTTGAAGGCCGGTGTGCCCGCCCGGCCCATCCATTCGTAGACGACCATCTCGGTGGTCACGATGCCCGCGCCGGCCGCGGCGAGGCGGTCGATGCAGGCGCGTTCGCTTTCGAGCGTGCGCGAGGCGGTGGCGTCGGAGACGACGAAGACCTCGTAGCCCTGTTCGAGAAGGCTTGCCGCGGTCTGCATGACGCAGATGTGCGACTCCATGCCCGCAAGCACGGCCTGGCGGCGGCCGAGCGCCCGGAAAGCGGTGGCGAAGCCCTCGTCCTCCATGCAGGAGAAGTGGATCTTGGGCAGCGGCACCGCATCGGTCGCGCTGGCGATCTCGGGCACGGTCGGGCCGAGGCCCTGGGGGTATTGTTCGGTGAGCAGCACCGGCACATGCAGCAGCTGCGCCGCGCGCAGGAGCGTGCGGGCGTTGCGCAGGGTGCGGGCCGGGGCCTGCATCGCGGGGACCAGGCGCTCCTGCATGTCGATCACGGCGAGGACTGAATCGTCGGCGCGGATGAGCATCGCGGGATCCCGATGAGGATGCCGAGTGGACGGCATCAGGTGTGTGGGATACCACATACCAATGCTGCAAGTGGCTGACAAGAGTCGAGTTGAGGGGAGACCCTGTGGAGGGGGCGGCATTCACCCGGCGGCGAGCCTTTGGGCGCGTGGTCATCGAGGGTGGGCAGGAGAGGCTGCTTGATTGTCGCTCCGTAAATTATTCGGAAGTAATGAGAATCATCACCGGGAGCGGCCTTGATTGAACTTCGGGCTGTGATTTCCTGCGGGTTGGTGGGCGTCCGGATCGTCGGTGGTTGCGCTTTGCCAATGCTGCCGGTGCGAGACAGGGGGATTGCTCGGTCGAGAATCGTGGTCTATGGTATACCAGATTACGACGTGACCCGGTTCACGCCGTCGGGGAGGATTGTCGGAGACATGAAGCTTCGGCCCATCGCCACCAACTTCACGCTCAAGGATCATGTCTACGACATGCTCCGCGAAGCGATCACGGCGATGGACATCTACCGCGAGGATGCCGACCTCAAGCTCGACGAACGCTCGCTGGCCGAGCAGCTGGGGATCTCGCGGACACCGCTGCGCGAGGCGATCGCGCGGCTGGAGAGCGACGGGCTGCTCGAGGTGGTGCCGCGCAAGGGGGTCTATGTCCGGCGCAAGAGCCTGGGCGAGATCCTCGACATGATCGTCGCCTGGGCGGCGCTGGAGAGCATGGCGGCGCGGCTGGTGACCGAGCGGGCCTCGGACGCCGAGATCGGATCGCTGCGGAAGATCGCGGGCAAGTACAGCGACGGCGAGTTGGGGACGCGGATCTCGGAATACTCGATCGACAACATCCGCTTTCACCAGCGGATCCTGGAAATCTCGCGCAACGGCGTTCTGAAGGACCTGGCGGAGGGGCTATTTCTGCACATGCACGCGGTCCGCCTGCGGGCCATGGGCGAGGGCAACCGGCTGCAACGGTCGGTGGTGGACCACGCCGAGATCATCGAGGCGCTCGAACGGCGCGATGCGGAGGAAGCATCGCGGCTCGTGCGGGAGCATACCATGAAATTGCACGAACACGTCCGGCGCTCGTGGGCGAAGCTGGAACTCAGTCAGCGCACGGCCGCCAGGCTTGAAATCAACGTCCCGTAACGCGTCACAGAGCGCGGCAACGGGATCAGGGAACGAACGGGAGGAATTGATGGGAATGATCCAGCCTGATGCCGAGCTGCGCGCTCGTGCCGAGACCGCGCCGGAAACGCTGACGGACGGATTCCATCTGCTGATCGATGCGCTGAAGCTGAACGGCATCAACACGATCTACAACGTGCCCGGAATCCCGATCACCGACCTGGGCCGCTATGCCCAGGCGCAGGGGATGCGGGTGATCTCGTTCCGGCACGAGCAGCACGCGGGCTATGCCGCCTCGGTCGCCGGCTTCCTGACGAAGATGCCGGGCGTGTGCATGACCGTCTCGGCGCCGGGCTTCCTGAACGGGATCACCGCGCTCGCCAATGCCACGACGAACTGCTGGCCGATGATCCTGATCTCGGGCTCGTCCGAGCGCGAGATTGTCGACCTCGCGCAGGGCGACTACGAGGAGATGGACCAGCTTGCCATCGCGCGGCCGTTCTGCAAGGCGGCGTTCCGCCTGAACTACGCCGAGGATATCGGCATCGCCGTGGCCCGCGCGATCCGCAGCGCCGTGAGCGGCCGCCCCGGTGGCGTCTACCTCGACATTCCCGGCGCGATGCTCGGCCAGATCATGGATGCCGAGGAGGGCAAGAAGACCCTGGTGAAGGTCATCGACCCCGCGCCACGGATGCGGCCGTCGCCCGAGGCGGTCCAGCGCGCGATCGGGGTGATGAAGGGGGCCGAGCGCCCGCTGATCGTGATCGGCAAGGGCGCGGCCTACGACCAGTCGGACGACATCATCCGCGAACTCGTCGAGACCTCGGGCTATCCGTTCCTGCCGATGTCGATGGCCAAGGGCATCCTGCCCGATACCCATCCGCAGTGCGCTGCCGCCGCCCGTTCTACCGTGCTGGCGGAGTCGGACGTCGTCATCATGATGGGCGCGCGCATCAACTGGCTTCTGAGCCACGGCAAGGGCAACCAGTGGGGTCCTGCGGGGACGAAGCGCTTCATCCAGATCGACATCGACCCCGAGGAGATGGACAGCAACGTCGAGATCGCC
Source organism: uncultured Rhodobacterales bacterium (assembly GCA_964579325.1). GTDB lineage: Bacteria > Pseudomonadota > Alphaproteobacteria > Rhodobacterales > Rhodobacteraceae > CAZOHN01. Next base: position 2,813 of record CAZOHN010000211.1, read on the forward strand.
GCGCCGCTCGTGGGGGACGTCGGCTCCTGCGCCGCCGCGCTGATCGAGGCGATGGCGAACGAGGGCATCGCGCCGCCCAAGGCCTGGCTGGACAAGGTCCATTCCAAGGCCGAGGCCAACATGCAGAAGATGTCGGCGCGGTTGCAGAACAACAACCACCCGATGGACTACCACTCGGCCCTCGGCGTGCTGAAGCAGGCGATCAATGACCGCCCCGACACGATCCTGGTGAACGAGGGCGCCAACACGCTGGACCTCGCGCGGTCCATCGTGAACATCCACAAGCCCCGGCACCGGATCGACGTGGGCACCTGGGGTGTCATGGGCATCGGCATGGGCGCGGCGATCGCCGCGGCGGTCGAGACCGGCAAGCAGGTGCTGGCCATCGAGGGCGACAGCGCCTTCGGGTTCTGCGGCATGGAGGTGGAGACGATCTGCCGCTACAACCTGCCGGTCTGCATCGTGATCTTCAACAACAACGGCATCTATCGCGGCGACGGCGAGAACTGGGGCGGCGGGTCGGACCCGGCAACCACGGTCTTCGTCAAGGACGCCCGCTACGACCTGATGATGGAAGCCTTCGGCGGCGTCGGCGTCTGGGCCAAGACGCCCGACGAGCTGCGCCAGGCGGTCTATGCCGCGCTCGAGAGCGGCAAGCCCACGCTCATCAACGCCGCGATCGACCCGGCAGCGGGCAAGGAAAGCGGCAACATCGGAAACCTCAACCCGCAGTCGGTGGTGGCCAAGGCCCGCTACCCGCAGGCGAAGAAGATCTGAACGGGATTTCGCACGATGAAAGCACTTGAAGGCATCAAGATCCTGGACTTCACGCACGTCCAGTCGGGACCGACCTGCACGCAGCTGCTGGCCTGGTTCGGGGCGGACGTTCTCAAGGTGGAACAGCCCGGCGTGGGCGACGCGACGCGCAAGCAGCTTGTCGACGTGCCCGGCGCCGACAGCCTCTATTTCACGATGCTGAACCACAACAAGCGGTCGATCGAGCTCAACGCCAAGAACCCGGTCGGCAAGGAGGTTCTGACGCGCCTGATCCAGGAGTGCGACGTTCTCGTGGAGAACATGGCGCCCGGCGCGCTGGACCGCCTGGGCTTCGGCTGGGAGCAGATCCAGAAGATCAACCCGCGGATGATCATGGCCTCGGTCAAGGGCTTCGGCCCCGGCAAGTACGAGGACTGCAAGGTCTACGAGAACGTCGCGCAATGCGCCGGCGGATCGGCCTCGACCACCGGTTTCCGCGATGGTCCGCCCGTCGTGACGGGCGCCCAGATCGGCGACAGCGGCACCGGGCTTCACCTCGCGCTCGGGATCGTGGTGGCGCTGTTCCAGCGCGAGAAGTCGGGCCGGGGCCAGAAGGTTCTCGCGCCTATGCAGGACGGGGTGCTGAACCTCTGCCGCGTCAAGCTGCGCGACCAGCAACGCCTCGCGGCCGGGCCGCTCAAGGAATACTCGCAGCATGGCGAGGGCGTGCCCTTCGGCGATGCGGTGCCGCGCGCGGGCAACGACTCGGGCGGTGGCCAGCCGGGCCGCATCCTCAAGTGCAAGGGCTGGGAGACCGATCCCAACGCCTACACCTACTTCATCACCCAGGCCGCGGTCTGGGAGAAGGTCTGCAACGTCATCGGCGAGCCGGAGTGGAAGACCAAGCCCGGCTATGCCACGCCGCCAGAGCGTCTCGACAAGCTCAACGAGATCTTCGAGCGGATCGAGCAGTGGACGATGACCAAGACCAAGTTCGAGGTCATGGACATCTGCAACCCGCTCGACATTCCCGTCGGCCCGATCCTGTCGATGAAGGAGATCATGGAGGACGACGGGCTGCGCGCCACCGGCACCATCGTCGACGTCGATCACCCCGAGCGCGGCCGCTACGTCACGGTCGGCTGCCCGATCAAGCTGTCGGACAGCCCCGTGGAGGTGGAGCGCTCGCCGCTTCTGGGCGAGCACACTCTGGAAATCCTGAGCCAGGTGCTGGGCTTTGGCGGCGAGGACCTCGAGCGGATCGTCGGGTCGGGTGCGGTCGGCCAGCCGCGCCAGATGGCGGCCGAGTAATCTGAGACTTCAGCGGGGACGCCGGCGGCAAGACCGGCGCTCCGCGCCCCACGGGAGGACACGATGCGACTGATAGTCATGGGCCAGCAGGCGTTCGGCAAGGACGCGCTCGCCAAGCTGATCGAGGCGGGACGCGACGAGGTGGTCGCGGTCTATTGCGAGCCCGACAAGGACGGCAAGCCGGTCGACCCGATCAAGGAGTTTGCCCTCGCGCAGGGTCTGCCGGTCGAGCAGCCGGCGAACTTCGACGATCCCGCAGCGCTTGAGCGGCTGGCCTCGTTCAAGGCCGACCTGATGGTGATGGCCTTCGTGAACGTCTTCGTGCCGGAGGCCGCGCGCGATACGCCGACCCACGGTTCGATCTGCTTCCACCCCTCGCTTCTGCCGCGCTATCGCGGGCCTTCGGCGGTGAACTGGCCGATCATCATGGGCGACACGCGGTCAGGGTATTCGTGGTTCTATCCCAGCGACGGGTTGGACGAGGGCGACAGCCTGCTGCAATGGGAGTGCGAGATCGGCCCCGACGACACGGTGATCGACCTCTACTTCAAGAAGATCTATCCCCATGCCATCGACTCGGTCCTGACGGTCGCGGACCTCTTCCGGTCGGGCAACCCGCCGCGGATCGTCGCCGACGAGGCGCAGGCGAGCTACGAGCGGCGCTGCACGACCAAGCACAGCCGGATCGACTGGAACAAGCCGGTGGGCCAGGTCTACGACCTGATCCGCGGGACCAACCCCTCGCCGGGGGCATGGACCACCTTCAAGGGCGCGAAGCTCGACATCTTCGACAGCGCCCGCGTGCCGGGCGACGGCATCTCCTCCCGCGTCCGGGCGATCTCGGACGCCGGCATCGAGGTGCAATGCGTGGGCGGCCGCGTCCTTATCAAGCGTGTCCGCCCCCAGGGTGGCGCGAAGATCTCTGCAAGTGACTGGGCGAAGTCGGCCGACCTCAAGGTCGGCGACGAGCTTGGCGAATAACACAAATCGGAACTGGGACAGCATCATGTCGGACATCGAAATCGCCCGCGCCGCAAAGAAGAAGCCGATCCAGGAGGTCGGCGCCAAGCTCGGCATCCCGACCGAGCACCTGCTGCCCTATGGCCATGACAAGGCGAAGATCTCCGAGGACTTCATCAAGTCGCTCGCCGACAAGCCGAACGGCAAGCTGATCCTCGTGACCGCGATCAACCCCACCCCGGCGGGCGAAGGCAAGACGACCACCACCGTGGGCCTCGGCGATGGTCTGAACCACATCGGCAAGAAGGCGGTGAT
>CAZOHN010000212.1:0-6137 GCA_964579325.1 uncultured Rhodobacterales bacterium
AAGCCGATCTACATCAAGGTCGGCGGCGCCCGCCCCTACTACGACACCGCGCTCGCGGTGAAGGCCGGCGCCGACGTGGTGGTGCTCGACGGGATGCAGGGCGGCACCGCCGCCACCCAGGACGTGTTCATCGAGCACGTCGGAATGCCGATCCTCGCCTGCATCCCGCAGGCGGTGAAGGCGCTGCAGGACCTCGGTATGCACCGCAAGGTGCAACTGATCGTCTCGGGCGGCATCCGCACCGGGGCAGACGTGGCCAAGGCCATGGCGCTCGGCGCCGATGCCGTCTCGATCGGCACCGCGGCCCTCATCGCGCTCGGAGACAACGATCCGAAGTGGGAGGACGAGTATCAGAAACTCGGCACCACCGCCGACGCCTACGATGACTGGCACGAGGGCAAGGACCCCGCCGGCATCACCACGCAGGACCCCCAGCTTATGAGCCGCTTCGACCCGGTTCTCGGCGGCCGCCGGCTGGCCAACTACCTCAAGGTGATGACGCTCGAAGCCCAGACCATCGCGCGGGCCTGCGGCAAGAACCACCTGCACAACCTCGAACCCGAAGACCTCTGCGCGCTGACCATCGAGGCCGCGGCCATGGCGGGCGTGCCGCTCGCCGGAACGAACTGGATCCCCGGCCGGACCGGCGGATTCTGAAAAAAGAACGAACACGGACAGGGAGCAAATCCGATGGCGAAAGACCTTGCCAAATGGGCCAAGGACAAGGGCGTCAAGTACTTCATGATCTCCTACACCGACCTCTTCGGAGGTCAGCGGGCCAAACTGGTGCCCGCGCAGGCGATCAGCGACATGGCCGAGGAGGGGGCGGGCTTTGCCGGCTTCGCGACCTGGCTCGACCTGACCCCCGCCCACCCCGACCTGATGGCGGTCCCCGACCCTTCGGCGGTGATCCAGCTGCCCTGGAAGAAGGAGGTGGCCTGGGTACCCGCCAAGGCCACGATGGAAGGCAAGCTCGTCGAGCAGGCCCCCCGCAACGTCCTTGAAAAGCTCATCGCCGACGCGGCCAAGGACGGCCTGCGCGTCAAGACCGGGGTCGAGCCCGAGTTCTTCATCCTCAATGCCGAGGGCACCACGGCGTCCGACATCTACGACACCGCAGAAAAGCCGTGCTACGACCAGCAGGCGATCATGCGGCGCTACGAGGTCATCGCGGAAATCTGCGACTACATGCTGGAGATGGGCTGGGAGCCCTACCAGAACGACCACGAGGACGCGATCGGCCAGTTCGAGATGAACTGGCTCTACGACGACGTCCTCGCCACCGCCGACAAGCACAGCTTCTTCAAGTTCATGGTCAAGTCGGTGGCCGAGAAGCACGGCTTCCGCGCCTCGTTCATGCCCAAGCCCTTCAAGGGCCTCACCGGATCGGGCTGCCACGCGCATATCTCGGTCTGGTCGCTCGACGGCAAGACCAACGCCTTTGCCGACAAGAGCAAGGAGCTCGGCCTCTCCGATCAGGGCCGCCACTTCCTCGGCGGCATCATGAAGCACGCCTCCGCACTGGCGGCAATCACCAACCCCACCGTCAACAGCTACAAGCGCATCAACGCCCCCCGCACCTCCTCGGGCGCGACCTGGGCGCCGAACACCGTCACCTGGACCGGCAACAACCGCACCCACATGGTGCGCGTCCCCGGCCCGGGCCGGTTCGAGCTGCGCCTGCCCGACGGCGCGGCGAACCCCTACCTGCTGCAGGCCGTTATCATCGCGGCGGGCCTCGACGGCGTGCGTACCAAGGCCGATCCCGGCAAGCGCTGGGACATCGACATGTATGCCGAGGGCCACAAGGTGAAGGGCGCCCCCAAGCTGCCGCTCAACCTCCTCGACGCGCTGCGCGACTACGACCGCGACAAGACGCTGAAGGCGATGATGGGCGAGGAATTCTCGGCCGCCTACATCAAGCTCAAGCACGGCGAGTGGAACAGCTTCGTCTCGCACTTCTCCCGCTGGGAGCACGAGAACACGCTCGACATCTGACCGACCGCGCCGGGGGGCCATCCTCCCCGGCGCTCTCCCCCGCGCCCTGCTCCCCCGCGCCGTGCTCGACTACGCAGTGCGCGGCTTCGGGACGCCCCAGTCCGCGAGATCGTTCACCAGCATCATGCAGATGCGCCGGAACACGCTCCGCAGCCGGTCGATGTCCTCCCCCGCGAGCCCGTTCTCCGCCAGCGCCCGGTCCATCGCCGCCAGCCAGTCCTCCGCCGTCTCGACCGAAATCGGAACATGCGCATGGATGTGCCGCACGTCCATGTGCCCGTGCCGCTCCTCGTAGTAGCGCCGGCCACCGAGGAACCCGCTCAGGAAATCGAACTGCTCGGCCCGCGCATGGGCAAACCCGTGCCCGCGAAAATGCAACTGCCGCAGCCGCGCGCCCTCGGGCGTGAATTCGAGGATGTCGTAGAAGCTCCGCACCAGGTCCCGCAGACCCGGCTCGCCCCCGATCCGGTCGATCATGGCCGCGGCCATCGCATCCCTCCGGACAGCACTGGAACTTCACCCCAGCGCAATTAATTTCACCTTGAAGAATTGCGGAAATTCGCCCTCAGTGCAAGGCGACCTAGACGCAAGGAGGCGCCGGTGTCGAGCATCGTGGTCGGACTTTTCGCCGCACTGGCCTGGGGTATCCACGATCTCCTGGTCCGCTACCTCGGCTCGCGGATGGTGATCTCGACCTCGGTCCTGACCGTCCTCCTCGTCGGCACGCTCGCCATCCTGCCCTTCGCCGTCGCCCAGGGGGGCTGGGCCGCGATGACAGGTCGCGCCGGCGCGCTCGCGCTCGCCGGCGGCGCCTTCTACGCCGTCGCCGCACTCGCCCTCTACCGCGCCTTCGCCACCGGCCCGGTCAAGCTCGTTGCGCCGATCATCGCCTCCTACCCGATCCTCTCGGTCAGCTTCGCCTGGGCCTCCGGATCCCCCGTCGCGGCGAAGGACTGGCTTGCGGTGTCCGTGATCGTCCTCGGCGTGGGCCTCGTCGCCTGCCTCTCCGACCCTGACGACAAGACGTTCCGGCGCAGGGCGGCGATTGTCTTCGCGGCCATTTCCGGAGCCGGTTTCGCTGCCGCCTTCGCGCTCGCCCAGGCCGCGGCACGGGATGGCGCCGAACTGCCGGCGGTCGTTGCCGGCCGTGTCGCCGCGATCGTCATCGTCCTCGCCATCGCGCTCCTGCTGGCCCGCGCGCCGCTCCTTCCACCCCGGCCGCAGGCCGGGTGGCTGTCGGCCATGGGCATCCTCGACGCCGCCGCGATCACGCTCGTCACCCTCGCCGCCGCCCTCCCCAACCCCGAGTTCGCAGCCGTCACGACCTCGATCTTCGGCGTCATCACCGTGATCCTCGCCCGCGTCCTGTTGCGCGAGACGATGTCGCCGGGGCAATGGGGCAGCGTCGCGGTGGTCTTCTCCGGTGTCCTGATGCTCGGCCTGTGAAACCGACGTCCCAAAGCAAACTCATGGGGTTGCGCCGCGTCCTTCAGGTCACGAGCGCAGGCGCTATCCGGCCGGCTGGGGGTCGTTCCCGCCAGTCCCGAGCCGCGCCTCCTCGCGCAGGATCGACCACTCGATGAGGTGCCGCCACAGGTCCTCGGCAAGTTCGGGCGACAGTCCCTGCCGCTCCGCTTCGGCGCGCACGTTCCGCACCACCTCCTCCACGCGGCCCTCGAGCCGTGCCCGCAACCCGTCGCGCGCCTTGATCTCGGCGGCGCGGTCGATGTGCGCGGCGCGCAGCGCCAGAAGGCGGACGAGTTCGACGTCGATCCGGTCGATGCCCGCGCGGATCTCGGCCATCGTTGTGTAGCACGCCGGGTCTTCAACCGAACCAGAATCGCCTGCCATCAGCCCCTTCGCTCCTGTCCGGCCAGCCTCTCCCGGCGCCGCATCGGGGCCGCACCACCCGTACACGGCGCGAACACAGCCTGTTCACCGCTACCGCGCCGCGCGCGCCGGCTCAACCGGGCTGCCAGGCGCGCTGCGCCGGCACATGCAGCCGCACCGTCGCGCCAAGCCGTAGCACACCCTCGCGCTCGACCCATGCCGTCACCCCGCGCCGCCCCTCGGCCGCTTCCTTGAACCGCTTGCCCTCGCCCGGCCGCGCCTTGCCGATGGTCACGGCAGGCTCGCGGCAGGGCAGGTTCTCCATGTCCACCACCAGCGTCGCCCCGCCCTCGGCCTGTAACCGCGACGAGGGCGGCAGGTGCGTGAAATCCGGCAACCCCGAGATCACCACGTTCGCGCCGACCCAGGCAAAGTCGAACGCGGCGATCCCCAGTTCCTCCGCCACCGCCGCCATCTCCTCCGCCCCCACCACGCAGAGCTGCCGGACGTTGCGGATCTCGGTCCCCTTGCGATACTGCGCCGTCACCCGACTGCAGGACGGGCGCGTCAACCCGCCGTGGCTCTCGCCTTCCGGACCGGCAAAGGTCAGCGCGAGGCTCTCCACCGCCTCTCCCCGGATCACGAGGTTCTCCACCGGCACCGCCTGCCGGCCAAGCCAGACAATCGTGCCGACATGGTCGGTGGGGATCAGGGCAGGCATCGGCACCTCCAGCCAGAACGTGCGCCGAACCTGCACTGCCCGCCGCGTGACGGCAACCCGGATCCACGCGCCATCTCCGACTGCCTCCGCGGCCGCATGCCCTTGGGGGACGTCCCAGGGGTGCCTCGCAAGCCGCTTGTCACCCGTGCGCGCCAAAGCCGGGATCCTTCTTCCGACCCCAAGTATCCCGGTGGGGGTGCGGGGGAGGCAGCGCCTCCCCCGTCTTGGCCGTCCCTCCGCAGGCTCACGCTTCGGGAACCGTCAGCACGAAGAAGAGCCGCCGGAACGCAAACAGGATCGCCCCGTCCGCCTCCGCCGGATAGGCCTCCGCCAGCCGCGCCTCGTAGGCGTCCACGAAGGCAGCCCGCTGCGTCACCGAGAGCCCCTCGACATAGGGCCGCATCGCCGTGGCCTCGGTAAAGCGGCGCACCGGGTGGCCTTCACCCGGCGGCAGGCGCTGGAGATACTCCGTCTCCCAGACCTCGCCCGCGCCCAGCGGCGCGATCAGCCGGGCGTAGACCTCCGGCGCCTCGGTCCGCGTCCCCTCGCCCCGCGTCCGGCCAGGAAAGAGGTCCTCGGCAACCTCGGCGAGCAGCCGGTGCGACGGCGCCCCGCCCTGCCGCGGCATCTGCACCGCGAGCGTCCCGCCCGGCGCCAGCAGCCCCGCCAGCCGCGGGATCAGCGCCGCATGGCCCGGCACCCACTGCAAGGCCGCGTTCGAGAAGATCAGCGCCGGCGGCTCCCACGGCACCCAGTCGGCGATGCCCGCCGTCTCGGTCCGCGCATAGCGCCCCGCCGCCGCCTCCAGCATCGCCAGCGAGGCGTCGACGCCCACCACTGCCCGCCCCGGAAACCGCGCCGCAATCGCCCCGGAAACCGCGCCGTCGCCGCAGCCGAGGTCCACCACCTCGCCCGGCGGCAGGTCGGGCACCTGTGCCAGCAGGTCGAGCGCGGGGCGCAAGCGAAAGCCCCGGAACCTGGCATAGGTCCCGGGGCTCCAGTCCGTCATCGCTGTGCCGGCCTCAGGCAGTCGGCTCGGGCTCGGGCAGGTCGTCCTTGCCCTTGCGGCGCGGCCGCGTCGTCTTGGGGATCGCCGCGACCGAGGCCGGCGCGTTGCCCTTCGGCCCGGCCTGGTGGTCGTTGTCGTCGTCGCGTCCCAGCGGCTCGCCGTTGATCACGCGCATGATCTCCGGCCCGGTCAGCGTTTCGTACTCGAGCAGACCCTGGGCGAGGCGGTGGAGATCTTCCATCTTCTCGGTGAGGATACGCCTTGCGGTGTCGAAACCCTCGTCGATGATCGCCCTGACTTCGTCGTCGATCGCTTTCTGGGTCGTGCCCGAGTGGGTGGTGCCGCCGTTGTAGGCCCCCAGGTAGCTCTCGCGCTCGTTGGCATAGTCGACGTTGCCGAGCTTTTCGGAGAAGCCGAACTGCGTCACCATCGCGCGCGCGATCCGCGTGACCTGCTGGATGTCCGACGTCGCGCCCGAGGTCACGTTCTCCTTCCCGAAGATCAGCTCCTCCGCCACCTTGCCGCCCATCGCCATGGCGATCTTCGACTTGTACTTGGTGTAGGTGACCGACAGCTGGT
>CAZOHN010000213.1:0-6037 GCA_964579325.1 uncultured Rhodobacterales bacterium
AGGGCGCGGGCCAGTTGCCTGTGACGCCCAGCCGCTTGAATTCCTCGCGCTGGATGTCCACCCAGCCTTCCGCGAACTTCCGGCACTCCTGCCGGAAGGCGATCACGTCGACCTCGTCCTTGTTTTGGCCGCGCGCGCGATACTGCTCCTCGATCTTCCACTCGATCGGCAGGCCGTGGCAGTCCCAGCCGGGCACATAGCGGGCATCCCTGCCCATCATCTGCTGGGACCGCACCACCATGTCCTTGAGGATCTTGTTCAGCGCATGCCCGATGTGCAGATGGCCGTTGGCGTAGGGCGGGCCGTCGTGCAGCGTGAAGGGGGTGCGCCCCGTCTTTTCGCGCAGCCGGTCATAGACGCCCATCCGCTCCCACCGCGCCAGCCAGTCGGGCTCGCGCTGGGGAAGCCCCGCACGCATGGGAAACTCGGTCTCGGGCAGGAAGACAGTGTCGCGATAGTCGGGCGCATCGGACTCGCGGGGGGTGTCGGCGCACATCGGAAGGGCATCCTCGGGCTTGGAAGGGGGCTCGGTTCAGGGCGGCGCGCGCAGCACGTGCGCCATCGTCCCGGCGGCTCTGGGATCAGAGCGCCGGGCCGGTAATTCGTGCCTGTCCGAAAGCCCGTGCCATGCCCGGGCTTATAGGCCCGGGGACTGCCACCGGCAAGATGCGGAAAACCCCGCCCGGCGCTGGTCCGGACGGGGCTCACCGCGGCGGTCGGATGATCGGGCACACGGTCTGAAGCCGCGACCGGGGTCACGCCAGGGGGGGCGATCACGTCCACGGCCGGCTCCGCTGCGCAAACGCGCACGGCTGGGGGGCTATTCCCGCACTTGGACAGAGTTTTTTGGCCTCGCGCGGCCTGCGCCCGAGGCGTATGCAAGGCGACATGGCGCGCAGACTCGTCCCCCTGGCCGAAGCCGCCCGGCTGCCCCTCTGGCGTCAGCCGGTGGCACTTCTCTACGTCATGGCCGCGGCAATGCCGATCGCCTTCGCGACCTGGTCGGCGCTCCTGAACAACTTCGTCATCGAGGCGGCGGGCTTCACCGGGGTCGAGATCGGCTGGCTGCATACGGTGCGCGAGATCCCTGGCTTCCTCGCCATCGGCGTCATCGCGATCCTGCTGGTGATGCGCGAGCAGGTGCTGGCACTGGTGAGCCTCGTCATGCTCGGCGTCGCCACCGCACTCACGGCCTGGTTCCCCTCATTCGGGGGACTGCTGTTCATGACGCTGCTGTCCTCGATCGGGTTCCACTACTACGAGACGGTGAACCAGAGCCTCCAGCTGCAATGGCTGCCCAAGGACCGCGCGCCCATCGTCCTGGGCCGCATCCTCGCCGTGGGGTCCGCCGCCTCGCTTGTCGCCTACCTGCTGCTCGTGGTGACGTGGAAGACCTTCGACCTCTCCTACAACTTCGTTTACGCCGTCGCGGGCGGAACGACGGCCTTCCTCGCGCTGGCCTGCTTCCTCCTCTACCCCCAGTTCGAGGCACCCGAGCCGCAGCTCAAGCACCTCGTCCTGCGCCGCCGCTACTGGCTCTACTACGCGCTCCAGTTCCTCTCGGGCGCGCGCCGGCAGATCTTCATCGTCTTTGCCGCCTTCATGATGGTCGAGCGCTTCGGGCTCGAGGTGCACCAGCTGACCGCGCTCTTCATCATCAACTTCATCGCCAACATGGTTCTGGCGCCGGCGATGGGCCGGGCGGTCGCGAAATACGGCGAGCGCAACGTGCAGGTGTTCGAATACATCGGCCTGACGCTGGTGTTCCTCGCCTATGGCGGGATCTACTGGTTCGGCTGGGGCGTCGTGGTGGCCGCGGCGCTCTATGTCCTCGACCACCTGTTCTTCGCGCTGTCGATCGCGCTCAAGACCTATTTCCAGAAGATCGCCGACGTGCCGGACATCGCCCCTACCGCAGCCGTGGCTTTTACCATCAACCACATTGCGGCGGTGTTCCTGCCCGCACTGCTGGGTTACCTCTGGATCACCTCTCCCACCTCGGTCTTCATGCTTGCGGCCGCAATGGCAGCATTGGCCATCGCGCTGGCCGCGATGATCCCGCGCAACCCCGAGAAGGGGAACGAGACCGTGTTTTCGGCCCTCCGGCGGTCGGCCACACCTGCGGAGTAGCCAAGGCGCCCCCGAAGACTATATGCTGCAGGTGCGAAATGACTCGGGGGAGTCCGGCGATGTTCCTGTTTGCGTCGAAGAAGATGGAGATGGTGTCGCCCGATGCGGCGCTGAAGGGCCGGCCGACGCCGCTGCCCACGGCCGAAACGCACTATGTGAACGGCCGCCCCCTCAAGGGCGACGTTCCGGCGGGCTTCCAGCAGGCGGTCTTCGGCATGGGCTGCTTCTGGGGCGTCGAGCGCAAGTTCTGGCAGGTCCCGGGGGTCTGGGTTACGGCCGTGGGCTACGCCGGCGGCTACACGCCCAATGCCACCTACGAGGAGGTCTGCACCGGCCAGACCGGCCATAACGAGGTCGTGCGCGTGGTGTTCGACCACGCACAGTTGACCTACGAGGACCTGCTGCGGGTGTTCTGGGAAGGCCACGATCCGACGCAGGGGATGCGGCAGGGCAACGACCGCGGCACGCAGTACCGCTCGGGCATCTACGTCTTTGATGAAGACCAGCGCGCTGCCGCAAAGGCATCCAAGGCCGCCTACCAGGAGCGCCTCGGCACGGCGGGATACGGCGCGATCACCACCGAAATCCTTGATGCGCCCGACTTCTACTACGCCGAGGGCTACCACCAGCAGTATCTCGCCAAGAATCCCGGCGGCTACTGCGGGGTAGGGGGCACCGGCGTGACCTGCCCGATCGGCACGGGTGCCTGAGGCCGTGGGCTTGCGGGTCCACATCACGGGGGCGAGCGGAACCGGGACCTCCTCGCTCGCACGGGCGCTTGCCACCCGGCTCGACAGCCAGCACTTCGACACCGACGATTTCTTCTGGCGGCCCACCGACCCGCCCTTCACCGACCGGCGCACCCCGCCCGAGCGGCTGGCACTGATGCAGGAGGTGTTCCTGCCGCGGTCGGACTGGGTTCTGTCGGGCTCGCTCTGCGGCTGGGGCGACCCGGTGATCCCGCGCTTCTCCCACGTGATCTTCCTCAGCATGGCCCCCGGACCGCGCCTTGCCCGCCTTCGGGCGCGCGAACGCCGCCGCTACGGCGAGGCGATCCTTCCGGGTGGCCCCCTGCACGAGAAGTTCCGCGGTTTTCTCGACTGGGCGATGAGCTACGACGACGACACCTTCAACGGCCGCACCCGCAAGCAGCACGAGGCCTGGCTGGAAAGCCTGCCCTGCCCGGTGATCCGCATCGACGCCGGTTTGCCGCGCGAGACGGTCCTCGCAGAGGCCATAGAGGCGTTGTTTCCGGGCCCGATCCTGCCCGGCGCGGCGCGACCGGCGCTTGACCCCGCGAAGGTCGAAGCCTAACCCCGCGCGGCCAGCCGCGACCGGGAGAGTGCCGCCATGCCGATCTACACCGCCTTCGCCACGCTCGGCGACCGTGACAGAGCGGAGGCGCTGGGCGAGGCGCTCGATGCGCTGGATCCCGCGCCCTCCGGCACCGGCGTGATGGAGATCGAGGACGGCTCGGGCCGCTACGAGGTGGCCGGCTACTTCGAGGCCCCGCCCGACGAGATCGGTCTCGCGCTCCTCTCCCTTGCCCATGGCGCCACCGAGTTCGTCGTCAGCGAGGTGCCCGAGACCGATTGGGTCGCCCATGTCCGTCGCGAGCTTGCACCGGTCGAGGCCGGCCGCTTCTTCCTTTACGGCAGCCACGACGCCGACCGCCTGCCGCCCGGACGCGTGGGCCTGCTGATCGAGGCCGCGATGGCCTTCGGTACCGGCCACCACGGCACCACCCGCGGCTGCCTGCTTGCCTTCGACCGCCTGCTCTCTGACAGTTTCGAGCCGGCCCGTGTCGCTGACATCGGCTGTGGGACCGCAGTCCTTGCGATGGCAGCCGCGAAGGTCTTGCCCGCGGGCGCGACGGTCATCGCTTCCGACATCGACCCGCTGGCGGTCGAGGTGTCCGAGGCGAATGTGGCGGCGAACGGGCTTTCGGGCCGGGTTCTGTGCCGCGAAGCCGAAGGGTTCGACCACCCGGACCTGCGCGCGGCCGCGCCCTTTGGCCTCGTCTTCGCCAATATCCTGAAGGGGCCGCTTTTGTCGCTCGCTCCGGCAATGCGTGATTCGATCTTACCCAACGGAAAGGCGATCCTTTCGGGCATCCTGACAACCCAGTCAGATGATGTCGTGAACGGTTATTCCGATTGCGGCTTCATTGTTTCCAACCGCGATATACTGGGCGAGTGGACCACCCTCACCCTGACCCGAAATCCTGGTTAACTGCCTGACTTTGGTCTCATTCAATTTTATGCGCCGCATTCCTGCCACATTCGCAATTCAGAAATGACGATGGCTGTGGGGGCAGTCGATGGAGAGCAAGATGTCTGATGCCAACCGGGACGATTTCGGCGCACGCCTGAAGCGGATCGACCGCACGCATCGCAAGGTGGCGCAAGGCTACGTGACCAGTGTGAACCATGACGGCCTCATCATCGCTGTGCCACGTCGGCGCCGGGTCCGAGTGCCCTTCGGCGGGATCGCCATGATCGCGGTGGCCCTGCTCGGCTTCAAGGGCATGGTGCATGCCCATCTCGGCCCGTCCGCCTACGAAGAGCGCATCGCCAGCCTCTCGGCCGGAACGTCTGTCGAACAGGTCGGCGGCTGGATCATGCAGGCCGATCCGGTCACGCTCGCGGTGTCACAAGCGTTCATGACCCTCTTCCGCTGAGGCGTCGCACAAGGGTTCCCTCCCGCTCACACCTCTGAAGCAGAAAAAGGCCGCGTCGGGATGTCCGAGCGCGGCCTTTCCTTTTGCAGTGCCCGGACAATGCCCGGCCTCGTACCCGCCATCAGCGGATCGTGTCGATGTCGCCGCGGGTCAGCCCGATGTCGTCGAGCTCGCGGTCGGAGAGGTTGTCGAGCGCGTGACGGGTCACGCGGGCATCGTTCCAGGCAGCGATCGCAGCGATCGCCGTGGTGAAAGCCGAGAAGAGGCCGCCGAAGGCGGCAGTGCCCGCGACCGGGCGGGTGTGGTCGTAGCTGGCCATTTCGAAGTTTCCTTGATGTCTGAAACACGTTGAGAGACTGATGCTCTCGATGCCACGTATCTAGAGCGCACAATTTCGCGCCACAACTAGCGCCCGACGCATGGCTCCCATGCAATTGCTGCATTGCAGAAGATTGCGGTTAACGGACTGTAAACATTGCGACTTCTCCATGGCAATGATGCCGATTTCAGGCTTCTCGATGCCGCTTTCAGACCTCGGTGGCGTGTCGCCGCCAAAGGTGGCTTCGAGGTTCGTTCTGGCGGGTGTTCGCGCTTCGTGCTAGAGCGTTGCCAAAGCGCCACAAGGCGCGGGCAGGACAGGGGCAGACATGCGGGTTCTGGGGGTCGATCCTGGGCTCAGGCACATGGGCTGGGGCGTGATCGACGTCTCGGGCGCCCGACTCAGGCATGTCGCCAATGGTGTCTGCCGCTCGGGCGAGGGCGACCTCGCTCTGCGCCTGCTGGCGCTTCACATCGGTCTCACCCGGGTCGTGGCCGAGTTCGCGCCCGACGCGGCCGCGGTCGAGGCCACCTTCGTCAACAAGGACGCCGTTGCGACGCTGAAGCTGGGCCAGGCGCGCGGGATCGCACTCCTGGTCCCCGCGCAGGCCGGCATCCCGGTGGGCGAGTACGCCCCAAACGCCGTCAAGAAGGCTGTGGTCGGCGTCGGCCATGCCGCCAAGCAACAGATCGACCACATGGTGCGGATGCAGCTTCCGGGCGTCGAACTCGCCGGCCCGGACGCCGCCGATGCGCTCGCCATCGCGATCTGCCACGCCCATCACCTCGCGACGACGGGCCGCTACGAGGCCGCGCTCAGGAGGGCGGGGGCATGATCGGCCGCCTTTCAGGGCGGATCGAGTTGAAGGGCGACGGCCAGGTCCTGCTCGACGTGCGCGGGGTGGGCTA
>CAZOHN010000214.1:0-5992 GCA_964579325.1 uncultured Rhodobacterales bacterium
GCGATGGTGATCCTCGGGATTTCGGTCGCCTTCACGCTGGTGATCCTGAGGCTCCTTCACGTCCCGAAGGAGGCCCGGGTATGACTCACGCCGAAACATCCGTGCCCGATGCCGTGCGCCGTTCGGGCCGTTGGGTCTTCGTCACGGGCACGGCACTTCTGGTGCTCTGGGT
This sequence comes from uncultured Rhodobacterales bacterium, assembly GCA_964579325.1. GTDB lineage: Bacteria > Pseudomonadota > Alphaproteobacteria > Rhodobacterales > Rhodobacteraceae > CAZOHN01. Next base: position 173 of record CAZOHN010000214.1, read on the forward strand.
GCTGGTTCCGATCTGGCTTCTGCTCGTCAACGCGCTGTCGGCTCCCGAAGAGGTGACGGCGTTCCCCAAGAGTGCGATCCCCTCTTTCGACACCGGGTCGCTCGCTTTCTTCTTCGGGTTTCGCGGGGTGCTCGAGGCGCTCTGGAACTCGGTTCAGGTGGCGGTGGTGACGATGATCCTTGCCATCGGCCTTGGCGCGCCGGCGGGCTACGCGCTGTCGCGCTTCGACTTTCCCGGCAAGGAGGCATTCCGCTTTCTCGTCATCATGACGCGCGCCTTCCCGTTGCCGCTGCTGGCGCTCCCGCTCGCGGTGATGTTCATCCGCACCGGACTCGATGACACGATCATCGGTCTGGCACTCGTTCACGCCACGCTGGCGCTTCCCTTCGCAGTGCTGATCACGTTCTCGCTGTTCTCGGGCATCCCCGTCGAACTCGAGGAGGCGGCCTGGACACTTGGCTGCACACGGCTGCAGGCGTTTACCAAGGTGGTCCTGCCGCTCGCCGCGCCGGGCATCGCGGCCTCGGCGGTCTTTGCCTTCGTGATCTCCTGGAACGAGGTCTTTGCGGCGGCCGTCCTGACGATCCAGAACAAGACGCTGACTGCCTTCCTGTTGCAGTCACTCGACGTCTCGCCACTCCACCTCAAGTTCGCGGGCGGCGCGGCATTGGTGATCCCCGCGCTCGCCTTCATCTTCGCTGTCCGAAAATACCTCTTCGCGATGTGGGGCATCGCGAACCGATAGGGAGCCCCGCCATGGCCGAAATCCGCATCAAGGGCGTCGCCAAGACCTTCGGCAGCTTCACCGCGCTGCACGAAGTGGACCTGACGATCGCCGACCGCGAGTTCATGGTGCTGCTGGGCGCCTCGGGCTGCGGCAAGACCACGCTCCTGCGCATCATCGCCGGGCTCGAGACACCGACCAAGGGCGAGGTCTGGATCGGCGACCGCCGGGTCGACGGGTTGCCCCCGCGCGAGCGGGGCATCTCGATGGTGTTCCAGAACTACGCGGTGTTTCCTCACCTTACGGTGTTCGAGAACATCGCCTTCGGCTTGCGCATGAAGAAGATGGCCCAGGCCGAGGTGGAACGTCGCGTGACCCGCACGGCCGAGCTGATGCACATCGAACAGCTTCTAAAACGGTACTCGGGCCAGCTCTCCGGCGGGCAACGCCAGCGCGTTGCGGTGGCGCGGGCGCTTGCCATGGAACCTGACGTGATCCTGATGGACGAGCCGCTGTCGAACCTCGATGCGCTCTTGCGCATGGAAATGCGGGCGGAGCTCAAGGGCGTGCTGGCGCAATCGAAAACCACCACGATCTACGTTACCCACGACCAGGTCGAGGCGATGAGCATGGCCGACCGGATCAGCGTGATGAACGGCGGGCGGATCGTGCAGGCCGCGAACCCCGTCGAGGTCTATCGCAACCCGGCCGCCCGCTTTGTCGGCAGCTTCATCGGCAACCCGCCGATGAATTTCCTGCCCGCCACTAGACGGGGCGAGGGCGAATGGGAGGTCGCCGGTCGGGTCTTCCACGGGCCTTCGGGGCCAGGTCCCCAGATCGACTTCGCGATCCGGCCCGAGGACCTCGCGCCCGCCGAGACAGGGATTGACGCCACGGTCCGTGTCGTGGAGCCACTCGGGCCGCATACTCTCGTGACCGCCGAAGTGGAGGGCGCGCTGTTCCGTGCCGTGCTCGACTCCAATTTCATGCCGAACCCCGGCGACCGCCTGACACTCGCCCCCGTTCCCGACCGTATCCGCTGGTTCGACCCCGAAACCCAGAAGGCCCTGACATGACCGACCTGACCGACGCCGCCATCGCGATCCTGAAGGAGAACGACCGAGGCACCTACACCGTGCCCACGAAGGGGCTCTACCCGTTCCAGTGGAACTGGGACTCCTGCCTGACGGCCTTGGGTCAGCGGCACTTCGACGAGGCCCGCGCCTGGACCGAGATCGAGACCCTGTTCGCGCACCAGTGGCCCGACGGGATGGTGCCTCATATCGTGTTCCACCAGATGGACGACGGCTATTTCCCCGGACCGCAGGTCTGGGCCACCGGGCGCCCGGTGCCGACGTCCGGCATCACCCAGCCCCCGGTAGCGGGGTTCGCGCTGCGTCGGCTGTTCGACCTTGCCGTCGACCGGACGGCGGCCGAAGCCCGCGCCCGCGCACTCCTCCCGAAGGTGGCGGAATGGCACCGATGGTTCTACGCGATGCGCGACCCGGGTCGCGAGGGCCTCGTGGCGATCCTCCACCCCTGGGAGTCCGGGCGCGACAACTCGGTGGACTGGGACAAGCCGTTTGCCCGCGTTCCCACCGAGGGGATAGCTCCCTATACCCGGCGCGACACCCAGCACGCCGATCCAGAACATCGCCCGACGAAGGAGCAGTACGACCGATACCTCTGGCTGGTGGAGCACTTCCGCGGGCTGGGATGGGACAACGCCCGGCTCCACGACGCCTCGCCCTTCCGCGTGGCCGATCCCGGCTTCAACGCGATCCTGATCCGCTCCTGCGCCGATCTTGCGGACCTCGCCAACATGCTGGGAGACGTCGAGATCGCCGCGGAGAACCGGGCATTCGCTGAACGAGGCACGAGGGCGCTGGAAGGGCTCTGGTCCGAGGCGCATGGTCAGTATCTCTGCCGCGACCGGGTGGCCGGTGCGCTGGTCGACAGCCCTTCGATCGGAGGCCTTCTCGCCGCCTTCGCTCCCATCCCAGCCGAGCGTGCCGCGCGGATCGCGGCGACCATTGCGGCACATCACGCGCGCTACCGCGTTGCGTCGCACGATCCGTCCGATCCGCGATTTCAGCCGAAGCGTTACTGGCGCGGGCCGGTCTGGCTGGTCGTGAACTACATGATAGCCGATGGCCTGGCGCGCGCCGGGCAGGCCGAGGCGGCCGAGGCTATCACGCGATCGTCGCTCGACCTGATCCGCACCTCCGGCTTCGCGGAATACTACGACCCCCAGAGCGGTGAGCCACTGGGCGGAGGGCGCTTCACCTGGACGGCGGCCATGGTGCTCGAGTTTCTGGCAATGGCGGAGTAGGCACTTTGCGCATCCTCGCCATCGGCGCACATCCCGATGACCTCGAGATCTACTGCTGGGGCAGCCTGTGCGCCTGGGGTGCGATGGGTGCCGACCTCACGCTTGCGGTGGCCACCGATGGGGCAGGGGGTGGGCGCGAACCCGGACCTGCCCTTGCGGCACGCCGGGAAGCCGAGGCACGCACCGCTGCACGGACGCTCGGGGCGGAACCTAGGTTCCTCGGTTTCCCCGATGGGAGACTTGCCGCCGATGCCGAAGTCGTCGGCGCGCTCGCGGCCCTGGCGCGCGAGGTCGTTCCCGACCTTCTGGTGACACATGCGCCCAACGACTATCACGCCGACCACCGCGCGCTTTCGGCGGCCGTCGGCCAGGCGGCGGGGTTCGCGGTGCCGGTCCTGTGGATGGACACATTGAACGGCACCGGATTTGTCCCGACGCACTGGGTGGATGTCACGCCGCACTGGGACGCAAAGCTTGCCGCGATCCGGTGCCACGCAAGTCAGGACCCAGAGCGCTTCGTCACATCGTCCGCGCGGCAAGCGGCGTTCCGCGCCGGCGAAGGGAACGGGTCGCCGGAGGCCCGCGCAGAGGCGTTCCGCTTCGAACCGCGGTTCCCCTTTGCCGATATTCGCAGCCTGTTGCCCCCTCCGCCCCCTCTGCGGCCCGTCGGCGACCGCTCCCGCCGATGAGCCATGGAACGCCGGGGTCGGCCGCGACCGGATCTCCAATGCGGATCGGGCGGCAGCCCGCTTGGCCGGAGCCGTCGCAGACCAGGTGCGCCGCAGGCGACTGAGCGTGCCGAGCCTCGCAACCGGGGCGACCATGCGTCCGGTCTATGCCCACGTCGCGCGGTTGCATCGCGACGTGGCACTTTCCTTCGCGCAGGGCACGGTCCCTGCGCTCGACGAAGACGATGGCCTTCCGCCCGACCACCCCGGCCTTTCCGCCACGGAACTCCGCGAGGTCTTCGCCTCCCGTGTCGTCATCTAACTTCGAGCGCCGTTCAAGGGCCGCGCTACTCGCAGAAGGTTCGCGCATCGCCAATGCCGCGACCTTCCCAGAAGGCAAGGTGCCGCCCCGGGCGATCGCCTTGCACCTCGGTACGAACGCGGAAACCCCGGGCCGGATCGTCGGGCCTCAGCACTGCGGTACCATGAGGCCGCAACCGTAGCGCTCGACCATGCCGATGTGGTGCACCTCCAGCCACGCGCCTCATCTCAATGATTGTCGCGCGGCAGATCGTGGACGATGCGATGATAGCCCGTGGCGAGTTCGATGCAGCCACCGTCGGCCAACTGGCCGACATGGGAGCGATAGATCTCCTGCCAGGGTGTCTGGTGGTGGATCTCTGGCGGCGTCCATGCAGCACGGCGCGCGGCCCATTCCGTTTCCGGGACCAGCGCGTCAAGCGTGCTGGCGTTCAAATCAAGCCGCACCCGGTCGCCGGTCTGCAGCAGTGCAAGCCCACCGCCTACGACGGACTCCGGGCTGGCGTTCAGGATCGAGGGCGACTCCGAGGTGCCCGACTGACGGCCGTCGCCGACCGTGGGCAGGTGGTTGATCCCGGCCCGGATCAGTGCATCGGGCGGCTGCATGTTCACCACTTCGGCCGAACCTGGGTAGCCCACGCAGCCGACCCCTCGGATGAAGAGAATCGTTTTCTCGTCAATGCCGAGTGAGGCGTCGTTAATGCTTTCATGGTAGTGCTCGGGCCCTTCGAACACGACCGCGCGGGCCTCGAACACGCCCTCGCGCCCCGGTTCGGACAGGAAGCGCGCGCGGAAGTCGGCGGAGATGACCGAGGTCTTCATCAGGGCGCTGTCGAAGAGGTTCCCAGACAGGACGAGGAAGCCCGCATTCTGCCGCAGGGGTGCGGCGACGGTGCGGATAACCTCGAGATCGCGGCTTTCCCAGCCCGACAGGTTTTTGCCCATCGTATTGCCGGTGGCCGTCATCGCCGCATCGTGAAGCCGCCCGGCCTTGCGCAACTCGCCCATCACCGCCGGGACACCGCCCGCGCGGTAGAAGCTTTCGCCGAGGTACTTGCCGGCAGGCTGCATGTTGACCAGCAGGGGCACGTCGAAGCCCACCTTCTGCCAGTCGGTGACGTGCAGTTCCACGCCCGCATGACGCGCGATGGCCTGCAGGTGCGGCGGCGCGTTCGTCGAGCCTCCGATGGCCGAGTTCACCACGATTGCATTCTCGAAGGCCTCGCGCGTGAGGATCGCCGAGGGGCGGAGGTCCTCGTGGACCATCTGAACGATCCGCTTGCCGGTCTGGTAGGCCATCGCCATCCGCTCGCGGAACGGGGCCGGGATCGCCGAGCAACCCGTGAGGCTCATCCCCAGCGCTTCGGCCATCGCGTTCATGGTGGAGGCCGTGCCCATCGTGTTGCAATGGCCAAGGCTCGGCGCACTCGCGCAGACGCGGCTCATGAATTCCTCCAGGTCGATCTTGCCGTCGGCCAGAAGGCGCCTGCTCTCCCAGACGATGGTGCCCGATCCCGCGAGCTTGCCGTCCCACCAGCCGTCCAGCATCGGCCCGCCCGAAAGCACGATGGCGGGCAGGTCCACGGTCGCCGCTCCCATCAGCATCGCAGGCGTGGTCTTGTCGCAACCGGTTGTCAGCACCACGCCATCGAGCGGATAGCCGTGCAGCACCTCCACCAGCGAGAGGTAGGCGAGGTTGCGGTCGAGCGCGGCGGTGGGACGCTTGCCGGTCTCCTGGATCGGGTGGACGGGAAACTCCATCGGGATACCGCCCG
>CAZOHN010000215.1:0-5935 GCA_964579325.1 uncultured Rhodobacterales bacterium
GGGCGAGCGTTACGCCCGCGTCTGGGTGCGGTCAATCCGATTTTCGGCCGCTTCCCAGCATGAAGACGGCCATGAGAGCGGCAATCGCCGCAAACGCCGGCCAGTCGCCGGTGCGCGCATAGGCCGTCGGCGGCAGCGCGGCCGGGATCGCTTCGTCGAAATGCCCCTCGACACCCAGGGGCAGCGCCGAAACGATGCGACCCTTCGGATCGATCACCGCCGATATTCCGGTATTCGCGGCACGGACCACTGGAAGTCCCTGCTCGACCGCGCGCATCCGCGCTTGCGCAAGGTGCTGGTAGGGCCCGGCGATCTCTCCGAACCAGGCGTCGTTGGTGACATGAAGGATCCAGTCGGGCCGCTCCTCCGTGCGGAGGTTGCCCGGAAAGATCGCCTCGTAGCAGATCAGGGGGAGGACGAGGCCGGCCCCCTTGACGGAGAGAATTGCGGGTCCGGCGCCGGCCGTGAACGCGGCCCCCTCGCTCGCCGCGAGCCCGTTGATTCCCAACCGGGCGAAGAGATCGCCGAATGGCATGTACTCGCCGAACGGCGTGAGGTGATGCTTGTCGTAGACCTGTGCAACGGCACCACCCGCCATCGTGACGAAGAGACTGTTGTAGACCCGCCGGTCCTCGCGTCGGACGGCTCCGAACATCACGGGTCGTCCGCGGGCCGCGGCGTCGATCTCCAGAAGAATGTCGCTGGCGCCATTGAGGGCGTAGGGCAGGGCGGTTTCAGGCCAAACGACCACGTCCGGCCCCCGGCCGATCTGCGGCGCGGCCGTTCTCGACAGCAACCGCTCGATCCACTGCGACGCCATCTCCGCATCCCACTTGAGGCTCTGCTCGGCGTTCGGCTGAATCACGCGAACCGTGATCGGAAGCGATTGCACGGGGTCGGGTGTCCGGAGGCGGGCGGCGCCGACGATGTCGGCGGCCGCGAGCCCGAGGAACCCGAATGCCGGCACGAGTAGCCAGTTGCCCTGGCGTCCGACCCAGACCGTGCAGGCCGCCGCGGCAATCAGGGTTGCAAAAGTCAGCCCGAAAGGCCCGAACCAGGCAGCGACCTGCATCTGTGTTGTCCCCACCCAGATGTAGCCGATCAGCGACCAGGGGAACCCCGTGAAGATGTAGGCGCGCAGCACCTCGACCCCGGCGAGGAAGCAGGCAAGGAGGAACGGGCGCCGCCAGTCCCGGCCGAACCGCGCAGCAAGCGCGAAGGCGAGGGCCCAGAACAGCGCGAGACCGCCGGGCAGGAGGAGAAGCGCGAAGGGCGCCATCCAGCCATGTCGCGCCGGATCGACGAGAAAGGGTTCGACGATCCAGAACATCGAGCCGCCGAAATAGCCCAGACCTACCGCCCAGCCAGCCAGGGCGGCGGCCTTTGGGCTTTCGCATCGGCCTTCGAGCAGAAAGACCAGGGCGAGCGCGACGAGCGCCGCGGGCGTCCAGCCCAGCGGGGCGTGTCCGGTCGCAAGCACGAGCCCGAGCACGAAGGCGGGAGCGACCCTCCAGGCACCGAGATTGGAAGCACGCGAAGGGATCAGCGCCTCTGTCATCTCACTCCGCCGATGCTTGCGGCAGCCGGACCCGCAGGCGCTTGATCCGGCGGGGATCCGCGTCGATGACTTCGAACTCGGCGCCCGACGGGTGCGGGATCACCTCGCCCCTGGCCGGCACGCGGCCGATCATCATGAAAACGAGGCCGCCCAGAGTGTCGATCTCTTCCTCGACTTCGGCCTCGGCCAGCTTGATGCCGGTCTCGGCCTCGAACTCGTCCAGCGGCGTTCGCGCCTGTGCGACGTAGATGCCTGGCTTCTCCTCGCGCCAGAGCCGGTCCTCGGCGGTATCGTGTTCGTCCTCGATCTCGCCGACGACCTGCTCGATCAGGTCTTCGATGGTCACGAGGCCGTCTACTCCGCCATACTCGTCGATCACCAGCGCCATGTGGATCCGCTCGGACTGCATCTTCTGGAGCAGGATCCCAATCGGCATCGAGGGCGGTGCGAACAGAAGCGGGCGCAGGAGTTTCTTGAGGTTGAACCGCCCGCCGCCACCGTTGAAACCGTGCGTCAGCGCGAAGTCCTTGAGGTGGATGAGGCCGAGCGGGTGGTCGAGCGTCCCCTGGTAGACCGGAAGTCTTGAGTTTCCGGATTGCTTGAAGGCCGTGACAAGATCGTCCTTCGAGATGTCCAGTGGCACGGCCTCGATCTCGACCGTGGGGATGGCCACGTCGTAGACCCTGAGCTTGCGCAGGTTTCCAAGACCCGCCGCCGGAGGACCCGCCGCCATCTGGCCATTCGCCTCGGTCTTGCCTTCTATGCCCTCGCCGTCGACGCTGTCGCTTCGGGCTTCTCCCTGGCCGAAGGCGCCGAATATGCGCCCGATCAGTCCCAGGGGGGTGCTTCGGTCTGTCTCCTCGACCGGCGCGCTCCGCGCCGCGAGAGACGACCCTTCAGTATCTTCGCCCATCGTTCCTTTCCGTTCAATCACTCGGCCCTGCGGACCGATCCGTCAATATGGTGTGGGAATGCCCAGGCTGGCAAGTGTCTCGACCTCGATCCGTTCCATCAGTGCGGCATCTCCATCCATCTGGTGATCATACCCCAGAAGGTGCAGAATTCCGTGAACGACAAGGTGGGAAACATGATGTTCGAAGGGGCGGCCTGCTTCGGCGGCCTCGCGCGCGCAGGTTTCGAAGGCAAGCGCGAGGTCGCCGAGGAACTCCGGGTCATCCGGACCGCCGGGCTCGGGCAGGTCCGGGCTCTCGCCCTCGACCCCCGCGCCGCGATCCTCCGAGGGCCAGGACAAGACATTGGTCGCTTGCGGTTTTCCGCGAAAACCGGCGTTCAGGACCGCGATGCGCGCGTCGTCGGCGCCGAGGATGGCCAGTTCGTACCCTGTGTCCTGCATCCCCAGCCGCACCAACGTCGCGCGTGCAGCGGAAGCGGCGAGCGAGGGCAGACCGGCCGCCTCCCACCGGGCATCCTCGATCACCGTCTCGGTGAGGTCAGCCATCGTTGCGGTCGTAGGCCTCGATGATCCGGGCGACGAGCGGGTGGCGGACCACATCCTTCGCGGAGAAGTAGTTGAAGCTCATCCCCTCCACCCCGGTCAGGATGCGCTCGGCCTCGGCGAGACCGCTGACCACGCCACGCGGGAGGTCGACCTGCGTCCGGTCGCCGGTGATGACCATGCGGCTGCCTTCGCCCAGGCGAGTGAGGAACATCTTCATCTGCATCGAGGTCGCGTTCTGCGCCTCGTCGAGCACCACAAAGGCGTTCGACAGCGTCCGTCCGCGCATGAAGGCGAGGGGCGCGATCTCGATCCGCCCTTCCTCCATCAGCTTCTGCACCTGCTTGCCGGGAAGGAAATCGTTCAGCGCGTCGTAGAGCGGGCGCATGTAGGGGTCCATCTTCTCCTTCTCGGTGCCCGGAAGGAAGCCCAGCCGCTCACCCGCCTCGACCGCGGGGCGGCTGAGGATGATCTTGTCGACATGCCCGCCGATGAAGAGGTTCACCCCCACGGCCACGGCGAGATAGGTCTTGCCGGTGCCGGCCGGGCCGATGCCGAAGGCAAGCTCGTGCTTGAAGAGCGCCTGCACATAGGCCTTCTGCGCCTCGGTCCGCGGCTCGACGATCTTCTTGCGGGTGCCGACCTCGACGCGGCCGCCCTGGAACATTTCGAGCTGGTCGCCCGCGCGCGCGCCCGTGCCATCGGCCGACCGGCCCAGCCGGAGCGCCCCGTCGATGTCGCCCGACTCGAGTCCGCGCCCGGCCTCAAGCCGCGCGTAGAGCGATTCGAGCACATCCGCGGCCTTGTCGCGCGTCTTGCCGTCTCCGTGAACTGAAAGCTGGTTGCCGCGCCGGACGATCTGTACGCCGAGCTTGTGCTCGATCTGCGCGAGATTGCGGTCGTATTCGCCGCAAAGGTCGATCAGCAGCCGGTTGTTGGGGAACTCCAGGAGCGTTTCGTTGACGTCTCCGGGGGCGGGTGACGGCGTCAGTGCGCTGATGGGCAACTGGGTCTCCTAGCCGGGGTGCACACGACATATGGTGCCAACGAAGCGCGCTCAGGGCAAGCGACGACTCTGTGACACTCCAGCGGAGTCACGATCTGCCCGAAAAAGGGGCTTAGCAGTTGCCCCCGCCGCCGTCGGTCGTGACGACGCTGTTCGCGCCGCAACCGCCGCCGCCGCCACCACCTCCGCCGCCCCCACCGGAACCGCCCGAACCGCCGGAGCCGCCGGAGCCACCGCCACCCATCGGGCCGCCTTCCTCGCCGTCGGTGCCCGTTCCGCCGCCACCGCCACCGCCGCCACCGCCACCACCGCCACCACCGGCGCCCGAGCCGCTGCCGGCTTCGCCACCTCGACCACCGCCGCCTGAATCGCCCTCGCCGCCACCGGTGCCGCCGGTCGCGCCGTCACCCTGTCCGCCGCCGTCCCCGTGGTTCGGGACGGACTGGGCGCTCTCGATCTTCATCGCGAGTTCCTGTGACGACACTTCCGTTTGCCCGCGCACCCCGAAGATCACGACAAGAACGACGCCGAGCAATGCCGCCGCCAGGACCACCATCTCGGGCGTGACAGACCCGCTTTCGGAGCGCGCGAATCGCCGCAACCCTGCGGACTTGCCTGTCCCGCCCCTTGCTGTCTTCAGACCGACCATACTCGCAACCTCACACTCGACACCGAGCCCGGATCGTTCGGGCTTGACTCAAATGCTGTAGGATTGGCTGGGCTGCAGTGAGGCCGTGGCGCGGCGGTTATGGTAACGTGTCGGGTTTTTTTGGGGCGCCCGCCACGATCTCGCCCGAAAGCGAATTGGGCGCCGTCCCGGTGATCCTGACCCGCACGAGATCGCCCGCGCGCTGGTCCGGTGCATCGACGTGGACAGCGTGGAGGTAGTCCGACTTGCCGACCATCTGGCCATCGCGCCGGCCGGCCTTTTCCAGAAGCACGCCCACCTCGCGCCCGACCATCGCTTCCAGCGCCTCGCTTTGCTGGCGCGCGAGCAGGTCCTGGAGACGCCAGAGCCTGGCATCCGCCGCGTCCGGGTCCACCTGCGGTTTCTCAGCCGCTGGCGTTCCGGGACGCGGCGAGTAGCGGAAGGAAAAGGCCATCCCGAAGCCGACCGCCTCGATCAGCGCCAGAGTCGCCTGGAAATCTGCCTCGGTTTCGCCCGGAAATCCCACGATGAAGTCCGACGACAGCATCAGGTCGGGGCGGGCCGCGCGCAGGCGTTCGATCAGCCGCAGATAGTCCTCGGCGCGATGCTTGCGATTCATCGCCTTGAGGATCCGGTCGCTTCCCGACTGCACCGGCAGGTGCAGGTAGGGCATCAGCTTGGGCTCGTCGCCATGGGCGGCGATCAGGTCGTCGTCCATGTCGTTGGGGTGGCTCGTGGTGTAGCGGATGCGCTCCAGCCCATCGACGCGCGCCAGCGCCCGGATCAGTCGACCGAAGGTCCACTCGGAACCGCTATCGCCCAGGCCATGCCAGCCGTTGACGTTCTGGCCCAGAAGCGTGATCTCGCGCGCCCCGCGCTCCACGAGGTCGCGTGCTTCGCGCAGGATGCGCTCGGCGGGTCGGCTGACCTCTGCACCCCGGGTGTAGGGCACCACGCAGAACGAGCAGAACTTGTCGCAGCCCTCCTGAACCGTCAGGAACACCGCCGGGGCCGAGCGGCTGCGGGCGCGGGGCAGGTGGTCGAACTTGTCCTCGGCGGGAAAGTCGGTGTCGATCGCGCGGCGCCCCTCTGCCAACGCCTTCGCCATTGCGGGCAGGCGGTGGTAGCTCTGCGGGCCCACCACGAGATCGACCGCAGGCTGCCGCCGCACGATCTCCTCGCCCTCGGCCTGCGCCACGCAACCCGCGACACCGATCTTGAGGTTCGGGCGATCCGCTTTGAGCGGCTTCAGCCGGCCCAGTTCCG
>CAZOHN010000216.1:0-5927 GCA_964579325.1 uncultured Rhodobacterales bacterium
AGCCCTACGGGCTGCCAAGCTCCAATAGGATCAAAGGTGTAGACAGTCTCAAGGGGGGAGTGGGACGTTCTCGGGCATGTGGGACACGCTGAACCACTTGGTTTGCCGACGCAATCTCATCCGGAACCTGAAACAACCCTCTGGTCAGCCGGAGCATCTCACCGGGCAAGGTATCTCGATCTTACTTGTCAAACTGGTGCGGCCGGAGGCTTGCCTCTGATCATGCAGATCACTGTCTTCCCCAGCGAGCAGCAGTTCGGCGAATAAAGGCCCGTTACCGCGGGCTGACGAAGAACCTCGTCCAGTTCTGAGTACTGTTCGCGCTTGGCACCCTGTTCCTGATCCGAAAGAGACTGCGGGCGCGAGGATGGTGGCTTGCTCCGCAAGCCTTCGAGCCAAATCAACTCGCATCAAGCGTGGGATCGTCTACTCAATTCATCTGATTCCATAGCTCTGGATCTTTCTGTACAGCGTGGGCCGAGAGATCCCCAGAATGGTCGCCGCGCGGCTGATGTTGCCGCCATTGGCTGCCAGCGTGTCCCTGATCATGCGGGACTCTACATCCCTAAGCGCCATGTGGGCCATCGTTCCGGATGGCGGCGCTTCAGCCTGGCTTCCGGCCGACAACGGTGGGACGGGGCGCCGCACAAGTTCACGCGGGAGTTCGGCAAGACCGACGGTGCGCTGCCTGGCCATCACGTGCAGCCCTGAAATGACATTGCGCATCTCGCGCACGTTTCCGGGCCAGTCGTAGGTCAGGAGGGCCTCCTGCGCATCGGATCGCAAGACCAGCGGATCGCGGCCCGAGGATACGCTGAGCAATCGGTTGTAGTGCTCGGCGATCAGGAGGATGTCCTCGCCGCGCTCCTTCAGCGGCGGGATCGTCAGCGTGACCGAGCCCAGCCGGTAGAACAGGTCGCTTCGGAACCGCTGCAGGGCGATCTCATCCACCATCACCCGGTTGGTCAGCGAGACCGAACGCAAGCGCGCGCCGAAGGGATCGACTTCATCCGCCATGTTCGTCCAGTCATCGAGGATGCGCAGCAGGCAGGCCTGCAGTTCGGCCGAGAGTTCGCCGATCTCATCCAGAACCAGAAAGGGCATCGTTCGACCCGGGGTCGATACTGTTCCAGCGGCCGAACACGCCTTTTGCAGTGCTACCAGCCCAGCCTCGATGTCGTCGCGCGAGATCGCGGCGCAGTTGATCGGGGAAAAGCCCTGAAGCACTTCCGGCACCGCGCGCGACAGGATCAGGCGGGCAAAGAGTTGCTTGCCGACCCCGGTCTGACCTTCGATCAGGATCGAGCCGTCCCCTCTGGCGAGGCGGTCCGCGGACTCGAGTACCTCGGTGATGGCCTCGCTGCGTCCGACGATCTTGAGGCCCGTTCCCGGAATCTCGACGCCTGGCAGGGTCGTTTGGCCTGGTCTCGATGCCGGCCTGCGGTTCGGTTTGAAGACGAGGGCTGCGCCCTGTATCGCACCGTCCAGATCGATCAGGCGGATCTCCTGGCAGGCATGATCGGCGGGCAGCGCTCCAAGAATGCTGTCTTCTGTCAGCCCGGCCTTCAGGTTCAGGAGACGCGCGCCGTTCTGCAGGGTCGATCCTCCGCCAGCGAACTGCGGAATGGCCTCGCAATTGCGGTTGAAGATCAGCCGGCCGAAGCGGTCGATGAGCGCGATGCCTTCGCCGAACGAGCCCGGTTGCATCGGCACGGTCCCGACGATCGCCTCCATGAGGCGCATGTTGGTGAGCGATTGCTGGCGTTCCAGCGCGATCTCGATCTCGCTTGCGGCACTGGCCGCGAACGCGGCGTTGTGTTTCTGGAAGATCGAGGTCAGCCCGGACAGATTGATCGCGCCGATGATGGTCCGGTCGACGGGGTCGCGGATCGGCGCGGCGGCGCAGCTCCACGCCTTCATGCCCTCGCAGAAATGCTCTTCGCCATGCACGAAGACCGGTTGCCCGGCCCAGAGGGCGGTGCCGATGCCGTTCGTGCCAGAGGCATCCTCGCTCCAGATACCGCCGACGCGCAGGTTGATGCGGCCGGCTCTTTCCAGGGTCGAGCCGTCTCCGACCGTGTCGAGGATGACGCCGTCGCGGTCCGTCAGGATCAGAATGGCCTCGGCCCCGGCCAGCAGTTCGCCGATCTGGACCAGTGATTTCCTCGTGGCGTTGCGCAGGTCGGTGTTATCATGCTTGGATCGGCTGACGGCCCGCCCGTCCAGTGTCGGAGCGGCGTACTGTTCGGGCTTGATGCCGACGGAACTGCTGCGCACCCATGACCGATAGATCACCGGACGCACGCCGGTAGCAGAGATGTTCGCCAGATCACGACCTTCCAGGAACCTTTTCCAGGCCCGCGAGGTTTCCCTCGGATCGACGTCGGCTCCGTCCAGAAACGACTGGACCTGGGCCGGTCGGCCGTTCAAACCCCTGATCAAAACGAAGCTCCCAACTTTGGCGTCAGCTCAGCCAGGCTTCTTTTCGTGTCACCCGCCCTTACGGTGTCGACTCGTCGGGTCCGGACTTGTCGACATTGGCTAGACCCAGGCACGACGACAGGTCTCGAAACAGGTCGTCTTCGGAGTAATCGTGACCAAGCACCCGATCGGCGGAGGCGCCGATCATGGTCTGGAGGTCGGCATCGAGCGGCGTCACGTAGCCATTGGCAGCCGTCGCCATGACGAAGCGAACCGCGCCGTTGCGCCGCTTCAACTCGCCCAGGAAGTGTAGCTGCCGGCCCGAGTTGCCATCTGCCAGCACCACGCGGCCGTTCGAACTGATGCGCAGATAGGGGGCGGGTGGATCAGCCGACCGTCGCGGGCTCTGATCGACGAAGATCATCCCGGATGCCTGCGCCCCGGACGGTTTCGGCCCGGCCGCCGTCCGGGCCTTGTTGGCCGAATAGCTGCCGCCGCTGATCTGGTCGGCCAACTTCTCGATGGTTCCCCAGTTGTGCCGCAACTGGTCCCTGGCGTGCTTGTCCTCTTCACGCGGCCCGCTGCGCTTCGAGATGATGTCCACGATGTACCTCCCAGGTCGTCCGGGCGCTGCTGCGCTTTGTCGCGCTTATCCAATCGCCCAAGATTTCATCATAGCACCTGTTGGTGATTCGACCTTCCTGGCGATTTCGTGTCGTCAGATCTTTACATCTGTAACGTTTCGTTCCACATCGCCCGCGATCAGCGGAGCGATCGCTTTCGGCTGCGGCAACGTGGCGCGTCGTATCGGTCAGTTCTGCCGCGTGGGCGGGTTGTTTCCCATCTTGCCTTCGGTGATCCAGCGCGCGGCCAGAATGAAGGCTCCGGTCGCGAACTCCCGCCCGTGGGCCGCGACCATCTCTTCGCCGACGCGGGCGATGCGCCGGAAGAACTCGTCCTTGCTCAGTTCCTCGGGGGTGAGGGCGGGTTGGGTCGGCGACGTGCTCATTTGAGAGATACCTCCTGTGCAGGGTCAGATCTTGAACATCTCGGCGGGAAACTCGATCAATGCGGCGGAGCCGTCCTGCCATCCGGCGGCCAGCATCCGGCCGTCGGAGGACCAGCCAAGAGCTGTTACCCCCGAGCCGGTGTCGACGCGCAGCAGGATCTCGTCTGCCCGACCGGGCTCTGCGAGGCTGACGAGCCCGTTGGCATAACCGACAGCCACCAGTTTGCGGGTCGGGCACGCCGCGATGCGCTCGACCAGGACCAGCCCCGGTCTGCCGGTGGCAATCGGCTGGCCCGCGCCGTCCAGCGACCACGCAGCCACACGGTATGCGCCCGAGGCAACGACCGCCCCGCCGTCGGGCGTGAAACCCGCCGAGGCAACCGGCCCGGGAAATCTGTCGCGCTGGGTGCAGCCCAGCGATGCAAGGTCGAGGACCGCGAGACCGTCGGGCCCGAGGCTGCAGGCAAGGTGGCGGCCCTTGGCGTCGAAGACCAGATCGACCGGCCGCCCGGCCAGGGCGACGTCCTGCGGAGGATCGTCCGCCTTCCCGGTCCAGAGCATGACCCCCCCGTCATGACCGCAGGCAAGCAGGCTCCTGTCCGGCGAAAAGCGGAGCACCGAGATCGCGCCGGGTGCCTGCCGGGTCAGCGGTTCTGCACCCTCGGCCCAAAGATGCAGGCAGTCATCCACGGCATAGGCGTAGGTGTCCGCGCGCGCGGCCGCCGCCGCGATCGGCCCAGACGCCTTCGGCGGCACGTGCCTTGATAGTCCGCCGGCGCTGACAGTGTTCATCCGTCCCGTCGATTTCCCGAACAGGAACCCCGCCATGCCGTGCGTTCCGAGCGCGGTGGTGCGCCCGTCGGTATGGTCGGCTTGGCGCAGGCCAGAATAGCCGCGGGTCCGCGGCAGGATCGACAGTTGCGCCGTATCGGCCGCCCGCCGGATGCGCGACTGCGGAGACGAGGCATCGGCGGTCGCTGCGATCGCGACCCTTCCGTCGGCGCATCCGAAGGCCACCGCGCTCAGATCGTCATTGAACAGGGCCTGATCCACCGCGCAGGGAACTGTCCAGTGCCGCGCAAGAAGGTCGAAAAGCTGCAGTTGCTCGTGCGTGTCCTTCATGTCCCGCTCCCTGTCCGTCCCGTTGCGCGCCGCCGCCTGCCTAAGATTGGCAGAGGTCCGCGATGTCGATGTCTATCTGCTTGAGCGCCGCATCCAGCTCGGCCGCGGTCCGCTCGTGATGCTCGAGCAGTTCCTGCAACTGCGTCTGTTCGCGGAGGACCTGGGCCAGCTCCTCCGGCACGGGCGCACCGTCCCGGAAATCGGCAGGCCTGTCGCGCTGGGTCACCAGGACCTCGATCTCCTTGCCGGCGACACGGTGCTGCATGGTCAGGATCATCGCGTTCTCCTGCGTCAGGCGAAGGACGATACCCAGCCGATGCTTCTGCAGCCGGAACATCGCGTCGGGGTTCTCTGCGCTGGCTGACATCGCTTCATCCGGTTTCCGGCAAACGGAAAGTTGCCGCCCGGCATGATGCCCCATTGCGGGGTGCGCGCCGCGGATTCTTGAACAGGGGGAGCCGAGCGTAAGGGTTCGTTACAGTCCTGTATTCGAACATTACACTTAAATCAGCATTTGCTTTGGGTCCGCTCCCCCTCCAATCATCAACCATCGAATAATCAACGACACGTCCGGACCGGGCGCGTTGCAAGAACGAAGGATGAAGGGCGAGTCCCCCGATCTGTCGCGGACGAGGTGGCATCAGGGTTTCGCCAAGGCTCGGGCCGGCAATGCCGTTCCTGTGGCTTTCTGACCTTCGCCGACGAAAAGGGAGGATTGGACTCGCGTGGAACGGTGCCTTTCGGCTCCGCACGTGGATTGCATTCTCTCTTCGCTGTCAGCCGTGGAAAGCCCCGGTTCCGGTCGAAAGACCGCCCGTGCGGACCGCTATACGCAACCAGGAGAGGTGAGTATCAATGTCGACACTTACGCTGAACAAGATCACCGCCCAGAAGGGCATTTCGGTGACGGAGGCCACCAAGAAGATCTCCGATCTGGGCTGGAATCCATCCTATGTTCAGGAAGCGATGACCTACCCATCCGACTACAAGATCACCAAGGCGCCGCGCGATCCGATGAAGCAGGTGCTGCGGTCCTATTTCTCGATGCAGGAGGAAAAGGACAATCGCGTCTACGGCGCGCTCGATGCCGCGCTACGTGGCGATATGTTCCGCAACGTGGAGCCGCGCTGGGTCGAATGGATGAAGCTGTTCCTGGCGATCATCCCTTTCCCGGAAATCTCGGCCGCGCGGTCGATGGCGATGGTCAGCCGTCTGGCACCGGGCGAGGATCTGCGGACCGGCTTCACCATGCAGATGGTCGATGAATTCCGCCATTCCACGATTCAGATGAACCTGAAGAAGTGGTATATGGAGAACTATATCGATCCCGCCGGCTTCGATATCACCGAGGAAGCCTTCGGCAAATGCTATGCAA
>CAZOHN010000217.1:0-5911 GCA_964579325.1 uncultured Rhodobacterales bacterium
CGGGCGTGCTGCAGGGTGACGTCAAGGACGTGGTCCTGCTCGACGTGACGCCGCTCTCGCTCGGAATCGAGACGTTGGGCGGTGTATTCACCCGGCTGATCGATCGCAACACCACGATACCCACCAAGAAGGGCCAGATCTTCTCGACCGCCGAGGACAACCAGAACGCAGTGACGATCCGGGTGTTCCAGGGTGAGCGCGAGATGGCGGCCGACAACAAGATCCTGGGCCAGTTCAACCTCGAGAACATCCCGCCCGCGCCGCGCGGGATGCCCCAGATCGAAGTGACCTTCGACATCGACGCCAACGGCATCGTGTCAGTCAGCGCCAAGGACAAGGGCACCGGGAAGGAGCAGAAGATCACGATTCAGGCCTCGGGTGGCCTGAGCGACGACGAGATCGAGAAGATGGTGCGCGAGGCCGAGGCGAACGCCGAATCCGACAAGCAGCGCCGTGAACTGGTGGAGGCCAAGAACCAGGCCGAGAGCCTCATCCACTCGACGAAGAAGTCGATGGAGGAGCATGCCGACAAGGTCGACCCGACCACGATCGAGGCGATCGAACTGGCAATCGGCGCGCTCGAGGACACGATGCAGGGTGAGGATGCGGGCAAGATCCGGTCCGGAATCCAGAACGTGACCGAGGCTGCGATGAAGCTGGGCGAGGCGATCTACAAGGCCAGCCAGGCCGAGACCGAGGGCGGTTCGGAAGATGGTCCGCGCAGCGTCGACGAGGACATCGTGGACGCAGACTTCGAGGACCTCGACGACCGCAAGCGCGGCTGAGACGAGGCGAACGTCCGATGCGAGGCCGGCCTGCGGACTGTGGGCCGGCTTTCTGCCGGAAAGGGCAGTGTGAATGGCGAAACGTGACTATTATGAGGTTCTCGGCGTCGGCCGCGGTGCCTCGGCGGAAGAGATCAAGAAGGCCTATCGCACCAAGGCCAAGGAACTCCACCCCGACCGCAACAAGGACGATCCCAAGTCCGAGGCCGATTTCAAGGACGTCAACGAGGCCTACGACGTCCTGAAGGACGAACAGAAGAAGGCCGCCTACGACCGCTTTGGACATGCCGCATTCGAGGGTGGCATGGGGGCCGCGCGCGGCAACGGCGGGCGCGCCTACCAGGGCGGAGACTTCGCGAGCGCCTTTTCGGATGTGTTCGACGACCTCTTCGGCGACTTCATGCGCAGCGGTGGCGGCCAGGGCGGCGGTCGCCAGCGCGCGGCGCGCGGGTCGGACTTGCGGTACAACCTGAAGGTCTCGCTGGACGAGGCCTTCCGCGGTGTCCAGAAGACGATCCAGGTTCCCACTTCGATCCAGTGCGGGTCGTGTAGCGGAACGGGCGCTGAAGGTGGTGCCGAACCGGTGACCTGCCCGACTTGTTCGGGCATGGGCAAGGTGCGGGCGCAACAAGGCTTCTTCACGGTCGAGCGGACCTGTCCCACCTGCGGCGGACTCGGCCAGATCATCAAGAACCCCTGCAAGACTTGCCATGGCGCGGGTCGGGTCGAGCGCGAGCGGGCCCTGTCGGTGAACATCCCTCCCGGGGTCGAGACCGGAACCCGCATCCGTCTGGCGGGCGAGGGCGAGGCAGGTCTGCGCGGCGGTCCTCCGGGCGACCTCTACATCTTCCTCGAAGTGATCGATCACCCGATCTTCCAGCGCGACGGAGTGACGCTTTATTGCCGCGTTCCGCTGACGGTCGCGACGGCCGCACTGGGCGGCGAGGTCGAGGTGCCGACGATCGACGGCGGTCGAAGCCGGGTAAAGGTTCCCCCGGGCGCCCAGACGGGCAAGCAGATGCGCCTCCGCAGCAAGGGCATGCCGGCTCTGCGCGGCGGCCCGGCGGGCGACATGCTGATCGAACTCGTGGTCGAGACACCGGTCAACCTGACCATGCGGCAGAAGGAACTGCTGCGCGAGTTCGAGAAGCTGTCCGAGGAGAATAACCCCGAAAGCAACTCGTTCTTCGCCAAGGTGAAACACTTCTGGGACGGCATGAAGGGCTGACGCACGGCCCGTCTGCCGAAACGCCGCTCGTTCGGCCATCCGGGCCATTCCGTCGGCTATTGTCCCTGAAGCATCGCCAGTTCGCGAATTCTTCGCGCTCTGGTTACGCAAAGCTTCCGTGACAGGTCCCGTTCCCTCTTGCTTTTCGGGGGGCAATCGTATCCCTCCGGCGCGACGGCACCGGAGAGGACTGCACATGACCGAAGACACGCTCTTCATTGCCGCTCTCCTCGGGGTTCTGGAAGGGCTGACCGAGTTCATCCCGGTCTCGTCCACGGGGCACCTGCTGCTTGCCGGGCATTTCCTTGGGTTCGAGAGCGCGGGCCGCACCTTCGAAGTGGTGATCCAGCTTGGTGCTGTGCTGGCGCTTCTCACGGTATATTCCGTCAAGCTTCTCTCCGTCCTGCGCGCCGCGCCACATGACCCCGAGGCACGGCGGTTCGTCCTGAGCGTCCTGATCGCCTTTCTCCCCGCGGTGGTGATCGGTGTTCTGGCGCATGACATCATCAAGACTGTCCTGTTCGAGACCCCGGTCCTGATCGCGATCATGCTGATCCTTGGCGGGATCGTGCTGCTTTTCGTCGACCGGCTGGCACCTGCGCCGCGCCACGAGGACGCGATGCGGTTTCCGATCCCGATGGCGCTGGGGATCGGCTTCATCCAGTGCCTTGCGATGATCCCCGGCGTGTCGCGCTCCGGGGCGACGATTGTCGGGGCGCTCATGCTCGGGGCCTCCAAGCGCGCGGCGGCGGAATTCAGCTTCTTCCTGTCGATGCCGACGATGGCCGGAGCCGTGGCCTACGACGTCTACAAGAACCGCGATGTCCTCGACTGGAGCGCCTGGACCGAGATCGCTGTGGGCTTCGCAT
Source organism: uncultured Rhodobacterales bacterium (assembly GCA_964579325.1). Classification (GTDB taxonomy): domain Bacteria; phylum Pseudomonadota; class Alphaproteobacteria; order Rhodobacterales; family Rhodobacteraceae; genus CAZOHN01. Next base: position 2,883 of record CAZOHN010000217.1, read on the forward strand.
TGGCCTTCCTCTCGGCGGTCGTCGTGGTGAAATGGCTCCTCGGATATGTCAGCCGCCATGGATACGCGCTTTTCGGCTGGTGGCGAATCGTCGTCGGAACGGTCGCCTTGATCGCGATTTCAACGGGTTTCTGACATATAGGTCAGCATGAGTTACTCATAATTGGGGTTTCGGTTGCCGCGCAGACCGGCCTTCCTCAAAAGAAAGGCATTATAGGTCACGCATACTGACTTTATTTTCCTTTGACGATACGCTAATCCCCCTACGTCCAGAGCCAGACGTTTGAGGGGGCCTCAATGGCGCAGAACCGCATGCTTCAGTTCGTGACCGTCGCGAAGGAGATGCCCGCGAAGCGTCCGCCCGACCTGCGCGCGCAGGATTTCCATGAAATCTATGCCGAGTATGCTGACCAGAAGGCGCGTGAGCAGTCCGCACGGTGCAGCCAGTGCGGCGTGCCCTACTGCCAGACCCATTGCCCGCTGCACAACAACATCCCCGATTGGCTCCGGCTGACCGCCGAGGGGCGGCTTCAGGAAGCCTACGAGGTCAGCCAGGCGACCAACACCTTTCCGGAGATCTGCGGCCGCATCTGCCCGCAGGACCGGCTCTGCGAAGGCAACTGCGTCATCGAGAGCTCGGGCCACGGCACCGTGACCATCGGCGCGGTCGAAAAGTACATTACCGACACCGCGTGGGACATGGGCTGGGTCAAGCCCATCGTCCCCGCGCGCGAGCGTGTCGAAAGCGTGGGCATCATCGGGGCCGGGCCGGGCGGGCTGGCGGCAGCCGACATGCTGCGCCGGGAAGGCGTGCAGGTCACGGTCTACGACCGCTACGACCGCGCCGGGGGGCTGCTGACTTACGGCATTCCGGGCTTCAAGCTGGAAAAGCCCATCGTCATGCAGCGCATCGACCAGCTCGAGAAGGGCGGAGTGCAGTTCCGCCTGAACTGCGATGTCGGCGTGGACATCAGCTTCGACGCGATCCGGGGCGAGCACGATGCCGTCCTGATCGCCACCGGCGTCTACAAGAGCCGCGACCTGAAGGCACCCGGCTCGGGCGCGACGGGGATCGTCCGCGCCATCGACTATCTCACCGCCTCGAACCGCAAGAGCTTCGGCGACGAGGTGCCGGAGTTCGATTCGGGCGAGCTTGATGCGCAGGGTAGGCGCGTCGTCGTGATCGGCGGCGGCGATACGGCGATGGACTGCGTTCGCACTGCGGTGCGGCAGGGCGCGTTGAGCGTCAAGTGCCTCTACCGTCGTGACCGGGCCAACATGCCCGGCTCGCAGCGCGAAGTGCAGAACGCCGAGGAAGAGGGGGTCGAATTCGTCTGGTTGACGGCACCCAAGGGCTTCACCGGTGAGCCGGTCGAGGGCGTGATCGTCGAGCGGATGCGCCTTGGTGCGCCCGATGCGACCGGACGGCAGGCCCCCGAGGTGATCGAAGGCGCGGACTACACCGAACCCGCCGACCTCGTCATCAAGGCACTCGGATTCGAGCCTGAGGACCTGCCGACCCTCTGGGGCGTTCCGGGCCTCGACGTGACCCGCTGGGGCACGATCAAGGCGGACTTCCGCAGTCACGCAACGGCCCTCCCTGGCGTCTACGCGGCCGGCGATATCGTGCGCGGGGCGAGCCTCGTGGTCTGGGCGATCCGCGACGGCCGCGAGGCCGCCGAAGCGATCCTCGACTACCTCGAGCAGCCCGCCCAGGTCGCGGCAGAGTAGGCCCGCATGGCTGCCCGCTCCTGCCTCCTCGGTCTCGCGCTCATCGCAGCAGCCCTCCCGGCGTCATCCGGCGAATTCCGCCCGCCTGAGGGCTGCAATGCTTGGCTGACCGCGCAGTTCCGGGGCTGCCGCGTCTCGAACTACTACCGCTGCAACGCCGATGCGCCGGGTGACCAGTGGCGGGCAGACTATACCGCGCAGGGCCTGAACTTCCGAAGCCGGATCGACCACGAGACGCAGTGGGTGGAGGCGCACAACAGTGACGGCTCCGTAGACATCCTCGAAGAGCCCGCACCCGACCCCGCCAGCTTCACAGAGCTTCTTGCAACGGGCCGCGACACCTACGACTTCTCGACCGTCAACTCCTTCGGCTTCCGCGAGCGGATGCGCGGCTTCGACCAGCTTTCCGGGGAAACCGTCGTGATCGACGGAATTGCCCTGCAGCGCACCAAGTACGAACTGCGCGTCACGCGCGACGACGGGAGCCTAGTCTGGCACGCTCGCGGATACGAATTCATCCATCCCGAATGGCGTCTGTTCTTCTCGGGCGCGGGTCAGGTGGACCTCGGCGACGGCTGGCTACCGCAAGACTTCACGCCCGTAGAGTTCGCGCAGCCCGGTGAGCCGGGCTTCCTCGAGACACTGCCGAAATACGACTGCGACGACCTTACCGCCTCGCTCCGCGAGGTGCCCCAGCCGGAGAACCGCGATGACCTGTGATGAAGCCTGGGTAGCCTCCGAGGAAGCCAAGCGCGCCTTCATGGACGCGCATTCGCTCTACAAGACCGAGGACGAGCATTCGTCCTGCGGCGTCGGGCTTGTGGTGGCCATCAACGGCAAGCCGTCGCGCCGCGTGGTGCTGAGCGGCATCGACGCCCTCAAGGCGGTCTGGCACCGGGGTGCGGTGGATGCCGACGGCAAGACCGGCGATGGCGCGGGCATCCATGTGCAGTTGCCGATCCCGTTCTTCTACGACCAGATCCGCCGCACCGGCCATGAGCCCGATACCTCCAAGCTGATCGCGGTGGGTCAGGTCTTCCTGCCGCGGACCGATTTCGGTGCGCAGGAACGCTGCCGGACCATCGTCGAGACCGAAGTTCTGCGGATGGGCCATTACATCTACGGCTGGCGGCACGTCCCTGCCAATACCGAGGTGCTGGGCGACAAGGCCAACGCGACCCGCCCCGAGATCGAGCAGATCCTGATCCGCAACGAGAAGGACATCGACGACGAGGCCTTCGAGCGGGAGCTTTACGTGATCCGCCGCCGGATCGAGAAGGCGGCGGCCGAGGCCGGCAT
>CAZOHN010000218.1:0-5893 GCA_964579325.1 uncultured Rhodobacterales bacterium
CCGCTCGAAACTAGCTGCTGGCGACCCGGATGTGGAGTCAAGTCCGCACACTAGATGTCCGCCCTGGCAATGGCTCGCCGATCTCCTCCCCACGCTGCGCAAAAAAACACAAACCCCCGGACCATTGGCCGGGGGTTCACGCTATAGGGCGTCGCCGCCTCGTTCGCTCGCCGCGCAGGCGTGCCTCAGAGCGCGCCTTCGCGCTGGGCCTTCTTGCGGGCGAGTTTACGGGCCCGGCGGATTGCCTCGGCCTTCTCGCGCGCCTTCTTCTCCGAGGGTTTCTCGAAATGCTGCTTGAGCTTCATCTCGCGGAAAACCCCTTCGCGCTGAAGTTTCTTCTTCAGTGCCCGGAGCGCCTGATCGACGTTGTTGTCGCGAACGCTTACCTGCATTGTGGTGTCACCACCTTCCTAGGTTAGAGTTGCAGAGTCTGCAGGAGGTGGCGCTATAGCAAAGGCGGACTAGCTTGTCTACCGATGACGGGCGAGGCTTTGCCTGTCGAACCGAGGGAGACCCAGATGCCGCAAGACGCCCGGGACCGTCTGCTCGACGCGATCCTGCCGCATGTCCCGTTCGATGGATGGAGCGATGCGGCCTTCCGTGCCGCAACCGCCGATGCGGGCCTCGATCCGGCAGCCGCCCGTGCGGCCTGCCCACAGGGCGCTCGCGATCTCGCGGTGGCATTCCACCAGCGCGGCGACCGCGCCATGATCGCCCGCCTCCGCAGCGAGAACCTCCAGGCGCTGCGCTTCCGCGAGAGGGTCGCGGCCGCTGTCCGGTTCCGGCTCGAAGCCGTCGAGGACCGCGAGGCCGTGCGGCGCGGCGCCGCCCTCTTCGCCCTGCCGATCAACGCCGCCGAAGGGGCCCGGCTGGTCTGGGGCACGGCGGATGCGATCTGGACGGCGCTCGGCGATTCCTCGGAGGATCTCAACTGGTACACCAAGCGCGCCACTCTTTCGGGCGTTTACTCGGCCACGGTCCTCTTCTGGCTCGGCGACGACAGCCCCGGGCACCAGGCGACCTGGGAGTTCCTCGACCGGCGCATCGGGAACGTCATGGCCTTCGAGAAGTTCAAGGCCGATGCCCGCGCCAACCCGGTGCTGCGGCCTTTGACGCGCTTTCAGGATTGGCTGAGCGGCCAGATCCGTGCACCGACCCGGATGCCCGCGCCGAACCTGCCGGGGCTATGGACACCGCCCACGACAGGCAGCAGGGACGACTGACGTCCCGCGCCAGGACAAACACGTCCGCCCAAGACCCAAACCCACTCCACAACGAAGAGTCCTGCCCATGCCGATGCCGGCCACGATGCGCGCCATGGAAATCGCCCGCCCCGGTGGCCCGGAGGTGTTGCGCCCCGTCGAGGTTCCGGTGCCGCGCCCTGCCGCGGGAGAAATTCTGATCCATATCTCCTGGGCCGGGGTCAACCGCCCCGACGCGTTGCAGCGCGCCGGAGCCTACGCCCCGCCCCCGGGCGCCTCGCCCTTGCCCGGACTCGAGGCGGCGGGTCACGTGGCCGCCGTGGGCGCGGGCGTCTCGCGCTGGCGCGACGGCGATGCCGTCACCGCGCTCCTGCCCGGCGGGGGCTACGCCGAATATGCACTTGCGCCAGCGGCGCACGCATTGCCGATTCCGACGGGTCTCGATCTCCGCGCGGCCGCTTGCCTGCCGGAGACGCATTTCACGGTCTGGATCAACGTGTTCGGCCGCGGACGCTTGCGCGCCGGTGAGCGATTCCTCGTCCACGGCGGCTCGTCCGGCATCGGCACGACCGCGATTCAACTCGCGCGCGCCTTCGGTGCCCGCGTCTTCGCAACCGCTGGTTCACCCACCAAATGCGCCGCCTGCACCCGCCTCGGCGCCCATCATGCGATCGACTACCGGCAGGAGGATTTCGTCGAGGTCCTTCGCGCCGAGGGTGGGGCAGATATGATCCTCGACATGGTGGGCGGTCCATACCTTCCGCGCAACGTCCAAGCCCTTGCCGATGACGGACGGCTGGTGCAGATCGCCTTTCTTCAGGGACCGGAGATTTCGCTCAACTTCGCAGAAGTGATGGTCCGACGGCTGACGATCACCGGCTCGACGCTCCGCCCGCAATCGGTCCTCGAAAAGTCTCGGATTGCTGCCGCCTTGGAATCGCAGGTCTGGCCACTTCTGGAAGCGGGCCGCATCGCGCCGGTCATCGACAGCGAATTCGCACTCGATAAGGCAGCCGCCGCCCATGCGCGACTCGAAAGCTCGGACCATATCGGCAAGATCGTCCTGCGCGTCGCCTGATCGCCACGAAAGCTGTCTGCGCGACGTTCCGGCCGACCGGCGGGGAGGGGGGTGCAGGGGGCCCGCCCCCTGCCCGGGGGGTCGCGGGGGGCAGGCCGCCCCCCGCGCTTCAGCCCCTGAGAACCCCGCCCGTGGCCTTGGCCACCTTCTCCACGATCCGCCCGCTCACTCCGGCGATGTCCTCGTCTGTCAGCGTCCGGTCGGTTGGCTGCAACCGCACCGTGATCGCGAGCGACTTCTTGCCCGCTCCCATCTGCGCCTCGGCCTTCTCGCCCGCGAACTCGTCGAACACCCGCACGCTCTCGATCAGCGCCTTGTCGGCGCCCTGCGCGGCGTTCACCACGGTGAGCGCCTCAACCCCCGCATCGAGGACGAAGGCGAAATCGCGCTCGACCGCCTGGAACCCCGATGCCGCCAGCGCAGGCCGCGTCGGCCCCTTCGACCGCGCCACCGGCACCGCCCCGAGGTGCACCGTCATAGCCACGGCGGGCCCTTTCACGTCCATCGCCTTGAGGACCTTCGGATGCACTTCCCCGAATGCCGCGAGCACGACCTTCGGACCGAGCGTCAGGAGGCCCGATCGACCCGGATGGAACCAGCCCGGCACCGCACGTGCCACCTGCAACCTCGCCGGTGCCCCGGACGCCGCCAGCACCGCCTCGGCATCGGCCTTGGCATCGAAGGCATCGACCGGTCGGCGGCTGCCGAAGGTGTCGCGCGCCGCCGCCGCGCCGACAAGGAGCGCCGTCGCCTGCAGCGCCTGCTCCCCCGGCTCGCCGCCCGAGAACACCGGGCCCACCTCGAAGAGCGCGAGGTCCATGAACCCGCGCGCCTGGTTGCGCGCCGCCGCCGCCAGAAGCCCCGGCAGCAGGTCGGGCCGCAGATGCGTCATCTCCGACGAGATCGGGTTCTCGATCCGCACCGCCTCCGCCCCGCCGCCGAACAGCGCGGCCTGATCGGCCCCGATGAAGGAATAGGTCACGCATTCGTTGTAGCCGAGCGCCGCCAGCGTGCGCCGCGCCGCGCCCTCGCGCCGCTGCATCGGCGTGAGGACCGGCCGCAGCACACCCGCCGCAGGCCGCGCGAGCGGCTGGCCCTTCAGGCCCGACAGCGACGCGATGCGCGCCACCTCCTCGACAAGGTCGGCCTCGCCCTGCACGTCCGGCCGCCACGACGGCGGCTGCGCCATGTCGCCCGACAGCCGGAAGCCCAGCGCCTCCAGCGTCCGCCGCTGTTCCGCCGCGGGGATATCCATGCCGACAAGCCGGATCACCCGCGCCGGATCGAGCCGGTAGGCGCGGTCGGTCCCGGGCACAGCACCGTCCAGCACCACCTCCGACGCCTCGCCGCCGCACAGATCGAGGATCATCCGCGTCGCCGCCTCGAGACCGGGCAGGGTGAAGGCAGGATCCACGCCCCGCTCGAACCGGTATCGGGCATCGGAGTTGATCCGCAGCGCCCGTCCGGTCGCCGCAATGGTGATCGGGTCCCAATAGGCGCTTTCGAGGAACACGTTCACGGTGCCGTCCGTGCAGCCGGAGTGCTCGCCACCCATGATGCCGGCAAGGCTCTCCGGCCCGGCGTCGTCGGAAATGACCATCTGCCCGGCCGCAAGCCGGTAGCTCTTGCCGTCAAGCGCCGGCAGTTCCTCCCCGCCGGTCGCCGGGTGGATGCGTAGCGCCCCCTTCACCTTGTCGGCGTCGAAGACATGCAGCGGCCGGTTGCGGTCGAATGTGAAGAAGTTGGTGATGTCGACCAGCGCCGAGATCGGCCGGAGCCCGATCGCCCGCAGCCGGTCCTGGAGCCAGCGCGGCGAGGGGCCGTTCGTCACGCCGCGGATCACCCGCCCGGCGAACAGCGGGCAGCCCTTCTCCTTCAGCGCAGGGTCGGTGCGGACCGCGATGGGCGAGGGAAAAGCGCCGGGCACCGGCGCGATGACCTCGTCCTTCAGCACGCCCAGCCCCCGTGCCGCGAGGTCGCGCGCGATCCCGCGCACGCCCAGCGCATCGGGCCGGTTCGGCGTGATCTTGATGTGGATCATCGGATCGACCCGCGCGGCGTCGTTCGCCGCCAGCCAGTCGACGAAGCGCTGGCCCACCTCGCCGGAGGGCAGCTCGATGATCCCGTCGTGCTCGTCCGACAGCTCCAGCTCGCGCTCCGACGCCATCATCCCGTGGCTCTCGACGCCCCGGATCCTGCCCACCCCCAGCGTGACGTAGATGCCCGGCACATAGTCGCCGGGCTTTGCCAGCACCACCGTGATCCCCGCCCGCGCATTGGGCGCACCGCAGACGATCTGCCTCTCGCCCTCGTCGGTCAGCACCCGGCAAACCCGCAGCCGGTCGGCATCGGGGTGCTGCTCGGCATGCAGGACCTTCGCCAGCGTGAACGCCTTGAGCCGGTCGGCGGGGTTCGAGATCTCCTCGACCTCGAGCCCGAGGTCGGTCAGCGCATGGGCGATCTCGTCCACCGTGGCGGTGGTCTCGAGATGGTCGCGGAGCCAGGAGAGGGTGAATTTCATCGGTCAGGTCCTGTCGGGAATGTAGGCGTCGAGTGCAAGCCCTGTGCCGCGCCGCAGGCAGGCCTCCAGCCAGGGCAGGGCGCGTTCGGCAAAGATGCGCATCGGAAGATCGAGGGCGGCGGGGTCTTCCGCAACGTCGAGGTAAAGGATCCAGCCCGGTTCGATCCCGTCGGCTTCCTCGGGGCGGTAGAACCGGCCGAGCCGCGTCGGTTCCCGCCAGCGTTGTCCGATCCTCGGAACGACCTCGAGATTGATCGCGCAGTCCGCGCCGCTGCTTCCACGCTGGATGACGACGCGTGCCGTGCCAAGCAACCCGGACTTCTCCCACCCCGAGCGCACCGAACGATAGCCGAGCGGCCGGGCGTGCTCGCCCAGCGCGGCATGAACGGCCTTCGCGGCCTTCGTCCTGATCTTGGCGAAATCGGGCGTGGCGGCCGACAGGGCCAGCCGCTCGACCCGGCGCAGATAGGCGGGCGAGGGCTCCCATTCGCCCGATGTGACCGGGGCCGGCCGGCCCGATCCCGGGGCCTCCGGGGTGTCGCCCGGGCCGCGCAGCCGATCGAGCCAGCGCGGGGTCATGGCCTTCCCCTCCGCCCTGCCGCGCGCCCTGGCACAACCTCCGGTGGCCTTGCAACCGTCCCGGACCGGACGCCTTCGCTCCACGTTCTCGACAAATTCGACACGTATCCAAGACACTGGGAAGCTGCGGAGGCCGAGGCCATGCTGCGATTCATCATCCACCGGCGCGACGGACTTGCGCGCATGACCCTGGCGCTCGGGCTGATGGTGGCCGCCGCCACCTTCGCGCTGGCGTCCGAAAGCCGCAAGGGCGGGCCGCGCCTCTTCGGCACGGCCAACGCCAGCGTCTCCGGCTGCTCGTCGAGCCAGCTTGGCAACCTGTCCGGCCGCTTCGCCTGCGGCGACCTGACCGGAGGCCGCAGGATCGGCGGTTCCATCAGCTTCCAGAGCGTGCGCAACTAGCCCTCCCTCACCGCGAAAGACCGCCGACCAGCGACGGCATGTCGAGCGCGGCAAAGCCGTAGTGGCGCAGCCAGCGCAGGTCGCTCTCGAAGAAGGCGCGCAGGTCGGGGA
>CAZOHN010000219.1:0-5884 GCA_964579325.1 uncultured Rhodobacterales bacterium
GAGCCATGCGCGACCACCTGCGCTCGGTCCGCGAGCGGGTCCTGCCGGCGCTTCGCTAGGTCACGGGTCGGCGGGCCGAGGTCATCCGGTCCCCACCATCGGGCACGTGAGACGGCGGCCGCCTGGCCACGCGTCAAGGCGGTCCGATCATGTCGCAGCGACCGATTGCCCGCGCCGGGGCGCAGGCTGCTCGCCCGGCCCCGGCCCACTCACGCACTGCTGACCCTGGCCCGGTCCTGCCGTCAGAGGAGATCCTCATCCTGGAACACCAGGACCAGCTCAGGCGCGCCATTGCCCTCGAACGAGAGCGACTTGCGGATACCGCCGATGTCCTCGATCACGAACACGATCTCATCGGAGGTGCTCACTTCGCCCGCCTTGGCCGCGATGAACGCCTCGATCATGTCCGACAGGTCGTCGGTGCGGTAGGTCGCCCCGGTCGTCGGCACGGCACTGTCGGTCCAGTTCGTCGTGAACACGAAGGTGTCGCGATCCGCCGGGCCGTTCGCCGCGCTGAAGGAGGCGGCGGACACGCTATCCTCAAGCGAGATGGTGGCGTTGATCGTGCCGCTGCTGCCGGACCGGGCGGTGAACTCGATATAGGCGTCGATGATGTCGACTCCCACGAGGTCAGCCAGATCGAGGTCCGTGAACCGCAGACCGACGTCACGCCCGCTGTCGCCAAGTTCGAGATCCGCCTTGGTGAGATTGACGGTACCACCATTGGCGTTCTGGTCGGTATCGTCTGCTCCTGTCGCGATCGCCTTGCGCAGCTCGCCGGTCGGGCCGATGTCCTCGACCACCGACACGATGAACGTGTCGCTGACCGAGTTCTGGTCGTCGTCGGTCGCGGTGACCACGATCTCGTAGTCACCCTGCGGCAAGCCCGGAGGCGCAGTGATCGTCGAGCCTGTCAGGGTGAATCCCGCAGGCGCCGTGATCGACAGGGTCAGTATATCGCCGTCGAGATCCGAGAAGGTTCCGGCCGGCACGGTGAAGCTGAACGCCGCGCCCTCCTCGACCTCCTGGTCGGCGATCGGGGTGGCGACGGTCGGCACGGTGGGCCCGGTCGGCACGAAGGCCGAGTTCGACGCCCCGACGGCCGGCGCACTGCCCTTGTAGAGCTCCCAGAAGTCCATGTGGAAGCCCTGGCTACGCCCTGCGATCTGGATGGTGTAGAGCCCCGCCTCGGCGATCACCAGTTGCACCGGCGGGTTCGCCGGCAGACCATCATAGGCCGTGGCATAGCCCCAGGTTCCATTGTTCGGGCCACCGAAGACCTTGATGTAGCCCTGGCTCGTCGGCTCTGGTTCACTTGTCGACGGTGCGAGGTATTCCTCGATGACCTCGTTGGTGCCGGCCTTCTTGAAGTTGAGCCAGATGTCGTTCTGCTGGTCGCTCGCCGCAAGGCCATCGCGTGAGGCACGGACCCGGAAGTTGTAGGTGCCGAGGTCCGCTTCAGTGATGAGGATCGTGTATTCGAGGATGTTGTCCTCGGACACGCTCACGATCCCGGTGCTCGTGCTCTGGTTCGGACCGAACAGATAGTAGCCGTCTCCCTGGAAGCCCGACTGATCGCCGTCAGGATCGGCGGCGGTGGCGTAGGACCAGTTGCCTCCCGGCGCGATCCCGGCGTTCGCCGCATTGGTATCCTCGACCTGCACCTTGAAGCGCCCGTTCGCGCTGCCGGAGCCGATGATCTGGAAGTATCCATCGGGCGCCGTGTTCCCGCCGCCAACCACGGGGCCACCGACGTTGTCGAGATAGATCGGCGCGGTCACCGGACCGACCGCAACAACCTCGCCGCCGACGGTTCCGATCGCCGCCGCAACGAAGCCGATCGGTGCCGTCGTGTCGCCGGGGAAGCTGCCCTTTCCGGTGCCCGAAGCCACGCCGTACTTGAACAGGTTGGTCGCGTCGAAGGTCCCGTTCGCACCGATCGTGACGTCGAAGCTCTGCTCGTCGAAGGCGTTGTTCGCCTTGAAGTCGTAGCGGTCGAGGCGTGCCGTTACCAGGTCGTCGATGCCGCTGGCCTCGTTCGTGACCGGATCGAAGCCCCGCGTCATCGTGATCCGCACCAACTGCCCCGCGTCACCGGTTACAATCACGGTGGGTGGCGTGCCGCCATAGGTGCCGACACCGCCCTCCGGCGTGCCGTTCACGACGAGCGACACGATTTCGCTGCCGAGGGCCTGCGAGGCGATGGCGATCGAGCCTGCGTTGCTCTTGTCGCCCATCAACTGACCGCTCGCCGTGGTCCCGTCATCGAACAGCACGGTGAACAGTGAGCCGATCAGCTCGTGGCCCGAGATGCCACCGACGTCCCAGCCCTCGACTGCGCCCGAGTCGACGTTGCTCTTGGCCATGCCCGCGATCGAGTTGGGATCCATGTCGCCCGAGAAGCCAACCACTTCGCCGAACTCGAACCCGCCATCGACGGTGGGGTCGAACTTGACCATTGCCCCCTTGAAGCCACCGTTGCTGGGACCGCCCGATCCGCCGAAGTTGGGGATCGGCGCCTGTCCCGGCAGGAAGTAACCGGTTCCGGTCACGTAGCCACCGGTTCCACCTGCGGTGTTCACCGCCCAGGCCTTGGCCGCGTTGTCACCGCCCAGCCCATCGGGATCGAAGACGCTGTCCTGGTAGAGCGCGCTGGTGACATCGATGAAGATCGCAGAGATCTTCTTGTCCCCGGTGTTCTCGACCGTGAAGGAATTGGCCCCGAAGTTGGAGGCGGCAACGCCGGTGGCCCCTTCCATGATCTTCAGTACCGCCGCGCCCGTGACGCCCACGCCATAGGTTTCGTCGGTGACGAGATCGGCCTGCGACGCGAAGGCTTCCTGGGCGTTGCCCGGGTCGGGCGGCTCGACTGAACCGCCACCACCACCGGTGACCTTGAAGCTGTCGAGCTGGGCCAAGAAAGTCCCGCCGCCGCCGAGGCTGGTCTGCGTGAAGCCCGTGCCCACGCCGACGCTTTCGTCGAACAGAGCGGCAGCAAGTGCGCCGGTGATCGACGCCGCGCCGAAGCTGACGTTGGTAGCTCCCGCAATCGGCTGGCCGGCCGCGTCAAGGAAGGTCGCGAAGCCCTGGACGGTCGCCGCGGTCGCCGATGTGGCGTTGACCGCCAGCGTGATGTCGACCGCCTCGAAGCCGCCGAGGCCACCCAGCACTGCCGGCAGCGCGATGTTGGCGCCGCTGACCTTGGTCTCGACGTCATTGTTGCGCGACGAGAACTCCACGACACCTGCGGCAAAGCCGAAGACAAGCTTGACGAAATCGGTGCTGTCTATGCCGACATGAACACCGAGTTGCTGGAAGTTGGCCGCAGGACCGTCGAACGGATTGAGGACCCGTGCCTCCACGACGAACGCGCGGTTCTTGACGCCGAGTTGGTAGTCATCCTGCGGGTCATTGCTGGTTCCGGTGTCGCCGGTGCTTGCCGTGACGTTGAGCGTTCCGCCCGAGACCGTCGCGGTTCCCGTCTCCTCATCGAAGGGCTTGAGCGCCGAAGAGCCGACGATGCCAGCCTGCAGAAGGCCGGTGAAACCCGCCTCGTAGGGCGTGCCGTCGGTGTTGAAGTCGAGGTTGATGACCTCGCCCGAGGTGAGCAGGACCCCGTTGCCCGCATCGTAGGCGAAGGAGTCGTCGACGTTGGGGATCGAGTCGCCGTCCACGTCCGGATCAATGCTGTTGGGGATGGTGTCCCCGTCCAGATCGCCGCCCGGAGAGACGTCACCACCAATGCTGCCACCGCCGATGTCGAGGGTCAGCGACTGGCTGACCTCGACGTTGAGGTTGGGAGAAGTGGCAAGGTCGGCAATCTGGCCTGCCGGGAGTGTCACCGTCAGGGGAAGGCCGTCCGTCCAGCCGCCGTCCGGCGCTGCGATGGCGTAGCTGGCGACCCCGTTCTCGAAGCCCAGGAAACTGACCGTTGCGAGGGCCGGGAAGCCGCTGACCTGCAACTGCAGATCCTCGATGCCCAGCGTCGACGGGTCGATGCCGCTTGCGTCGTCGAGCACGATGCTGACCAGGAGCGGGCTGTTGGCGTCGACCGGGTTGGTCAGTGTCATGACCGCCGAAGGCGGCTGCGTGTCGGCCGGCGGGCCGCTGAGGCGAACCACTTCGATCGCGTTCACGATCGGGTTCTGGATGCCCTCCACCGTGTCCTGCAGGAACCCGATGTTGAGTACTCCGTCAGTCACCTCGATCTCGGCGGACAACAGGCCCACATTCGCCCCGAACGCCGTTCCGGGCGTGATGTTGTCGAAGGCAACCGGCACTGCACCTTCGAGCGAGGCGTCGAAGATCCGGAAAGCGCTTGCCTGGCCCCCAGCGAACAGCTCGGCCACGTAGAGGTTGACCCGGTAGAAGCCCGCCCCGCCGATATCTGCCACGGGGATGTTGTAGCTGAACGGCGCATCGCTGGAGCGTGCGGTGTCGAGCACGCTTTCGGGAACGCCGGTCGGGATCGCGGCCGGGCTGCCGGTATAGCCCGCCGCCGGTGCGTCACCGCGGTTGTCGGTGGTCTGGAGGTATTGCGACCCGGCGCCGTTGTCGGCGAGCCAGTTCGGGCCGCCGTCGATCGCCGAGACCTCCGGCCCGAAGGCGTTGATCCGCAGGACGATCTGATCCTCCTCCACCGGCGCCTCGGTCACGATGATCGCGAGCGCAACCGAGACCGCGTCCGGGGCGCCGCCAACGGTTGCGTCATCGACCGTGACGGCAACATCGAGCGTCGGATTGCTTGCTGCATCGAGCGCCTGGCCAGCCTTGAGGAAGAGTTCGGTGCCGATGATCTCGAACAGGTCCGCATCGGCGCCCGTCAGGCCGAGAACGTTCTCGCCAATACCGTCGTCGATCACCGTGATGTCCGCGATCTTGATCGCCGCGGAGGTGCCCTCGGCGATCTCGCCGAGTACGTTGGTCAGCACCACAGCCGTCGGTGCCTCATTGACTGGTGCTCCACCGGCCGCAGTGATCGACAGGCTGTCGAGTTGCGCGATGAAGCCCGGAGCACCGCCGCCATCCGCCTGCGTGAAGCCCACGCCGACGCCCTGGTTCGGATCCGCCAGTGCCGCGGCCAGCGCCCCGCCGATCGGGGCCGTGCCATAACTCTGCGTAGTGATGACGGATCCGTCTGCCGCGAGGAAGGCAACCGATCCAGTCACGGTGGCCGATGTCGCGTCGATGGACACCACTTCGAAGGTGATGACCGCCCTCTCGAAATCATCGAGACCCGCGCCCGCCGGAAGGGGCACGTTCGCGGTCGGCCCGGTGCCGCCATACTTCGTGCCGACGTCGTTCTCCTGCTTCTGGAACTCGACCACGCCGGCGGCCTGGCCGAACACGAGCTTGACCATGTTCGCGCTGTCGAGGCCCAGATGCAGCCCCAGTTGGTCGAAGCTGTTCGGGTTCTGCGCCGGCCCGAACCATGGGTTGAGCACGACCGCCGTCGCCGTGAAGGAGCCGTTCTTCACCCCGACCTGGACATCGTCCTGCGGGTTGTTCGCACTGCCCGTGTCGCCGGCGGTGACCGGGTCGATCGTCAGCAGCCCGCCCGCGACGCTGGCCGCACCGGTATCCTCGTTGAAGTTGCCGCCATTTGCCGTGCCTGGCAGGAAGCCGGTCATCCCGTTCTGGTAGATCGTGCCATCGACATCGAAGTCGAACAGCCTGACCTCTCCCGGTGTCAGGGTCATCCCGTTCTCGGCATCATATGCAAAAGCGTCATCGACGTTGAGAATGCCATCGCCATCGACATCGGGATCGGCGCTGTTGAGGACCCCGTCATCATCGAGGTCTCCATCCGGCGCAAAGATATCGCCGGAGGGCTCCGCCACGTCGGTGACGGCGAGGGTGAAGGGGGTGGCGGCGTCGGGGGTTG
>CAZOHN010000220.1:0-5846 GCA_964579325.1 uncultured Rhodobacterales bacterium
GTCTGCCCCCTCGCGCTCCCCCGAGGATATTTGGGGTCGGAAGAAGAGCTGATCGCCTCGCTGCCGGGATTCGGCGGCGGGTCCAGGCGGGCTGCGCTCAGGCGGGCTGCGTTCTGGTCGGCCAGGCTCTGGCGGGCCAGGCTCAGGCGGGCCAGGCTCAGGCGGGCCAGGCTCAGGCGGGCGGGACCAAGGCGGGCGGGGATCGGCGGCCCGTCCTACCGCGCGTTGAAATGGTTCCAGACCGCCTGCGCCACGCCTTCCGACACTCCCGGCACGGCCTTGAGGTCCTCGAGCGCCGCCCGGCTCACGGCCTTGGCCGATCCGAAATGCGCCAGGAGCGCCCGCTTGCGCGCCGCCCCCACGCCCGGGATCTCGTCGAGCGGGGTGGCCGAGACCGCCTTGGCCCGCTTCGCCCGGTGCGCACCGATCGCGAAGCGGTGCGCCTCGTCGCGCAGCCGCTGCACGAAGTAGAGGACCGGCGCGTTGTGCGGCAGCGCGAAGGGGCGCTCTCCGGGCCGGTGGAACTCCTCCTTGCCGGCGTCGCGGTCGACCCCCTTGGCCACACCGACAAAGGGCACGTCGTCGATGCCGAGGTCGGCGAGTATTCCAGCCACCGCCGAGACCTGCCCCGCCCCGCCGTCGATCAGCAGCAAGTCCGGCCAGGCCTCGCTCTCGCGGTCGGGGTCCTCCTTCAGGAGCCGCTCGAAGCGACGGGTCAGCACCTCGCGCATCATCGCGAAATCGTCACCGGGCGTCAGGTCGGTCCCCTTGATGTTGAACTTGCGGTACTGGCTCTTCATGAACCCGTCCGGCCCGGCGACCACCATCCCGCCCACGGCATCGGTCCCCATGATGTGGGAGTTGTCGTAGACCTCGATCCGCCGCGGCGGCGCCTCGAGCCCCAGCGCCTCGGCGAGACCTTCGAGCAGCTTGCCCTGGGTTGCGCTCTCGCTCATCCGGCGGGCGAGGCTTTCGCGCGCGTTCTTCGCGGCATGGGCCACAAGCTCGGACTTCTCGCCCCGCTGCGGCACCGCGAGGTCGACCTTGCGCCCCAGCCTGCCCGACAGCGCCTCCACCAGCAGGTCCTCGTCCTCGACCCCGTGGGACAGCAGGATCAGCCGTGCCGGGTCGCGCTCGGCGTAGAACTGGGCGAGGAACGCCTGCATCACCTCGGGCGCCTCGGCGCCGGCCCCGGTGCGGGGATAGAAGTCCTGGTTGCCCCAGTTCTGGTGTGCACGGATGAAGAACACCTGTACGCAGGCCTGCCCGCCGTCCATGTGCAGTGCCACCACGTCGGCCTCGGCCACGCCGCGCGGGTTGATGCCCTGGCTGCCTTGTATCGCCGTCAGCGCCCGGATGCGGTCGCGCAGCGCCGCCGCGCGCTCGAATTCCATCGCCCCGGACGCGGCCTGCATCTCCAGGGCGAGCGTCTCCTGCACCTTTGTCGTCTTGCCCTGCAGGAACCGCTCGGCGTCCGAGACGAGACCGCGATACTCGGCCTCCCCGATCAGTCCGACGCAAGGCGCGCTGCAGCGCTTGATCTGGTAGAGCAGGCACGGCCGCGTCCGGCTCGCGAAGACCGGGTCCGAGCAGTTCCTCAGCAGGAACACCTTCTGCAACTGGTTCAGCGTGCGGTTCACCGCGCCCGCGCTCGCAAAGGGGCCATAGTAGCTCCCCTTTTCCGACTTGCGCCCGCGGTGCTTCTTGATCTGGGGAAAGGCGTGTTCGTGGCTGACGAGGATGTTGGGGAACGACTTGTCGTCGCGCGCCAGCACGTTGTAGCGGGGTTTCAGCTGCTTGATCAGGTTCTGCTCGAGCAGAAGCGCCTCGACCTCCGTCGCGGTCGTGAGGAACATCATCGACGCGGTTTCCGAGATCATCCGCGCGATCCGGGCGCTGTGTCCGGACGGGCGGGCATAGCTCGAGACCCGCGCCTTGAGGCTCCGCGCCTTGCCGACGTAGAGCACCCGGCTCTCGGAATCGAGCATCCGGTAGACGCCCGGCGAGGCGTCGAGCGTTCGCAGGTAGGAGGCGATCACCTCGTGCCCGATGGCGGCGGTATCCTGCCCTTGCGTCATGCCCTACGTATTCCCGATTCTCGATGCCTGCTGCACCGTGGCGTATCTCGCGACAAGAGAAAACATCTCCACGGATTGTGTGGATAACTCCGATGATATCTTTCGGGGGACCGGAAATTTTCTTTGTTTTCGGCCCGCTTCGTTACACTGCACAATTTTTAGGCATGTTTGCAAGCCATTGAATTCATTGAAAAGAATTTCCAGCGCCCGGCAAATCCCTGATAATCTTCACAGATTCTTTACGAACCTGTTACCGCAAGGCCGAACGTGCACAAGTCAAGGGGCAATGGCGCTGAACCGTGCGGTTCGGCATCTATTCGACCCCCAGGACATCCGGCGTGACCCAGGCCAGATGCTGGCCTCCATCGATGCACAGAAGCTGCCCCGTGACCGCTGGCGCATCGACGAAGTAGCCCAGCGCGGCGGTGATGTCGGCCTCGTTCGCGCCGCGCCCGAGGATCGTCGCGGCGCGCTGGCGGGCGAAGTGGTCGGCACTCTGCCGGGTGCCCTGCAGCGTCGGCCCGGGGCCGATGGCGTTCACCCGCACTCGCGGTGCCAGCGCCTGCGCGGCGGTCCGGGTCAGCGCCCAGAGGCCCATCTTGGCGATGGTGTAGCTCGCGAATTCCGGGGTGAGCTTCAGCACCCTCTGGTCGATCATGTTGACGACAAGACCCTGTGCCACAGGCTCGCCCATCGCGTCCGGCACCGGCTCGGGCACCTGGCTTGCGAAGAACTGGGTCAGCACGAAGGGCGCGCGGAGGTTCGACTCCATGTGCCGGTCCCAGCTTTGCCGGGTGCCGGTCTCGATCCGGTCATGCTCGAAGATCGAGGCGTTGTTGACGAGGACCGTGATCGGCCCGCCCAGAGCGCCTGCCGCGGCGGGGCCCAGCCCCTGCGCCTCGGCCTCCGACAGCAGGTCGGCCCTCACGGCGGCGGCCCTCCGGCCCATCGCCCGGATCTCAGACGCCACCGCCTCGGCCTCGTCGGCGGAGGAGGCGTAGTGCACTGCCACGTCGAATCCGCGCGCCGCGAGATACAGCGCCATCGCCCGCCCCAGCCGCCGCCCCGCACCCGTCACCAGTGCCCTGCCCGTCATCCCCGAATAGCCCGTCATGTCCTGCCCTCGTCACTGCTGGAGGCCGCAGATAATGCCCGGAGCGGGCGGGGAAAGGTCAGTCGGCGCCGCAGGCACACTTGCCCTTGCCGACGATGAAGGCGCCGCAGGACCGGCACTTGCGCGGCTTGCCCGGCAGGTCCCGGCGCTTCCGGTCCCGCCCGAGCTGCCCCGACCCCCGCCGCGTCCGGAACGCCCCGAACATGCCGAGCACCGCCATGACGATCAGGAACAGCGTGACGATCTTGAACAGCATGTCAGAGCCCGTAGCGCCCGAGCAGGGCGCGGTGCTCGAGTTCGGCGGCCACGTCGCCCGCAAGATCGAGCCCGAGGCGTTGCAGGAACGGCCGGCGCTGGCCGAAGCGGGTGACGCGCACCTTGTCGCCATAGCGCTCGCGCAGCACTGCACCGAGGTGCCCGATCCCGTCGGCGAGCCCGAGGCTTACCGCCTCCTGGCCGATCCAGAAGCTGCCGTCGAAAAGGTCGCGCCCCTCCGCGAGCTTCGCCCCCCGCCGCGCCTTCACCTGCGCGATGAAGACCTCGTGCAGCGGGTCGAGCACCGCGCGCAGCCGCGCCACATCCTCGGGGCGTTCGGGCCGGAACGGGTCGAGGAAGCTCTTGTTCCTTCCCGCGGTATGCACCCGCCGTTCGACGCCCTGCCGGTCGAGCAGACGGTTCAGGCCGAAGGAGGCCGAGATCACCCCGATCGAGCCGAGGATCGAGGCGGCATCGGCGAAGATCTCGTCGGCCGCGGTGGCCAGCCAGTAGCCGCCCGAAGCCGCGACATCCTCGACGAAGGCGAAGACAGTCAGCTTCTTCTCGTCGGCCAGCCGCCGAATGCGGCCCGCGATCAGCGCCGACTGCACCGGCGATCCACCGGGCGAGTTGATCTCGAGCGCCACCGCGACCGGCTTGCCCTTGCGGAACACCCGCTCGATCACCGGGCCGAGGGCGGCGTCGGACAGCCCGCGCGGGCCGGCACCGATGGCGCCCTGCAGGCGGATCACCGCGACGGTCGGCGGGCGCGAGAGAAAGGGGAAGTTGAGCGACATGGGGAGGGATGTAGAGGCTCCGGCCGCCCGCAGCAAGGCACGCGCCCTCCGCCACGCCGGGGCCCGGGGACGGTCGCCGCCGGAGACTGGGGTGGGGCACCGCCGGAGAAGCGACCGGCAGGCAGCCGGTGGCGCTCCCGCGTCCGGGACGGCGCGGAGGCAGTGCCTCCGCTTGCCCGGACTTGGGCCGGGCCCGCGCAGGGGCTGCGCGGGCGGTTCCGCGGACGGATGACGGATGCGCAGCGGGCAGGACGGACGCCGGCCCGGCCCCGGAGACCCTTGGCAGGCGAGCGGACACAGCCGCCGCGATCCCGCCCCGCACCAGATTGTCGCGTCCCGGCAACCGTGGCAGTGTCGCGCCGCGAGACGGGACGGCGGGACCGCGACTGCGGCGCCCGCCACAAGGGAGGGACGAGCGACATGGGACAGGCTCCGGCCCTGCCGCGCAACGAGGACGGCATCGCGACCGCCCTTTCCATCCTGCACCAGCGCTTCGGCGACCGCTTCGCCACCGGAGCCGCGATCCGGCAGCAGCACGCCCACACCACAACCTGGCTTCCCAACCAGCCGCCCGACGGTGTGGTCTTCGCGCGCAGCACCGAGGATGTGGCCGAGACCGTCCGCATCTGCGCCGCCCATCGCGCGCCGGTGATCCCGTTCGGCACCGGCACCTCGCTGGAAGGCCAGGTCAACGCCCCCGCCGGCGGCGTCTCGATCGACCTCTCCGGCATGGACCGCATCCTCGCCGTCCACGCCGAGGACCTCGACTGCGTGGTCCAGCCCGGCGTCACCCGCAAGGCGCTCAACGCCGAACTGCGCGACAGGGGGCTGTTCTTCCCCATCGACCCCGGCGCCGATGCCTCGCTCGGCGGCATGGCCTCAACCCGCGCCTCGGGCACCAATGCCGTCCGCTACGGCACCATGAAGGACAATGTGCTTGCCGTCGAAGCGGTCATGGCCGACGGCCGCGTCATCCGCACGGGCACCCGGGCGAAGAAATCCTCCGCCGGCTACGACCTCACCCGCCTCCTCGTCGGCGCCGAAGGCACACTCGGCATCCTCACCGAGCTCACCCTGCGGCTCCAGGGCATCCCCGAGGCGATCTCCTCGGCCACCTGCTCGTTCCCCGATACCGCCGCCGCCTGCCGCGCGGTGATCGACACGATCCAGATGGGCCTGCCCGTGGCCCGCATCGAGCTGCTCGACGCGCTCACCGTGCGCGCGGTCAACGCCTACTCGAAACTCGCTCTCCCCGAGGCACCGCTCCTGCTCCTCGAATTCCACGGCTCGCCGGCCTCGGTGGCCGAACAGGCCGAAACCTTCGGCGCCATCGCCGAAGGCCACGCGGGCGGCAACTTCGCCTGGACGGCCAACACCGAGGAGCGCAACCGTCTCTGGCAGGCACGCCACGATTCCTACTGGGCAAGCCTCGGCCTGCGCCCCGGCGCGAAAGGCATCGCGACGGATGTCTGCGTCCCGATCTCGCGGCTCGCCGACTGCCTCGAAGCGGCGCAGGCACAGGCCGCCGCCGAAGGACTCCTCGCCCCGGTGGTGGGCCACGTCGGCGACGGCAACTTCCACATGCTGCTGCTGGTCGATACC
>CAZOHN010000221.1:0-5805 GCA_964579325.1 uncultured Rhodobacterales bacterium
CAGCAGCACCGCGATCAGCAATACCCCCTGCATCTTTGGCAGCTCGATGTAGCGGAACACCTTCCAGCGGCTGGCCTGGTCTATGCGCGCGGCCTGGTAGTAGGCCTGCGGGATCGACTGGAGACCGGCGTAGCACAGGAGCGCCACGAGCGACGTCCAGTGCCAGACATCCATCACGATGACGGTGAGCCATGCGTCGATCGGATCGTTGGTATAGTTGTAGTCGACCCCGAGTGCCGCCAGCGTGTGGCCCAGAAGGCCGATGTCCACCCGGCCGAAGATCTGCCAGATCGTGCCGACCACGTTGAACGGGATCAGGAGCGGCAAGGCCATCAGGACGAGGCAGAACGAGGCCCAGAACCCCTTCTTCGGCATGTTGAGCGCGATGAAGATGCCGAGCGGGATCTCGATCGAGAGGATGATGGCGGAGAACAGGCATTGGCGCCAGAACGCACCCCACAGGCGTTCGGACTCGAGCATCTGCTCGAACCACTCGATCCCGGCCCAGAAGAACACGTTGTCGCCGAATGTGTCCTGGACCGAGTAGTTCACCACGGTCATCAGCGGGATCACCGCCGAAAAGGCCACGATCACGAGCACCGGCAGCACGAGGAACCAGGCCCTCTGGTTGGGTGTCTTGTCCATCAGGCGGCCTCCCCGACCGGCGCGTCTTGGGTAGCTTCCGGCGCGACTCGCCAGTCGTCTGCGTAGACGTTCACGCGCGACGGCTCGAACACCACCCGCGTCATCTCGGGCGAGAGGCCTGCGCCCTCTGGCTGGATCACGTTGATCTCGGTTCCGAAGAAGTCCGCCCGAACGATCCGGTGGCGGCCCACGTCCTCGACCCGGCGCACCTTGACCGGCACACCTCCCTCGGCGGCCATCCGGGCGTACTCCGGCCGGACGCCGATCTCCACCTTTCCTGACAGCGGACGATAGGAGGACCCCAGCGGCACCTCGCAGCCTTCCATGTAGGCACGAGCGCCCTCGACCCGCGCAGGCAGCACGTTCATGCCCGGCGAGCCGATGAAGTATCCCACGAAGGTATGCTCGGGCGTCTCGAACAGCTCCTCGGGGGTGCCCATCTGCACCACGCGCCCCTCGTGCATTACCACCACCTTGTCGGCGAAGGTCAGGGCCTCGGTCTGGTCGTGGGTCACATAGATCATCGTGTGGCCGAAAGTGCGGTGCAACTGCTTGAGCTGGGTCCGCAATTCCCACTTCATGTGTGGGTCGATCACGGTCAGCGGCTCGTCGAACAGGATCGCGTTGACGTCCTCGCGCACCATCCCGCGGCCCAGGCTGATCTTCTGCTTGGCGTCCGCCGTCAGCCCGCGCGCCTTGCGGTCGAGCACGGCCTCCATGTCGATCATCTTCGCGATTTCCTGCACCCGTTGAGCGACGTAGGCCGGGTCGGACCCGCGGTTCTTCAGCGGGAAGGCCAGGTTCTCGCGAACCGTCATCGTGTCGTAGACGACCGGAAACTGGAACACTTGCGCGATGTTGCGCTCGGCCGTTTCGGCATGTGTCACGTCCCGGTCA
Organism: uncultured Rhodobacterales bacterium; assembly: GCA_964579325.1. Classification (GTDB taxonomy): domain Bacteria; phylum Pseudomonadota; class Alphaproteobacteria; order Rhodobacterales; family Rhodobacteraceae; genus CAZOHN01. The sequence continues at coordinate 1,543 of CAZOHN010000221.1, forward strand.
CCGAACAGGACCCGGCCCTGGCTCGGGATCAGCAGACCGGAGATGATGTTGAGAAGCGTGGACTTGCCGCAGCCCGAGGCACCCAGAAGAGCATAGGCGCCACCATCCTCCCACGTGTGGTTGAGCTCCTTCAGCGCAAAGTCCGCTTCCGACTTCGGCTGCGGGAAGTAGCTGTGCGCGAGGTTGTCGAGCGTGATCCGGGCCATCGTCCCCTCCCCCTCAGGCGGCCAGCGCGTAGGCGGCCGGGGCAACAAGCGCGCCGTCCTCGCCGAACACGTAGACATGAGCAGGGTCGAGGTAGACGGCGACCTCGGCCCCGCTTGCGAAGTCGTGGATGCCATGGACCAGCCCGACCCAGCGATCCCCGCCGTGATCGAGGTGCAGGAACGTCTCGGAGCCGGTGATCTCGGTCACGCCGACGGTGCAGCGGAATTCGAGCGCATCGCCCGTGTGGCGATTGAGCTCGAGGTGATTGGGCCGGAACCCCGCGAGGTAGCGCCCATCGGCAATCTCGCCCAGCTTGCCTGAAGCGGGCGCGTTCTGCCCCGACCCGAACATGACCCGGTGGCCGGCCTTGGAAATCTGCATGAAATTCATCGGCGGGTCCGAGAACACCCGCGCCGTGGTGGCATCGACCGGGCGGCGGTAGACTTCCGCGGTCGGTCCGAACTGGGTGACGCGGCCCTCCCAGAGGGTTGCGGTGTTGCCGCCCAGCAGCAGCGCCTCCTCCGGCTCGGTCGTGGCATAGACGAAGATCGAACCCGCCTCCTCGAAGATCTTCGGGATCTCGGCCCGCAGTTCCTCGCGCAGCTTGTAGTCGAGGTTGGCCAAGGGCTCGTCGAGCAGCACAAGCCCCGCCCCCTTCACCAGTGCCCGCGCCAATGCGCAACGCTGCTGCTGGCCGCCCGAAAGCTCCAGCGGCTTGCGCGACAGCAAGGGCGTCAGCCGCATCAGGTCGGCCGTCTTCTTCACCGCCGCATCGATCTCGGCCCGGCCCTTGCCCATCAGGCGAAGCGGCGATGCTATGTTGTCGTAGACCGTCATCGACGGGTAGTTGATGAACTGCTGATAGACCATCGCCACCTTGCGGTCCTGCACCCGCATTCCGGTGACGTCGCGCCCCTCCCAGAACACCGCGCCCTCGGTCGGGCGGTCGAGCCCCGCCATCAGCCGCATGATCGAGGTCTTGCCCGAAAGCGTCGGCCCGAGAAGCACGTTCATCGTGCCCCGTTCGAGCGTGAGCGTCGTCGGGTGGATGTGAACCCGCCCGCCGACCGCTTTCGCAACGCCCCTGAGTTCGAGTGTCATCGGTCCCCCTATTCCGCCGCCGCCTTGGCGCGCCGCGAGGCCATGAAGCCATCGAGCGCCGCGATCTGGTCGGCCGTCATACGCAGTCCGAGCTTCGAGCGGCGCCAGACAACATCCTCGGCCGTGCAGGCGTACTCATGCGCCATCAGCCAATCGACTTCTCGCTCGGTCAGCGTCGCGCCGAAATCGCGGCCCAGATCGGCGCGCGACCCCGCGCCGGCCAGAAGCAGCTTTGCCTCGGTGCCGTAGGCCCGGACAAGGCGCCTTGCCCAGCGGTCGTCGAGGAACGGGTGCGCCGAACGCAACGCCTCGACGAGCCGCTCTACCCCGTCCACCGGGAAATCCCCGCCCGGAAGGGCGACCCGCGCCGTCCACGGCTTCCCGGCGGCGGGAAAGAACGGCACGATCTTCTCCAGCGCATGTTCGGCAAGGCGGCGGTAGGTGGTGATCTTTCCGCCGAAGACGTTGAGAAGCGGCGCGCCATTCTCGTCGAGCGACAGGACATAGTCCCTCGTCGCGGCCGTGGCCGACTTTGCACCGTCATTGTAGAGCGGACGGACCCCGGAATAGGTCCAGACGATGTCCTCCCGCGTCACGGGCCGTGCGAAATACTTCGAGGCGAAGGCGCAGAGGTAGTCCTGCTCCTCGGGCGTGCAGACCGCCGATTTCGGGTCGCCCTCGTGGTCCTTGTCGGTGGTGCCGATCAGGGTGAAGTCGGTCTCGTAGGGGATCGCGAAGATGATCCGGCCATCCTCGCCCTGGAAGAAATAGCAGCGGTCGTGGTCGAACAGCTTGCGGGTGACGATGTGGCTCCCGCGGACGAGGCGGACACCCTCGGACGTGTTCAGCCGCACGGTATTGCGCACCACGTCCTCGACCCAGGGCCCACCGGCGTTCACGAGGGCGCGGGCAAGAACGGTCTCTTCCGACCCGCCCTCATGCAGGACCGTCATCGCCCAGTGATCGCCGTCGCGCAGCGCCGAGGTAACGCGAGAGCGCGTGAGAATCCGCGCTCCATGCGCCTCGGCATCTCTCGCGTTCAGCACCACAAGGCGGGAGTCCTCGACCCAGCAGTCGGAATACTCGAAGGCCTTGTGGAACTTCGAGTTCAGCGGCTCGCCCGCCGGATCGGTGGTGAGATCGAGCGTCCGGGTGCCGGGCAGGATCTTGCGACCCCCGAGGTTGTCATAGAGGAACAGGCCCAGGCGGATCAGCCAGGCCGGGCGTCGCCCCTTCATCCACGGCATCACCCGCGACAGAAGGCGCGAGGTCGGCGTGTCGCTCTCGAAGCGCATGTCGGCGTGGTAGGGCAGGACGAACCGCATGGGCCAGGCGATATGCGGCATCGCGACCAGCAGGGTCTCGCGCTCGATCAGGCTTTCGCGGACCAGACGGACCTCGAAATACTCGAGATAGCGCAGGCCACCGTGAAACAGCTTGGTCGACGCCGAGGACGTCGCCTGCGCGAGGTCTCCCATCTCGGCGAGCACGACAGACAGCCCGCGGCCTGCGGCGTCGCGGGCGATGCCGCAGCCGTTGATGCCTCCGCCAATGACGAAAAGGTCATGGACGCGCGATGTCTGTGCGGCTGCCGCCACGAAGGCCTCCCTTCCCTCGCAGATCAGATGCCAAGGTTTCGCGAAGGGCGCGTTTTGTCAAAGGATTTATTCGTTTTTCTTCGCTTTCAGATTTATCCCGTGATTTCATATGCTTGAACTTTGGGTTGTATCTCGCCAGAGTTCGCAGAATACGCTGCACGCGCAGAAACGAACATTCGCGCGCGCAGCAAGATGCGATTCAGGTTTGCCCGGCGCGAGACACTCGCCTAGTGTCCGGCGGCGGAAGGAGGGCCGGAATGGCGCTGAGCCTGAGACAGAACGAGATCCTCGAGATCGCGCGCGCCGAGCGCAAGGTCGTCGTCGAGGACCTCGCCGAGCGGCTGGGCGTGACCGTCCAGACCATCCGCCGCGACCTCGCCGAACTCTCCGACATGGGCAAGATCGACCGGGTCCACGGCGGGGCCGTGATGCGGTCGGGCGTGGCGAACTTCGGCTACGAGGAGCGCCGCAGCATGAACGCCGAGGCCAAGGCCGCCATCGCGCGGGCCTGCGCGGCGGCGATCCCCGACAACTCCTCGCTGTTTCTCAACATCGGCACCACGACCGAGGCCGTTGCCCGCGCGCTGCTCGAACATCGCAACATCACCGTCGTGACCAACAACATGAACGTGGCCAACATCCTCGTCGCCAACGAAAGCTGCGACGTGATCGTGGCGGGCGGCATGCTGCGCCGCTCAGACGGCGGGCTGGTGGGTGACCTGACCACGCAGGCGATCGAGGGGTTCAAGGTCGATACCGCCATCATCGGGGCCTCGGCGCTTGACGAGGACGGCGACCTCCTCGACTTCGACCCGCAGGAAGTGCGGGTGAGCCGCGCAATCGTGCGCCAGTCGCGCCGGGTCTTCCTCGTGACCGACCATTCCAAGCTGGCACGCAGCGCGCCCGTGCGGATCGTCTCGCTGGAGGAGATCGACGCAGTCTTTACCGACCGCGCTTTCGCCCCGGGCCTTGCGGCGAAGTGCGCGGGCTGGGGAACCGAGGTTCAGGTGGTGCCGCTGCCGGGATCGGGCGGGCCGTAACCGCCCGGCGTCGGGGTGACGACCGTCACCGCCTCGCCCGGTTCCAGCACGGTCTGGGCACAGGCCGGCAGGACCTCTTCCGATCCGTCCTTGCGCCGCACGACCGTCCGGCCGACCTCTCCTGCACCGCCCCCGGCAAGCCCCAGCGGCGGGCGGTCGCGGTGCGACGACAGGATCGCGCAGTCCATCCGTTCGAGGAAGCGGATCGTCCTGCGGGTGCCATCCCCCCCGGCGAAACGCCCCGCCCCACCCGACCCCGGGAGCAGGGCGAATTCCTCCAGAAGCACCGGAAAGCGCATCTCGAGGATCTCGGGGTC
>CAZOHN010000222.1:0-5799 GCA_964579325.1 uncultured Rhodobacterales bacterium
CCCGGTCTGGCGCAACGAAAAGCCGGGGCCTGGCCGGTTCCGCCAGTTCTACCAGTGCGACGCCGACACCGTGGGCGCACCGTCGGTCGCCGCCGATGCCGAAGTCTGCATGATGCTGTCGGATGCGCTGGAGGCCGTGGGCATTCCGCGCGGGGACTACGTTGTTCGGGTGAACAACCGCAAGGTCCTGAACGGGGTCATGGAGGTCGCGGGCATCCTCGACCCCGCCGACCCCGAGAAGCACGCCCATGAACGGGGCATCGTCCTGCGGGCGATCGACAAGCTGGACCGACTTGGCGAGGAGGGCGTGCGTGCGCTCATGGGCGAGGGCCGAAAGGACGAAAGCGGCGACTTCACCAAGGGCGCCGGGCTGTCCGGAATGCAGGCCGATGTGATCATGTCATTTCTCGGTGCCAACGCCGAGATATCCAGAGAAATGCAGGAGCAAATCAGCCTTCTCGGCCCGCGTACGGACATTAACATCAACTTCAATGCAACGGCCTACCTTCGTGACGTTGTGCAAGGCTCTCCCGTTGGTTTGCAGGGTGTCGAGGAACTTGCGCAAGTCGCTGAACTTGTTGAGGCTCGTGGCTACGATCACAAGCGTCTCCGCATCGACCCCTCCGTCGTCCGCGGCCTCGGCTACTACACCGGCCCGGTGTTCGAGGCCGAACTCACATTCGAGATCCTCGACGAGAAGGGCCGTCCGCGTCAGTTCGGGTCGGTCGCGGGCGGCGGGCGCTATGACGACCTCGTCAAGCGCTTCACCGGCGAGAGCGTCCCGGCTACCGGCGTCTCGATCGGCGTCGACCGGCTCCTCGCCGCGCTCCGCGCCAAGGGGCGGATCGGGGGCACGGCCAAAGGTCCTGTCGTCATCACAGTAATGGACCGCGACCGGATGGCCGACTACCAGAAGATGGCCGCCGACCTCCGCGCGGCGGGCATTCGGGCCGAGGTCTACCTCGGCAACCCCAAGGACTTCGGGCGGCAACTCAAGTACGCCGACAAGCGCGGGTCGGCCGTGGCCGTGATCCAGGGCACCGACGAGGCCGCGCGCGGCGTGGTGCAGGTGAAGGACCTGATCCTCGGGGCGGAAATCGCCGCCACCGCCACCGTCGAGGAATGGAAGGGCCAGCCAGCCCAGCAGGAGGTTCCCATCGCCGACCTCGTGCCCACGGTCCGGGCGATCCTCGCCCGCCACACCAATGGCTGACAAGGCACAGGCCCGCGCGCAGGCCGACCGCCTGCTTGCCGCCTTCCTTGGCGAGGGCGCAGTTCGGGTCGAGGCCGATATCCTGCAACCGGCCGAGACGCTCCTCGACCTCTACGGCGAGGACATCCGCGCCCGCGCCTACGTCACCCGCGACCCGCTGCGCGGCGAGATGATGCTGCGCCCCGACTTCACCGTGCCGGTGGTGCAGATGCACATGGCCCACGGGGCCGAGCCGGCGCGCTACGCCTACGCGGGCGAGGTCTTCCGCAAGCAGGAACATGCCGGCCCGCGCGCCTCCGAATACCTTCAGGTCGGCTACGAGGTCTTCGACCGGACCGACCCCGCCCGCGCCGATGCCGAGGTCTTCGCCCTCTTCGCCCGCCTGCTCGCGCCGCTATCGCTCCGCGCCGCGACCGGCGACCTCGGCATCATCCTCGCCGCGGTCCGGGGTCTTTCGACCACCGACCGCCGCAAGGCCGCACTCCTGCGCCACATCTGGCGCCCGCGCCGGTTCCGCGCGCTGCTCGACCGCTTCGGCGGCCGCGCACCGGTGCCCCCCAGCCGCGCCGCGCTTCTGACAGCCCTTGCCGACGAGGGCGCCATCGCCGTGCTCGACGCCGCCGGCCCCGAGGTCGGCCTGCGCAACCGCGCCGAGGTGGAAGCCCGCCTCTCGGCCCTGCAGGAAGACGCCGCCGCCCCGCCCATCGCGTCGGGCGAGGTGGACCTGCTCGAGGCCATCCTCGCGGTCCGCGAGAAGTCGCCGCGGGCCCTCGCCCACCTGCGCGACCTCGCGCGGGACCTTCCGGGCCTCGGCACTGCGGTCGACAGGCTCGCCGGCCGGCTCGCCGCGCTGGCGGCGGCGGGCATCGACGTCGACGCGCTCGACTTCGAGGCCGCCTATGGCCGCACCACGCTGGAATACTACGACGGCTTCGTCTTCGGCTTTTCCGCCGACGCCCGCCCCGACCTGCCGCCCATCGCCTCGGGCGGGCGCTATGACGCGCTGACAGCGGTCCTCGGGCAAGGCCGGTCGATCCCCGCCGTCGGCGGCGTGATCCGCCCTGGCCTCGTCGCCGACCTGATGGAGGCCGCGCCATGACGCTGCGCCTCGGCCTGCCGTCCAAGGGGCGGCTGATGGAAAAGACCTTCGAGTGGTTCGGCGCGCGCGGCGTGACGCTCGCCCTGTCGGGGGCCGAGCGTGAGTATGCGGCCGCCGCCGATGGCATCGACGGTCTTGCGGTGGTGCTTCTGTCGGCCTCGGAAATCCCGCGCGAACTGGCAGCGGGGCGCATCCACCTTGGCGTCACCGGGTCGGACCTCGTGCGCGAGGGCCTGCCCGACTGGTCATCGGCAGTGGAGGAGCTTGAGCCGATGGGCTTCGGCTTTGCCGATCTCGTGGTGGCGGTGCCGCGCGCCTGGGTCGATGTCGATACCCTGGACGACCTCGACGCCGCCGCCGCGGCCTTCCGCGCCGCGCATGGCTTCCGGCTACGCATCGCGACCAAGTATCACCGCCTGACGCGTGAGTTCCTGCGCGAGGCCGGCGTGGCCGACTACCAGCTCGTCGACAGCCAGGGCGCGACCGAAGGCACGGTGAAGAACCTCGCCGCCGAGGCGATCGCCGACATCACCACGACCGGCGACACGCTGCGCGCCAACCACCTCAAGATCCTGTCCGACGGCCTGATCCACCAAAGCCAGGCCACCCTGTTCTGCGCGCGCGGTGCAGCATGGGGCGCCGACGCGGAGGAAACCCTTACGGCGCTCTGCGCACGGCTGGGGGTTACCGGGCGGGGCTGAGGCAGGCCCGGCGCCCGCACGGCTAACCTTTTCTCAAGCAACGGAAAATCAGCCACTTGCAGGAAAAATGTTTCGCGCGCGAAACATTTCCCGACCGGTCAGAGCCTTCGGAACGTCAGGTAGTGCGGGCTGCGCCCCTCGCGCAGCGCCTTCTGCTCATACCGGGTGCTGATCCAGTCGTCCCAGGGGCGGCGCCAGTCTTCGGGACCCTCGCCCAGCCAGGCGAACCCGGCCTTCGGCACCTCTTCGAGCGTCTGGCGCACATAGTCGGGAATGTCCGTCGCCACGCGGAACTCGGCCCCCGGCGCCAGCACGCGCGCCAGAAGCGCAAGGTGGTCCGGCGTCACGAACCGCCGGCGGTGGTGCTTTGTCTTGGGCCAGGGGTCGGGGTAGAGGAGAAACGCCTTCGCGACCGACCCCGCGGGCAGCACATCCATCAGGTCGCGCGCGTCGCCGGGGTGGATGGCGAGGTTCGACACGCCCGCCGCGCGGACCTTGCCCAGAAGCATCGCAACGCCATTGATGAAGGGCTCGGCCCCGACGATCGCGACCTCGGGGTTGGATTGCGCCTGATGCACCAGATGCTCGCCGCCGCCGAACCCGATCTCGAGCCAGAGCGGGCGGGCGCCGAAGCGGGCGACGAGGTCGAGGTGGCGGCGGTCGGGGTTTGCCGCCCGGTCCACCTTTCCAGGGGAGAGCAAGGCGAGATCCTCGGCGAGATAGCGCCTCTGTGCGTCCTTGAGGGTCTTGCCGTGGCGGCGACCGTAGAAGTTGCGCCGCTCCGGCGGCGGTGTATCGTTGCTGTCGCTCATGGCGAGCCGTCTACACGCGGTGACGGGGCACGACAACCGGAGGACCGATGTTCGAGCCCGACTGGCGTGGTCGCCCGATGGACAGCGCCCGCTGGACCCTGACGCGGCTGCCGGATGGCCGGTTGCGAATGACGATAGCGCATGCACCCCTGCGGGGTATCACGCCGGCGATGCTGGCGTGGTGGTTCCGCAACATCGGGGGAACAATGATCTGGCAGGGCCGTGAGCGGCAGCGCTACCACGTCTGGCATCCGCGCGATCACATCCACTGGGCCTTGGCGCGAGAGGCTCCGGGCGGCGGCGTGGGGCCGGGCGCGGCATTCCGCATTGTCGAGGCGTTCCAGGCCAACCCGCGCTACCGCGTGGACGTGACGGATCGGGTGACGGAGCTGTCGGAGGCGGGGATCACCCTGGTCGGGCGGTCGGCCGGTCTTCAGGTGACGCGATTGGCCCATCGATTCACCGACCTGAAGGGCACTACTGCTTACGACTCGGTCCTGGAAGTCGGCCTTGTCGAGCCTCTGATCGGTCCGGTCGTGAACCGGACGCTGCTACCTTGGCGGTTTCCCCAGGAGATGGGGCGTGCGTGGATCGCACACAACATCGAGGAGGTGGGACAGTTCGAGGCGTTCCTGCCCGAGCTCCACGCGGCGCAAACCGGGGCCTGAGGCGCCGGACTCCGCCTTCGCGCAGGCTGTCACAACGCCTTCGTCAATGCTTCGGCGAGATCCGTCTTCTCCCAGCTGAAGCCACCGTCGGCCTCGGGCGCGCGGCCGAAGTGGCCATAGGCTGCGGTGCGGCGGTAGATCGGACGGGTCAGGTCGAGGTGGGTGCGGATGCCACGCGGGGTGAGGTCCATGACCTCTGCCACGGCCTTCTCGATGGCCTCGGCCGGAACCTGACCGGTGCCGTGGGTGTCGACATAGATCGACAGCGGCTTGGCCACGCCGATGGCATAGCTCACCTGAAGCGTGCAGCGGTCGGCAAGGCCGGCCGCGACGATGTTCTTGGCGAGGTAGCGCGCGGCATAAGCCGCCGAGCGGTCGACCTTGGTCGGGTCCTTGCCCGAGAAGGCGCCGCCTCCGTGAGGCGCCGCGCCGCCATAGGTATCGACGATGATCTTCCGCCCGGTCAGGCCTGCGTCGCCATCGGGGCCGCCGATCACGAAGACGCCGGTCGGGTTGACGTGCCACTCGGTCTTGCGGGTCAGCCAGCCCTCGGGCAGCACCTCGCGGATATAGGGCTCGACGATCTTTCGGATCACCTTGGAGGTCTGCCGCTTCGACGTGTGCTGGGTGGAAAGCACGATCGACGTCACTTCGACAGGTTTGCCGTCGACATAGCGCAGCGTCAGCTGGCTCTTGGCATCGGGGCCCAGCGTCGGCTCGGCGCCCGACTTGCGGGCCTCGGCCAGCCGCCGCAGGATCGCGTGGGCATACTGGATCGGAGCCGGCATGAATTCCGACGTCTCGCGGGTGGCATAGCCGAACATGATGCCTTGGTCGCCCGCGCCGTCACGGTCCACGCCCTGCGCGATGTGGGCAGACTGCTCGTGCAGGTAGTTGTGGACCTTGATCTTGTCCCAGTGGAACTTCTTCTGCTCGTAGCCGATGTCGCGCACGCAGTCGCGGACGATGCCGTCGATGCGCGCCATCATCGCCTTGGTCTTGTCCTTGCTCGACAGTCCGACCTCGCCGCCGACCACCACGCGGTTCGTCGTCGCAAAGGCCTCGCAGGCGACGCGCGCGTTGGGTTCCTCGGTGAGGAAGGCATCGAGCACGGCATCGGAAATCTGGTCGCAGACCTTGTCGGGGTGGCCCTCCGAGACGCTCTCGGACGTGAAGACGTAGTTCTGACGGGACATGGGAAGTGCTCCATTGGGTATCGTCTGCCACGCCAGGAAGCCGTTGTGGCAGGTCGGGCGAGCGTTACGCCCGCGTCTGGGTGCGGTCAATCCGATTTTCGGCCGCTTCC
>CAZOHN010000223.1:0-5772 GCA_964579325.1 uncultured Rhodobacterales bacterium
TCGTCGATCTCGCCCTTGCCGTCGCGCAGTTCGACCAGCGCCTTGATGCAGGCGATGATGTCCTCCTTGCGCAGCGTGCGCTGCGTGTCGGCGGCATCGAGGTCGAGGCGCATGTTCATCTTGACCCGGCCCACGGCCGACAGGTCGTAGCGTTCGGAATCGAAGAACAGCTGGTTGAACAGACCCGACGCCGCCTCGACCGTCGGCGGCTCGCCCGGACGCATGACGCGGTAGATGTCCATCAGCGCGCCGTCGCGATTCCAGGTCTTGTCGACCGCCATGGTGTTGCGGATGTAGGGGCCGACCGTGACGTTGTCGATGTCCAGCACCGGGATCTCGGTCAGGCCCGCGTCCAGCAGATCCTTCAGCGTGCCGCCCTTCACCTCGCCGTCCCGGTCAAGCTCCCAGGTCAGTTCGTCGCCGGCTTCCACATGGATCGCACCGGTGGTCTCGTCGATGATGTCCTTCGCGACGAAACGCCCGACGATCTGGTCGAACGGCACCAGGATCTCGGTGACATTGCCCTCGTCGATCAGCTTCTTGACGGTGCGCGGCGTCACCTTTTCACCGGCCTTGGCGATAACCTCGCCGGTCGCCGCGTCCACGATGTCATGGGACGGGCGCGTGCCGCGGATACGCTCGGGGAAGAACCGGGTGACCCAGCCCTTGTTCTTGAGGTACTTGAACGTCACCGTGTCGTAGAAGGCGTCCATGATCGCCTCCTGGTCCATTCCCAGGGAATAGAGCAGGCTGGTCACCGGCAGCTTCCGGCGGCGGTCGATCCGGGCGAAGACGATGTCCTTGGCGTCGAACTCGAAGTCCAGCCACGACCCGCGATAGGGGATGATCCGGCAGGCGAACAACAGCTTGCCCGACGCGTGCGTCTTGCCCTTGTCGTGGTCGAAGAACACGCCGGGCGACCGGTGCATCTGGCTGACGATCACGCGTTCCGTGCCGTTCACGATGAACGTGCCGTTCGACGTCATCAGGGGCATGTCGCCCATGTAGACGTCCTGTTCCTTGATGTCCTTGACCGACTTCGAGCCGGTATCCTCGTCGATATCGAACACGATCAGGCGCAGCGTCACCTTGAGAGGCGCGCTGTAGGTCATGTCGCGGTTCTGGCATTCGTCGACGTCGTACTTCGGCTTCTCGAGCTCGTAGCGCACGAACTCGAGCACGGCGGTCTCGTTGAAGTCCTTGATCGGGAAGACCGACTGGAAGACACCCTGGATGCCGTCGCCATCGGTCGGCGTCTCGGCCTCGCCGGAATTCAGGAACAGATCGTAGGAGCTTTTCTGCACCTCGATCAGGTTCGGCATTTCAAGGACTTCGCGGATCTTGCCGTAGTAGCGGCGGATACGCTTCTGGCCAACGTAAGCTTGCGCCATGCTCGTCGTCACCTTTCGTTGTCTGCGGTCGCCTGCCCCCTGGGCCTGGGGCGACACCGCTCACGAAACCGGGCTGAAAAGGGGCTCTATACCTGCGCGACGTCCCACCGGCGCGCTCCCGAGCCCCCGACCCTGCCCTGGAGGACGCCGCCTTGCGCGACGGCTCCCTCCAAGACAGGTTCGGCTGGGCCGGGATTTCCCCGGCCCAGCCTGATCACATGCGCGAGGGCGCCAGGCGCCCCCCGCCTCAGGCGAGGTCCACCTCGGCGCCGGCGGCGACGAGCTTGCCCTTGATGTCCTCGGCTTCCGCCTTCGACACGCCTTCCTTGACCTTGCCGCCCGCTTCCACGAGGTCCTTGGCTTCTTTCAGGCCAAGGCCGGTGATGGCGCGGACTTCCTTGATCACGTTGATCTTGTTCGGGCCGGCGTTCTTCAGCACGACGTCGAACTCGGTCTTTTCCTCTTCGGCGGCGGCAGCGCCGGCGCCCGGAGCCGCGGCCATCATCACGGCGCCGCCGGCGGCGGGCTCGATGCCGTAGTCGTCCTTGAGGATCTGCTTGAGTTGCTGCGCTTCGAGAAGCGTGAGCGCCACGATCTCTTCGGCAAGTTTCTTCAGGTCAGCCATTTCTCTCATCCGTTCCTAAGATGTGTTCCAACGCGGGAAAGTCACCCCCACGCGGGACATTGGTTGCTCAAGCGGCTTCCCGCTCCTCCAGAGAGGAGAGGATGCCCGCGATGTTGGAAGCAGGTGCGCCAATGGCCCCGGCCAGCGAGGAGGCGGGCGCGCCGATGCACGACACGATCTGAGCGATGAGCTCTTCGCGCGACGGCAGGTCGGACACGGCCTTAACCCCGGCAGCATCGAGGAACGATTCACCCATCGCCCCGCCCAGGATCTCGTATTTCGAGTTATCCTTGGCGTAGGCCACCGCAACCCGGGCCGCAGCCGTGGGGTCCTCGGAGTAGGCCAGAACCGTCATGCCCTTGAGAAGCTCGGTCATCGACTGACCGGGCTTGCCCTCCAGGGCGATCTTGGCGAGCCTGTTCTTGGCAACGCGTACCGAACCGCCGACCGCGCGCATGCGCGCCCGGAGGTCCTGCATCTCTGCAACCGTGAGTCCCGCGTAGCGTGCAACCACGACCACGCCAGAGCTTTCGAAGATCTGGCCGAGCTCGTCGACCACTTTCTCTTTCTGGGCTCTATCCACAGTTTCGCTCCAAGTATGGAAGGGTTTCCCCCTCCGGCTCATGTTTGCCCCGGATCGCTCCGGGGCGTTCGGGTCCGTATCACACGGGTCCCGAGGGCCAGATCGCCCGAGGTCGAAGCCCCGGTCGAAAAAGTCTCGTTCCCCGTCTCAGGAAGGAAATTAAGCCGCCCTCACAGGCTGCACCCTCCGTCTCGGACAGGACGCGGCGACCCTCGCGGGCCGCCCCGCCATTCACCCCGCCTTGCGACAGGGGAATCTCGTAGGGTGGGCGATGACGCCCACCATGGGCTCAGCCGTTGCCGGTTGCCGTGGCGAGATCGACGCTCACGCCCGGGCCCATCGTCGAGGAGATCGACACCTTCTTGAGGTAGGTGCCTTTCGCCCCGGCGGGCTTGGCGCGGCTCACCGCTTCCACGAAGGCGCGGATGTTCTGGGCCAGTTGCTCGGCCGGGAACGACGCCTTGCCGACGCCGGAATGGATGATCCCCGCCTTCTCGACCTTGAACTGGACCTCGCCACCCTTCGCGGCCTTCACCGCCGTGGCGACATCCATCGTCACCGTGCCGACCTTGGGGTTGGGCATCAGGTTGCGCGGACCGAGGATCTTGCCCAGACGGCCGACCAGCGGCATCAGGTCGGGCGTCGCGATGCAACGGTCGAAGTCGATCTTGCCGCCCTGGATCGTCTCGAGAAGATCCTCGGCGCCCACGATGTCGGCCCCCGCAGCCTTCGCCTCGTCGGCCTTGGCCCCGCGCGCGAACACCGCCACGCGCACCGTCTTGCCGGTGCCGTTGGGCAGCTGGACCACGCCACGGACCATCTGGTCGGCATGGCGCGGGTCGACGCCGAGGTTCAGCGCGACCTCGATCGTCTCGTCGAACTTCGCGGTCGCGTTGGCCTTCACCAGCGCGAGCGCCTCGTCGAGCGGCAGGTTCGCCTTGCCATCGAAGGCGGTGCGGGCGGCGGTGACGCGCTTTCCGTGCTTTGCCATCTCGCTCACCCCTTCACTTCGATGCCGATGGACCGGGCCGAGCCGAGGATGATCTGCATCGCAGCCTCGACATCGTTGGCGCTCAGGTCCTTCATCTTCGCTTCCGCGATCTGCCGCACCTGCGCGACCGTCACGCTGCCCGCAACCTCGCGGCCCGGCTTGGCCGAGCCCTTGGCGCGGTTGCGCTTGCCCACAGGCTTAAGCCCCGCCGCCTTCTTCAGAAGAAACGACGCAGGCGGCGTCTTCGTCTCGAAGGTGAACGACTTGTCGGCATAATAGGTGATCACGGTCGGCACCGGCTGGCCCGGCTCCATCTCCTGCGTCTTGGCGTTGAAGGCCTTGCAGAATTCCATGATGTTGATGCCGCGCTGACCCAGCGCGGGACCGATCGGCGGAGAGGGGTTGGCCTGCCCCGCCTTCACTTGCAGCTTCAGGCTGCCGATTACCTTCTTGGCCATCAGGCCTCTCCTTCTGTCACGGCATCCCCTGCGGAGATGCGCTTAGTGGTCCGGTCCGGGCCGAAGCCCTCGCCTCCCACCGCTCCCCGCGTCAGTTCCCCTTCGAGACCTGCGCGAATTCCAGTTCGACCGGCGTCGCCCGGCCGAAGATCGACACGCTCACCTTCAGGCGCTGCGCGTCCTCGTCGACGTCCTCGACGGTGCCGTCGAAGCCCTCGAACGGGCCATCGGCCACCTTCACCTTCTCGCCCACGACATAGCTGATCAGGTTGCGCGGCGCTTCCTGGCCTTCCTCGACCCGGTTCAGGATCACGTTGACCTCGGCGTCGCGCATCGGCATCGGCCGGCCCTGCGGCCCAAGGAACCCCGTCACCCGGTTGATCGAGTTGATCAGGTGGTAGGTGCGGTCGTTCATCTCCATCCGCACCAGCACGTAGCCCGGCATGAACCGGCGCTCGGCCGTGACCTTCTTGCCGCGACGGATCTCGATCACGTCCTCGGTCGGCACCAGCACTTCGGAAATCTGCTCTTCGAGGCCCTTCTCGGCCACGGCCTGCCTGATCTGCTCGGCCACGCGCTTTTCGAAGTTCGAAAGCACGCTCACCGAATACCACCGCATCGCCATCGCCCGCCTGCCCTCGCCTGCCCCGGCCCAGCGCCGGAAATTCTTTCGTCTTTTCCGCAGCCTGGCCTTGCCCCACCGGGTGCCCGACTGCACTCTCCCGAAACATAATCGGCGCGCAACGCGAATCATTGCACGCCGGTCTGCCGGGAAACTCGGTGTCCCTACACCCCGGCCCCCGGGGATTCAAGGCAGAAGTCGCCCGCGCGGCCTGCGGTGCGCAGGGCTTGGGGCCTCAGCCGAAACCCGTCAGGATCAGCTGCAGCCCCATCCGGATCAGCCAGTCCACGAAGAAGAAGAAGATCGCCGTGAGCGTGGCCATGACAAAGACCATCACGGTCGTCAGGAGCACCTCCCGGCGCGCCGGCCAGACCACCTTGGCGATCTCGGCGCGGGTCTGCTGGATGAACTGGAACGGGTTCGCCATGGATGCGTGGCCTCATGCTGTCGGGCTGCGAGATACGCGCTCGGGCGGGCCGATGCAAGGCCGCGCCGCCACGCCGCGGCGCTCAGAGGTCGAGCCGCCCCTGCGCGCCCCGGTCCTCCTCGCGCGCCGCGCGCCTGAAGGTGTCGTCGCGGCGGGCGGGAAGCTGGACGGCGCGTTCGCGCAACTGCATGGCCTGCTCCACGGTGACGATCTGGAGGCGCGGGACGGCGGCGAAGCCGGGTTCCTCGTGCTGCCCGGCACTCGCGGCCTCGGCCACCATGGGCTTGGTGGGTTCGGTCAGGGTGAGGAAAACGCCGATCCCGGCCTTCTCGCGCTCCATGGTGCCCTTGAGGTCCCGGATCATGCTGACGCCCACGTTCTCGCCCGCCTTCACGCTGACGATTCCGAGGCCGGTCTTGCCGAAGTAGAGCCGCCCGTCGAGGCCCCGGTCGGCGCCCTTCTTGCCGAAGTTGCCGGGCTGGGCGGCGATGAGCGAGAGCGCCCACTTCTCGAACTCGTGGTACTTGCCGCGTGCGGCGAGGTCGCGCGCGGCGTGGATGTCCTGCGGGACGCCGTGGGTGGTGAATTGGAGCGGCGGCACCTTGTCCTTGAAGGCATCGCGCAGGCGCTTTTCGATCAGGCCGATCGCAAGGTGGATGACGTCGATGCCGATCC
>CAZOHN010000224.1:0-5750 GCA_964579325.1 uncultured Rhodobacterales bacterium
TGCCTGTTTCCGATCTACTGGACGGCCACGACGTCGTTCAAGATGGCGCCGAACGTTATGCAGGGGCACCTCGTGCCCTGGGTCGACTACCAGCCGGCCTGGCTTGGCTGGCGGTCACTCGGGCTTTCGCCTGACACGATTGGGGCCGAGAGCACGGTGCGGGCCGAGTTCCTAAAGCGCTTCACCAACTCTGCCGTGACTGCGCTGGCGTCGTCGACCTTGGCGGTGATCCTTGGCAGCCTAGCGGCCTATGGCCTCTCGCGGTTCTCCTACCGCTTCGGTCCGATTAAGAATCCCGACATCTCGTTCTTCTTCCTGAGCCAACTCATCCTGCCGCCCGTGGTGCTCGCCCTGCCGTTCCTTGTGCTCTACAAAGAGCTGGCGCTGCTGGATACGCGGATCGGCCTGATCCTGCTTTATACGCTCACGGTGCTACCGATCGTCATCTGGATCATGCGCGACCAGTTCGCGAGCATTCCGACCGAACTGGAGGAGGCCGCGCTGGTCGATGGCCTGTCGATCTGGGGCGCGTTCCTCACGATCATCCTGCCCATCGCCCTGCCCGGCATGGTGGCAGCCTTCATCCTGAGTCTTGTGCTCACATGGAACGAATACTTCTTCGCCGCCCTCCTGACCTCGACAAACGCCGTGACGCTGCCGGTGATGGTGGCCTCACAGACAGGCAGCCAGGGGATTTCCTGGTGGTCGATGGCTGCGCTGTCCTTTGCGGCGATCCTTCCGCTGATCGTGATCGGGGTGCTGCTGGAGCGCTTCATCATCAAGGGGATGGCTGCTGGCGCGGTCAAGTGACCCGCCGCTCGACCTTCAGCCAGATACCGTCCTGCGCGCGCACGGTCAGATGGGCGACGGGCATCGGCGTGCGCCCCTCGACCGTTACGAACCGGAAGGCGCGCAGGTATGCCGCCAGCAGAAGCGTTCCTTCCGCCATCGCGAAGCCTGCTCCGGGGCAGGCCCGGGGGCCCGCCGAGAACGGCAAATAGGCCTCGCGCGCGGGCCTGCGGTTCTCCTCGCTCTGCCAGCGGCCGGGGTCGAAATTATCCGGTTCGGGCCAGTGGCGCGAGTTGCGGTGCAGGTGCCAGGGCGAGATCACCACCTGCGCGCCCTTTCGCAGCGCGCGCCCCCGGAAGGTCTCGGCCCGCGCGGCCTCGCGCACCATCATGGGAACCGGCGGATAGAGACGCAGCGCCTCGCGGAACAGGTCGCGTGTGAAGGACAGACGGGAAAGGTCTGCAAAGGCTGGATTTTCAGAGAGTCCGAGAGCCTCGGCCGCGGCCCTCTCCTGCACCTCCGGATTGGCGGCGGCGAGCCAGAGCGCCCAGCCTAGTGCAGAGGCCGAGGTCTCGTGGCCTGCAAGGAAGAAGATCGCCACCTGGTCGACCATCTCGGTAGTGTGGAAGGTTCGTCCCGTTTCGGGGTCGGCCGTCGTCATGATCTTGGTCGCAAGGTCGGCGGGCGCGCATCCGGTCTCGATCTCCCACTGGCGCAACTCGGTCATGCGGGTGATGAGGTCGCGGATCCGGGCCGCTGTCTCGCGGGTGGCGTGCCTGCGGGGCACCGGCAGCCAGCGCGGCCAGGGCAGGAGCGCCGCAAGGTTCAGGATCGGCTGGCTGCGCTGGTGGGCGCGGAAGGCATGGAACACGGCCTGCGCCGCCTCGGCCTCGATGGGCAGGGAGAAGAGCGTGCGGAAGATCACGTCGGCAGCGGCGTGGCTGGCCTGTTCCTCGATCTCGATCTCGCCCTCCGGGAGACGGGCCACAGCCGAACGCGCCGCCTCGACCATCGCCGGGAAGGACGCGCGCAGCCGACCACCCTCGAAGGCAGGGTCGATGATCCGACGCTGCCGCTGCCATTCGGGGCCGTTGGTGACGAAGACAGAACGGCCGAGCAGCGCGGCAAGGCCCCGGGTGACGCGGGAGGACTTGGGGAAGTCGGCCGGGCGCTCGCGCAGGACCAGGTCGATGAGATCGGGCTCGTTGATCAGGAACGACCGGAAGAAGGGCGTGCGGAATTCGGCCATCCGGGCGGAGTAGAGCCGAGCGGGTTGCGACGAGAGGATGTCGCGCCGGAACAGGCGGATGTGCTGCCAGGGGGACACGCGGTCGGGGCGCGCGGGGGGCTTGGGTGGGATCATGCGGCGCGCGAGGTGTAGGGCGAGGCTACCCTCTCGATCCGGCCCTTCGAGGAGGACCGCCCGGCGTGGCGGGAGCCAAGGGTCTGCGGGCCGGCCGTGATGCGGAAGTAGTCGTAGTCCTGCGGCGTCAGGCCAGAGGCGTCGAAGGCGCAGAGATACTGAAAGTGCAGCCGGAAGAAGCGCCAGCGCAGGCGGCGCCAGGTCTCGGGGGTCAGCGTTCGGCTGAAGGCGGCCGAGATCACCAGCGGCCAGCGCTTGGCCGGGGGAGCGACGCCGGACACCGCGACCGGGTCGCACAGCGCGAAGCAGCAGCCGTCGCCAGGGGCCGAGACATCGACCCAGGCGATGTCGTCGCGGGCCGCCAGGAGGGCGAGGTCGGCGCGGAGGCGATGCGCGTCTGGCAGGAACGACGCCATCGGGATCGCCTGCCCGAGGGTGAGGAGCGAGAGCGCGGGGCCGCGGGAATGGGCGGCGCGCATTGTGTCGGCCAGCAGCGAGACGGCAAGATGCGCGCCCGAGGAGTGGCCGACGATCAGCACCTCGTCGACCTCCGAGGCAAGCGCCTGGGTCACGCGGGTGCGGAAACCGGCAAGGCGCTCCTCGAGCGCCGCCGGGTAGGCGCCGCGATGCTGCGCCGAAAAGGCGAAGTCGTTGAGCAGGTAGTGGGCATAGAGGTGCCGGTCGAGCCGTTCGAAAAGGACGAGGACGGGCCAGGCGGCGACTGCCCCGGCATAGTGGACGGGCGCGGGCACGAGCGGCGCGATGAGCCGAATGGCGAGGAGCGCCGCCCCCAGCGCCAGTGCCGCCTGGAGGAGCAGCACCGCGACCGGCCAGGCGGCTGCAAGGACCGGGCCCTTGCGCAGCTGCATCAACCGGGGCAGCGCGCCGGAGGCGGCATAGATCCACGCCGTGCGCATCAGCCGGACATAGGTTGCGAGTACCCCGCCCCGCATCGAGGCGCGCACGAGATCATCCCAGACCAGCACCTCGAACCGCGACTCCACCGCCGCGCCTTCGATCCGCGCCGAAATCTCCCAGCCGTAGGGATCGCCCGGCCGCGACGGCGCCAGCGCGATCTCGTGACCCGAAAGCGACGCCTGAACCGCCGCCTCGCGCCGGTAGAGCTCGCGGTAGCGGCGCGGCGGGAACGGGTCGTACCCCGGCACATAGAAGACGCGGCGATTTCGGACCGGAGTGTTCATGCCGCCGACACTAGCGCGGGCCGGCCCCAGCCCCAAGCGTCAGCCGATCCGCGCGAGCGCGGGGAAGGTTTCGAGCAGCCACCAGGAAAAGGCCGTGAAGGCGCCGGTCATCAGAGCCACGCCGACTCCGACGAGAAGCAGGCCCATCACGCGCTCGATCGTGCCCATGTGGCGCTTCATCCGGTTCAGCAGCCCCGTGGCACGGTCGAGGTAGGCCGCGACGAGAAGGAACGGCAGGCCCAGGCCCGCCGCGTAGGCCCCAAGGAGCATCGTGCCGCGCGTGACGCTGGCCTCGGAAGCCGCGAGCGAGAGAATCGCGCCGAGGATCGGGCCGATGCAGGGCGTCCAGCCGAAGGCGAAGGCGAGACCGAGAACGTAGGCGCCGAGCGCCGATCCGCCCCGGTCACCCACATCGATCCGCGCCTCGCGGTAGAGCAGCGGGATCCGGATGACACCGAGGAAATGGAGACCGAAAACGGTGACGACGACCCCCGCGACCCGCGAGAACAGGACCTGGTTGGTCAGGAAGACCTGCCCGATCCAAGAGGCGGTAAAGCCGAGGAATAGAAATACCGTCGACAGTCCAAGCACGAAGAACAGTGCCGGAAGCAGCGCGCGGCCGCGCGCCGCGCCGCCGCGCGCCTCGGCCACCGTGATGCCGCCCATGTAGGCGATGTAGGGCGGCACGATGGGCAGGACGCAGGGACTGAGGAAGGACAGCACGCCCGCAGCAGCGGCGATGAACAGCGCCGGCAGGAGCGAGGCGTCGAAGATGTCGATCCCGAACATGGCGATCCCTTCCGCCCTTGCCGTAACGTGGCGGGGGCCGCTGGTAAAGCGGCCCCCGTGTCACATCGGCGTGTCAGAAAGCCGAGGTCTATGCGGGTGTCACCGGCCGAGCGACCACCAGCCCTTGCGGCGCGGGCGGTCGGGTTCCGGCTCGCCCTTGGCAGCCGGGGCCTCGGCAGGCGCGTCGGCAGGCGCTTCGGCGCCGACTGGCTCGGGCTCCGGCGCGCGTTCGGCCGCCGGCTCGGCCACAGGTTCGGCCACCGTTCTAGGCGCGGATCTTGCCGCGGACCTGGTCGGAGCTGCCGGTGCCGGTTCGACCGATGCCTCGGCTGCGACCTCGGCAGCCGCCCTGGCCACCGGTTCGGCGGCGTCTGTCTCGGGCGGCGCCGCCGCTTGGGCCACCTTTGCCTTGGCCGAGGGACGCCGGGCGCGTGTGCGCTTCACGGGGGCCTCACCGGGGGCCTCGCCGGGGGCCTCACCGGGGGCCTCATCGGCCGCCGCACCCGCAGCTGCACCCCTTTCGTCACCGGAAGCAGCCGGGGCGACCTCTTCGGCGGCCTCGATGGCATCCGGGGCCGCCTTTGCAGAAGGCGCCTGCGCCGCTTCCCCGGCCCTGACAGGTGCCTTGGCCTTCGCGCCGGCCCGCGTCCGCGTCCGCTTTGGCTTGGGCGCTGCTTCCGCCTCCACGTCAACGGCGCCCTGAGTGTCGGCCTCCTCGGCGGTCGGGGCCGCGGCTTCGGGCTGTGCCGCCGTCACACCGGTATCGCCGTCCGACGGATCTTCGCCACCGTCCTCGTCTCCGTCCTCGCCGTCGTCTCCGACTGCCGACACGCCATCGGACGCCTCGCTGCCGCCCGGGCCGCTTCCCCGCCGCCGCCGCCGCCGACGCCGGCGCTTGCGGCCGCTGCCCTCTCCGTTCGACACGCCGGACTCTGCGCTGCGCGGCGCTTCGACCTCGGTCTCCGCCGCCACCGTCGCCTCGTCGATGTCGTCCTCGTCGTCCTCCTCGTCGACCAGATCCTCGTCGACGAGGTCCTCATCGACGTCCGCCATGGTCGAGGCGTCGAGCGACACCACCGGCGCGGCCGGGGCGACCACGCGCGTCGCGGTCTTGAACTTCTCGAGGCTGAAGTCCGGCGAGATCAGCGCGGGATCGGCTTCGATCCGCACCGCCATCCCGTAGCGGACTTCGATCTGCGCGACGTGCTCGCGCTTCTGGTTCATCAGGAAGTTGACGATGCCGACAGGCGCCTTCAGCAGCACCTCCTTCGAGCGCCGCCGCGTTCCCTCCTCCTCGACCGCGCGCAGGATCGACAGCGCGAGGTTGTCGTCCGACCGGATCAGGCCGGTGCCGTGGCAGTGCGGGCAAGGCTGGGTCGTCGCTTCGAGCATGCCCGGGCGCAGCCGCTGGCGGCTCATCTCCAGAAGGCCGAAGCCCGAGATGCGGCCGACCTGGATGCGGGCACGGTCGGTCTTGAGCTTGTCCTTCAGCTTCTTCTCGACGGCGGCGTTGTTGCGCCGCTCCTCCATGTCGATGAAGTCGATCACGATCAGGCCGGCGAGGTCGCGCAGGCGAAGCTGCCGGGCGATCTCCTCGGCGGCCTCGA
>CAZOHN010000225.1:0-5747 GCA_964579325.1 uncultured Rhodobacterales bacterium
AGCGGGCGGTCTCCATCGCCTCGTAGAGTTCGCGCGCCATCGGACCCTGGGGTTCGTAGCGGGCGTGGGTGCCTGCGTCGTGAAACTTGCGGCGCAGCGCGAAGGCATCGGCCGTGCCGCGCGCGATCAGCACCTCGTCGCGCGTCATCCGGCGGCTGACCTGGGGCAGGCGGATCGTGTCGGCGCCCATGCCCGGGGGATCGACCGTGAAGGTGACGTTCACCTCGGGGTCGTCGGCCATGACCTTGGTGGCCTCGGCCAGGGCCTTCTTGAAGGGATCTGCGGGGTTGTCCGATTTCTGCATCGACGGGTCCGAGGATGTGGCTGCGGGCGTCCCTCCGGCGTCGGAGCCCTTGGCCGGACTCAAATCATGCCTGCCCATGGGACGCAAGTCCGGGGCCGGACCGCGGAGCGGATCGGTCGGACCAAGGTCCGTTCCACCGGGCGCGCGAGGCGGATAGAGTTGCCGCCAGGCTAGGGCTGTCGCTGAAGGAAGGCACCGATCCGGCACAATCCACCCTGGAAGCGCTGGTCCCTCGCGCTGCAGTTCGCGGTCGCGGGGAGCGTCGTGATGCTCGCCGCCGCGGCGATCCTGGCGGTCTGGGTGGCCGAGCGGATCGAGGCGGGGGTCCTGAGGAATTCCGCGCTCGCGACGGCGCTCTATGTCGAAAGCTTCCTGTCGGTGGAACTTCAGGAACTCGCGACGGATGACGTGCTGTCGAGCGGGGCGCAGGCCGCGCTGGAGGCGATCTTCGTGGGCACACCGCTTGGCGACCGTGTGAAGTCATACAAGATCTGGATGCCGGGAGGCCGCATCGTGGCGGCGCGCGACCCCGAGAAAGTCGGCCAGATCTATGGCGAGACGCAGAACCTGCTCGATGCGTGGCAGGGCGAGGTCCGCGCGGAGTTCGAAGACCTCGGCGACGCGGAGGACGCAGGCGAAAGCCTGCTGGGGATCCCGCTGCTCGAGATCTACAGCCCCGTGCGCGCCGACAGGTCGGACCGGATCATCGCGGTCGCCGAGTTCTACGAGGCGGCCCCGCAACTGCGCGACGAACTTGCCGCGGCCCGGCGCAACACGATGGCTGCCGTGTTCGCGGTGACAACGGCAATGGGCGCGCTGCTGTTCGGCATCGTCCTGCGCGGCAGCCGGACCATCGCGCGGCAACGGGGAGAGCTCGAGGCGCGCCTGTCGGGCATGTCGGCGCTGGCTGCGCGGAACGCCACTCTGCGCACGCGCATCCAGCGCGCCGCCGCCCGGAGTTCGGCCTTGCACGAGCAGACCGTGCGCCGGATCGGCGCCGACCTGCACGACGGGCCGGCACAGCTTCTCGCCTTCGCCGCGCTGCGCCTCGAGACCCTGCGGCATGACGGCCGGGACGGCCGTGCGGCGGCCGAGTTCGACGCGGTGGACCGCGCGGTCAAGGAGGCGGTGAAGGAGATCCGCACCCTGTCGCGAGGGCTCACGCTGCCCGATCTCGAGGGTTTGCCGCCCTGCCGCGTCGCCCGGGACGCGGTCGAGGCGCACATGGCCCGCTCCGGCCAGCAGGTGCATCTCGCCTGCGACGTCGACCCCGAGGTGGCGCTTCCCGATGCCGCGCGCATTTGCGTCTATCGCTTCATCCAGGAGGGGCTCAACAATGTCTGGAAACACGCGGGGCCGGACCCGATGCCGACGGTGACCCTGAGCGTGACGCCGGGCCTGCTCGTTCTTGCCGTGGCGGATCGGGGCGAGGGATTTCCACCGGCGACGGAGGACGGAGACAGCACCTCGCCCAGACGAATCGGCCTCGCGGCGATGCGCGACCGCGTCGAGAGCCTCGGCGGAACCTTCTCTTACGGCAACCGGGCCTCGAGGGGGGCCGAAGTCAGACTGGAGCTCGAACTGTGACCGACACCGAAGCACCCCTGCGCATCGTCATCGCCGACGATCATCCGCTGTTCCGCGAAGGCGTGGTGCGCACGCTCGACGAGGACGGCGGCCTGTCGGTCATCGGTGAGGCCGGCGATGCGGACGGCGCCGTACGCCTGGCGGCGGAGGGTGCGCCGGATATCCTGCTGCTCGACCTGTCCATGCCGGGGGGCGGGATCAGTGCGCTGACCCGCGTCATGGCGCTGCCGGCACCGCCGAAGGTGGTGATCCTGACCGTTTCGGAGGATGACGAGAACGTCCTGGCCGCGCTGAAGGCCGGGGCGGTCGGATACATCCTGAAGGGCGTTGGGTCGCGCGAACTGGTCGGGATCGTGAAGGACATCGGGTCGGGGCAGAGCTATCTGTCGCCCGCGCTCGCGGTGAAGCTGCTGCACCAGATGCAGAACCCGTCCCCGCCCGCCCGGCGGGACGACCCGCTCTCGGATCTCAGCAAGCGCGAGGAGGACATCCTTCGGCTGGTCGCGAAGGGGCTGTCGAACCGCGCGGTCGGCGAGGCGCTGGACCTGCAGGAAAAGACCGTCAAGCACTACATGACCTCGATCCTGCAGAAGCTGCACGTCCGCAACCGGGTCGAAGCGGTGCTTCTGGCCCGCGATCGCCTGCAGGGTTGAGCGGGGGGGATCGGACCTTGGTCCGGTCGATTGCCGGACCTTGGACCCCGATCGGGGCGAACTTCGCCAGACTTCGGGCCGTTCACCGCCGCGTCGACACGGGCCATCCTGATCCTGCCAAAACCGGCAGAAAGCAAGGAAACCGCATCATGAAATCCCCGCTTCTCGCTCTCACCATCGCCGCTCTCGCCCTCGGGTCCGCGGCACCCGTCTTTGCCTCGGTCTCCGACATCTCCTCGTTCGTCGCCGATCAGGGCGCCAGCGACATCGACCGCCGGGGCCGTGGCGGCCGCAGCAAGCCCCGCGTTCCGGGCGGTTCGGGCTGCGACGATCCGGGCGACATCCTCGAGCATCCCGAGTGCGCCGGCTGAAGCCCTGATCCGGGACCGCCTGGCCCCATTCGATCGCACCGCGAAGGAAGCAGCGCCCCGCCCCAGTGCGGGGCGTTCGCCCCTGGCCACGTCCCTTGGCGGGTGGCTGTGACGGGGCCTTTCGCCCGCACCGGGTTTCGGGCAGGAAGGCGGCGATGACGCGCCTCCTTGCCTATCTCCACGACAATGCGCTCTGGCTCTCGACGGGGTTCCTGCTGACCTTCATGTCGAGTTTCGGCCAGACCTTCCTGATCGCCGTCTTCGCGGCGGACATCCGGGAGGACTTCGGGCTGTCGCATGGCGGCTGGGGCGGACTCTATGCGATCGGGACGATGGCGGCCGCGCTGGCCATGATGGTGGCGGGCGGTGCGACCGACAGGTTCCGGGTGCGCCACCTCGGGGTGGTGATCCTGCTGGGGCTGGCGGGGGCGGCGGTGTTCCTGCCGCTTGCCGGAGGCCTTTGGTCGCTGACGCTGGCGATCTTCCTGCTGCGGTTCTTCGGGCAGGGGATGATGGGGCACACCGCGATGGTCGCGATGAGCCGCTGGTTCGCGGCGACGCGCGGGCGTGCGGTGTCGATCGCGGGGCTGGGGTTCTCGGCGGGCGAGGCGGTGTTGCCGCTGGTGATGGTGGCGTTCCTGGGGCTGTTCGACTGGAGGACCGTCTGGTTCGGCATCGCCGCGTTCCTGGCGGTCGTCGGCCCGATCCTGTTCGTCATGCTGCGCCATGAGCGCACGCCGCAGTCCTTCGCCTCCACTCCGGGCCGCGCCGGGATGGCGGGGCGGCATTGGACCCGGGCCATGGCGCTGCGGCATCCGCTGTTCTGGGCGCTGGTGCCCGTGCTGATCGGGCAATCGGCCTGGAATACCGCCTTCTTCTTCCACCAGGTCCATGTGGCCGAGGCGAAGGGCCTGACCCATGCGCAATTCGTCTCGCTGTTTCCGCTCTATTCGCTGGTGAGCGTCACGTTCATGCTGCTTGCAGGCTGGCTCTGCGACCGGATCGGGGTTGCGCGAATCGCCGTTGTCGCGCTGGTGCCGGTGGTCGCGGGGTATCTGGTGCTGGCCGGCCCGGCGCCGGGATCGCTCGCGGCGATGGGGCTGGCGCTTGTGCTGATCGGGGCGACGGTGGGGATGAACGGCACGCTCATGGGGGCGATCTGGGCCGAGTTCTACGGCACCGCGCACGTGGGCGCGATCCGGTCGATGACGGCCTTCGCGATGGTCGGCGGAAGCGCCATTGGTCCTGTCGTGACCGGGGCGCTGATCGACCGGGGGATCGACTTTCCCGCCCAGTCGCTGGCGATCGCGCTCTATTTTGCGGGAGCGGCGGGGCTGATGGCGGCGGTGGTCACCCTGTCTGCGCGGAGCCTGCCACCCCGGGAGGCGGAGGCCTGAGGCCGGGTCAGAGACCGGCCAGCAGCCGGTCGCAGTCGGCGATGTAGGCCTCCGCTCGGCTGCGGGCATGGCTTGAGTCTGGCCCCGGGCGGCCCCAGGTCGCGCGGTCGAGCAACTGGCGTTGGGCGGCCTTGGCCTCGATCCGCCAGGCCATCGCCCGCGAGGCCCAGGCGGGGTCGGGCAGGGGCAGGGCGGCCTCGGTGAGGTCGGCCAGCAGGTCGCGCCGGCGTGCGGCGGCGACGGAGGCGGGGCCGTCGACGACCCAGAGGTACTCCATGAGGGCCGAGTAGCGCCCCGTGCAATCGGCGAACATGCGGGCAAGGTCGGTGGCGGGCAGTGACTGGGCCGCGCCGGGACGGGCCGGGGCGAGGGCGGCCCCGGAGGCGACCCCGATGGCGGCGGCGAGGGCCGCGAGACGCTGTCTCCATCTGCCCGGATGCGTGAACATGGGAACAGAGTGGAGACAAACCGTGATCATGGCGTTAACCGACCGTCCGGTACGGCGCGAAAGGCCGCCTCCCGCCGCGCGGGGCTGTCAGCCGTGATCGGCAGGGATGTTCGCAAACTGCCCATGGAATGCACCATGATGCCAGAATACGGCGAAATTTCGGGCAGTCACCCCGTCGCGTGAGGGGTCAGGCGCGCCCCGGGGCGGCCTGCCGTCAGTCGCAGGGCGCGTGGCTCAGGGCAAATCGACGGTGAGTTCGGCGCCGCCCCAGCCCTCGACGCTGTCGCGCGCCCGCACGCGCACCTGCGCGACGCCCTCCGGCACGGTCACGCCCGAGAGGCTGCGGGTGAAGGGCTGTTCCTCGACATGCGGATGGGCGAGCTCCCGCGTGCCGAGCACCTTGCCGTCGGGCGCCAGCACCTCCCAGCGGTCGGCGTACTTGTCCCAGCCCGTCTCGTCCGAGCGCACGGTCACGGCGAAGGCGTAGGTCCCGTCCGCCGCGCGCGTGACATCGACGCCGACCACGTCGGCGGGCGCGGCCAAGGCCGGGGCGGCAAGGGCGAGCAGTGCGGCGAGGGCGCCGGGGAGGAGAGGTATGCGAGCCATGCGCGGGTGATAGCAGGATCCCGATCGCGGCGCAGTTCACTGTCGCGCGAGCATTGCCGTTTGCGCACGACGCTGCACGGGAAGGCCGGGTCCGGGGGCCGTTGCCCCGCCGGGCGGGCGGGGCCGTCTCTCAGCGCATCGCCTGCGCGGCGGCGCTTTCGGGGAGCTCCTCGGCGAAGCAGCGCTGGTAGAACTCGGCCACGGTCTGGCGTTCGAGCTCGTCGCACTTGTTGAGGAAGGTGAGCCGGAAGGCGTAGCCGATGTTGCGGAAGATCTCGGCGTTCTGGGCCCAGGTGATGACGGTCCGCGGGCTCATCACGGTCGAGAGGTCGCCGTTCATGAAGGCGGTGCGGGTGAGGTCGGCCACGGTCACCATCTGGC
>CAZOHN010000226.1:0-5736 GCA_964579325.1 uncultured Rhodobacterales bacterium
GCAACCTGCGGTACCAAAAACCGTTGCGCTACCGTTGCGCCACTCCCCAGCAGTGGGCGCCTTCTACGCGGAAGGACAGGGCGGATCAAGCCCTCTGCAACGGCGGGGTCAAGGCTTCGTCACAGGCGGATCGGGTCGTCCTTCGCGAGGCTGTCGAAGGCCATCAGCGAGGCCACCAGCGCGGGCATTTCCGCCAGCGGGATCATGTTCGGACCATCCGAGGGCGCGCGGTCGGGGTCTTCGTGAGTCTCGATGAACACCGCCGCGATTCCGAGGCTGACGGCGGCCCGCGCCATCACGGGCGCGAACTCGCGCTGGCCGCCCGAGGCGCCGCCGAGGCCGCCGGGTTGCTGGACCGAATGGGTCGCGTCCATCACCACCGGGTAGCCCGTCTTCATCATCTCGGGCAGGCTGCGCATGTCTGCCACCAGCGCGTTGTAGCCGAAGCTCACGCCGCGTTCGGTGAGGAGAATGCGGGAGTTGCCGGTGCTGGCGACCTTGGCCGCGACATTGGCCATATCCCAGGGCGCGAGGAACTGGCCCTTCTTGATGTTGATCGCCGCCCCGGTTTCGCCGGCGGCGAGCAGAAGGTCGGTCTGCCGGCAGAGGAAGGCGGGGATCTGGAGCACGTCCACCGCGGCGGCGACCTCGGCGCAGTGCGTGGCCTCGTGCACGTCGGTCAGGACCGGACAGCCGATGGCGGCGCGGACATCCGCGAGCACCTGCAGCCCCGCTGCCCTCCCGACGCCACGCTGCCCGGTCAGCGAGGTGCGGTTGGCCTTGTCGTAGCTTGCCTTGAACACGAAGCCCGCTCCGGCAGCGCGGCAGACCTCGGCCATCGCGCCGGCGATCATCTGGGCGTGGTCGGCGCTTTCGATCTGGCAGGGGCCGGCGATCACCGTCAGCGGCAGGTCGTTGCCGATGCGGACCCCGCCGACCTCGACCAGGGTCATGCCGAGACCTGCTCGCGCAGGATCGAGGCGGTGAGGGAGATCATCAGGTAGATGCCTGCGAAGATCAGCGCCGCGACGAAGGTGCTCTCGAAGGCGCGCGGGTAGGTGGGCCGGTCGGGCGGGATCGGGGTCACGCCGACGGCGAGGTAGCGCACCTGCCGGTTGGCCTCGATCCGGGCGGTCTCGAGCTGCTGGAGCGACTGGGCCAGAAGCACCTGGCGAGTTTGGAGGTCGGCCTCGGCAATCATCAACTCGCCGGTGATCCGCGCGAGCGAGGTGCTGTCGTCGCCGCTCGCGGTCATCTGGGCGCGCATCTCGGCGATCAGTTCCTCGAGCCTCGCGATGTTCGCCTCGGCGACCTGCACCCGGGTCTGGTTCGGGCGCGGGTTCGCCATGAGTTCAAGCAGTTGCAGCCGCTCGGTGCGCAACTGCGTCTCGAACTGCGCGATCTGTCCCATCAGGCTGCTGACCTCGGCCTCGGCCGAGAGCACGCCGCGCTGTTCCTGCAGTTCAACGACACGGGTCTGGGCAGCGCGCATGTTCGCCTCCGCCTCCTCGTAGCTCTGCCGCGCCCCCTGCATCTGGTCGCCGCGCACGCGCTGGGTCAGCTGGTCGACCTGTTCTTCGGCATAGCCGATGAGGGCACGCGAGAAGATGGCGCTGGTTTCAGGATCGGCGGCGGAGACTTCCATCTTCACGACGCCTTCTGTGGGATCGAAACTGATCTTCAGGTGCCGCTTGTAGACCTTGTAGGCGTCCTCGTTCGAGGCGTCGGCGGCAATCCGCTGGATCGGGTCGATGCGATCGTCCGAGAAATGCGCCTTGAAGCCGTGATCGGCATCGAGCCGCATCATCGCCTCGCGCGACTGCAGGTAGCCTTGCACGGTGATGGCGTCCTGCGAAGTAGCCATCGCGCTTCCCGCGAACAGCGATCCCAGCCCAGAGGCACTCTGGGCTTCGGCCTTCTGGATGCCGAATTCGGAGCTTGTAGCGTACATCGGGGTAGCGAGGGCGAAGTAGTAGTAACCCGCCACAACGGTGGGCAGCAGCACGAAAGCCGCGAGCCGCACCATCATCAGCACGAAGCGGCGGCGGCGGCGCCGCACGATGTCACGCTGCATCCGCACGATCTCTTTCGCGCGCGCGGCCTCGTCGGACACGATGGGCGAGGGAAGCTTCGGCTCCGGGACGGTCTGGGGCAGGTTCGAAGGTACCTCGACGGGCAGTGTCCCGTCTTCGTCCTGATCGGGGGCGCCGACGACGAGTTCTAGCATGCTGGCGTGGCGGAACGGGTCGATGCCTTGGCCCCGCAGCAGCCTGACGGCATCGTAGTCCGACGTCGCCTCGATGCCGTGCTTCTGCGCCACGCGCCGCGCCATGCGCAACTGGCGTCCGGTGAGACCCTCGGCGCGGATGGCGGCGATTTCCTCCTCGACGGTCTGCCGCGGACCGGTGGCGGCCCGGGGCGTGGGGCCTGGCTTGCCGACGCGCGCCGTCGGGAACGGGTCCGCCCCGAAACCGTCCTCGTGGCCGGCGAAGAGACCGGCATCCGGCTCTGGACGGGCGGCGGCGGGCGCGGTTCCCCCGGCGAGCGAGACGCCCTGCCGGACGCGGAACTTCTCAGCTCTGAGTTTCATAGTCATAGAGCGCCTTTGCTTCTTCCAGCGTGTCGAACAGGTGGATCTGGCCGTCGCGCAGGACGGCGGCCGAGCGCACGAATTTTTCGAGCGTCGAGGCCTGGTGTGAGACGACGACGACGGTGGTGTCCTTGAGCCGGTCGCGCAGGACCGAACCCGCCCGTCGGTTGAATTCGGCGTCGGTCGAGGCGGGCATCCCCTCGTCGATCAGGTAGATGTCGAAGTCGAGCGACAGCATCAGCGCGAAGCTGAACCGCGCCCGCATCCCCTGGCTGTAGGTGCCGACGGGCATGTCGAAGTATTCCTCGATCCCCGCGAGCCAACGGCAGAATGCCTCGACATAATCCGGATCGAGGCCATAGAGACGCGCGACGTAGCGGGCATTCTCGGTGCCGGTGTGCTTGTTCACGACGCCGCCCATGAAGCCGAGCGGAAAGCTGATCCGGCACATCCGGCGGACCTCGCCCTCGTCGGGTTTCTCCAGCCCCGCCATCATGTTGACGAGCGTCGTCTTGCCAGTGCCGTTGGCCGCGAGGATGCCCAGCGAATTGCCGAGCTCCACCCGGAAAGACGCACGGTCGAGGATTACCTTGCGCTGCGTTCCCGTCCAGAACGACTTGCTGACATTCTCGAATTCGAGCATTTCGCGCCCTGATGCTGCCCCGATGCGCGCCCCTTCGTCTGGCCGCGAAGGTATGGCGTGAGCCGTAGCCCAGATTTCGGGCGAGATTATGTCGCAATCCTAAACAAAGACACCTCAAAATCGGGACTGGCGCGATTCTGCCGAGGTGGCGCAGGCTTGGCAGGGGGCGGACTTGAGCCGGGGTCGTTGCGGGGAACCGGGCCTTGGCGTAGGGCGATCCCCGTGCCGGGGTTCCGGCACTTGCCTCTCCCGCCCACCGGACCGAGCGACATGCCTGCACCACAGTCCGAACCGCCCGCAGCCCTGGCCGAGCGCATCGCCGGATGCCGTCTCTGTGCCGGGCGCTTCGCCGCCACGGCGACAGCCCATGCGCCGCGCCCGGTGGTCTGGTTCCGCCCGCAGGCGCGGGTGCTGATCGCGGGGCAGGCGCCGGGCCTGCGGGTGCACGAGGTCGGGCGTCCTTTCGCCGATCCGTCCGGCGTGCGCCTGCGCGACTGGCTGGGGCTGGGCGAGGCCGAGTTCTACGACCGCGACCGGATCGCCGTCGTTCCCATGGCCTTCTGCTTTCCGGGCTACGATGCGAAGGGCGCCGACCTGCCGCCGCCGCCTCTCTGCGCCCGGACCTGGCACGCACAGGTCATGGGGGCGCTGCCGGACCTGCGGTTGCGCATCCTCGTCGGCGGGCACGCCCACCGCTGGCACCTGGGCACGCGCGAGGGAGTCACCGCCACCGTCCGGCGCTGGCGCGACCTCGCCCCCGGTGTGGTTCCGCTGCCTCATCCCTCCTGGCGCAACACCGCCTGGCTCACGTCCAACCCCTGGTTCGCGACCGACCTGCTGCCGGTCCTGCGCGCCACCGTCCGCGAGGCCCTTGCATGACCGATACGCCCACGCCGCTCGACCTTGCCCATGCCGCCATGCAGGACGCGCCCGACGAGGACGCAGCGCGGCTGCGGTTCTTCGACCGGCTGGCGGATGCCGAACTGTTCCTGCTGCTTGCGGCCGAGGCGGCAGGCGGGACGGCCGAGCCGGAGATGTTCGAGGTGGGCGAGGGGCGGTTCGTCCTGGCCTTCGACCGCGAGGAGCGGCTGACCGCGTTCACCGGGCGGCCCTCGGCCTATGCCGCGCTCTCGGGCCGGGCTATCGCCGCGCGGCTGGCGGGGGAGGGCATCGGGCTTGCCCTGAACCTCGGCGCGCCCTCCGAGACGCTTCTGCCGCCCGATGCGATCGACTGGCTGGCCGATCTGCTCTCGGGTGGCCCCGACCTCGCCGAAGCCCGCATCGAGGCGGTGCATTCGCCAGCTGGTCTGCCCGAGACGCTCCTGCCCGCCCTCGATGCCAAACTCGCCACGGCGGCGGGAATGGCCAGTGCCGCCTGGCTTGCCGGCGTCACCTACGAGGGCGGCCAGCGCAGCCACCTTCTTGCGTTCATCGACGCGGCACCGGGGGCAGAGGCGGCGCTTGCCAGGGCAGTGTCGGAAGCGCTGGTATTCTCGGGGCTGGAGGCCGGGGTGCTCGACGTGGCCTTTTTCGCAGAGGGATCGCCCGCATCGGCCGGCATCGCCCGCGTGGGCTTGCGCTTCGACCTCCCGGTCCCGCCCGCCGCGGAAGGCCCGGCCGCGCCGGGGTCGGACCCCGCACGCCCGCCCCGGCTGCGCTAGTAGCCCGCAGTCCGGTCGACGAGGTGAAGGAGCGGCTCGCCCGCCTCGACTCGCCGCACGTTCTCGGCGATCACGCGGCTGGCCGTATCGGGGCGGGTAGTGGCAGCGATGTGGGGCGTGACCGTGACCTTCGGGTGCGTCCAGAACGGGTGCCCGGGGGGCAGCGGTTCCTCGCGGAACACATCGAGCGTGGCGTGGCCGAGATGGCCCGCGTCGAGCGCGGCAAGCAGGGCAGCATCGTCGATCAGCCCGCCGCGGCCGGGATTGACGACGAAGGCGCCTGGCGCCAGCAGTGCCAGCCGCCGGGCGTCGAGGGTGTTTTCGGTCTCGGGCGTGAGCGGCAGGAGCGTGACGACCCCCTCGGCCCCCGTCAGCGCCGCGTCGAGCGCAGCACCGCCGAGGCAGCGCGCGCCCGGAAGGCTTGCCGCGCGGCGCGACCAGCCGGTGACGGGAAAGCCCAGCCCCATCAGCGCCCGTCCGCAGGCCTGCCCAAGCTCGCCGAAGCCCAGGATCGTGATCGGACGCTCGCGCGCGACCTTTCCGATCCGAGTCTCGTCGTGCCGCCAGAGGCCGTCCTGTCCCAGCACGTGCTCGTCGGTTTCGAGGTGGTGCCGCAGGACATGTGCCACGACCCATTCCACCATGCTTTCGGTCATCGCCGGGTCGACCATCCGGGCGAGCGGCTGGGTGAGGGTAGGGTTGCCCACGATCTTCTCGACGCCGGCCCAGAGGTTCAGCACCGCCTTGCACCGCGTGTAGGGCGCAAAGTCGGAAATCGTGCCCCCGGGGGAGAACACGATGTAATCCGCATCACCCGGGGCGGCGTCCTGCGTCAGCCGCGC
>CAZOHN010000227.1:0-5729 GCA_964579325.1 uncultured Rhodobacterales bacterium
GCGGATCGGTTTCACCTGGCCTTGCGCTCGCGTTGGTCCTGCGCGCCCGTTCTAGGCAGAGGGCGGCGCAGCCGCCATGGGGATTTCGTGCAGGACCGGCGCAGGGGCCGGTTCAAGGCCCTTCGTCACCCCTCGCGCGCCCGCTCGGCCCCGGCCTCGATCGCGGCGCGCAGTTTCTTCTCCAGCGCCGCCCGCTTCTGCTGGCTGTGCAGCTTCAGGCCGAACATGTCCTTGACGTAGAACGTATCCACCGCCTGTGCGCCGTAGGTCGCGATCAGCGCGCTGGCGATGTAGATGTTGGAGGATGCCAGCGTGCGGGTGAGGTCGTACAGCAGCCCCAGACGGTCGCGGGTATCCACCTCGATCAGCGTGTAGATGTCCGATGCCTCGTTGTCGAAGGTGATGTGGGTCGGGACCTCGAAGTCCTTCTCGCGCTTCTTGATCTTGTCCTTCGACTTCAGCGCCTCGCGCGCCACGACCTCGCCGCGGAGAATCTTTCCGATGGTGTCGCGCAGGCGCGGCAGGCGGCTTTCGTCGTAGGGCGTGCCCTCGGCGTCCTGCACCCAGAACACCGCCGTCGCGAAGCCGTCCTTCGAGGTGTAGGTGCGCGCGTCCACCACGTTCGCGCCTGCCAGCGCCAGCGCACCGGCCAATCGTGCGAAGATGCCGTGGTGGTCGGCAAGCACGAAACAGGCGCGCGTCGCGTCGCGGTCCTCGTCGGGGTGCAGGTCGATGCGCACCTCGTCCCCACCAATCTCGCGCAGCAGGCGGGCAAAGACCCCCTGCGTCTCGGTATTCAGGCCCTGCCAGTAGGGGCTGTAGTGGCGCGCGAGCTCTGCCTTGAGGTCCTTGGCCGGCCAGTCCTTCAGCGCCTCCTTCAGCGCGCGCTTGGCTTCGTCCTCGCGGGCCTCGCGGTTCAGCGCCTCGATCCCGTTCTCCAGCGCATCCGCCGTTTGCCGGTAGAGGCTGCGGATCAGCATGGCCTTCCAGTTGTTCCAGGTGTTCGGCCCCACGCCCCGGATGTCGCAGACCGTGAGCACCGTCAGCAGGTCGAGCCGCTTGCGCGTCTTGACCACCTTGGCGAAGTCCTTGACGGTGCGCGGGTCCGAGATGTCGCGCTTTTGCGCCACGTCCGACATGGTCAGGTGCTGGCGTACCAGCCATTCGACCGTCTCGCATTCCTCCGCAGTCAGTCCCAGCCGCGGCGCTACCTTCCGGGCGATCTGCGCCCCCAGCACCGAATGGTCCTCGGGCCGGCCCTTGCCGATATCGTGCAGCAGCAGCGCGATGTAGAGCACACGGCGGTTGATGTCGCCCTTGAGGATCTTCGAGGCGACGGGCAGCTCCTCGACGAGTTCCCCCCGCTCGATCTGGGCCAGCGTCGAGATGCACTGGATGGTGTGCTCGTCCACCGTATAGGCGTGATACATGTTGAACTGCATCATCGCGACGATGGGCTCGAACTCGGGGATGAAGGCGGCCAGCGCGCCAAGCTCGTTCATCCGGCGCAGGGCGCGCTCGGGGTTGCCGTGCTTCGTCAGGAGGTCGAGGAAGATGCCCTGCGCCTCGGGCGACTGGCGCACCTCGTCGTCGATCTTGCGGAGGTTCGCCGCGATCAGGCGCATGGCGTTGGGGTGCAGGAGCACGCCCGTGCGCAGCGCCTCCTCGAACACCCGGACCAGGTTGAGCTTGTCGGCGAGGAACGCGGCCTCGTCGCCCACGTCGAGGCGGTTCTGGTTGATCGCGTAGGGCGGCCGTGCCGTCCGCTTGCGGCCGAGCCGGTGGAAGAAGCCCGGTGCCTTCTTGACGTGGCTTTCCTCGAGCGCGGTCAGGAAGATCCGCGTCACCTCGCCCACCCGTGTCGCGTGGCGGAAATAGGCCTGCATGAAGTGCTCGACCGCCCGCCGCCCGCCGCCATCGGCATAGCCGATCCGCCGCGCCACCTCGACCTGCATGTCGAAGGTGAGCTGGTCCACGGCACGGCCCGCAATCAGGTGCAGGTGGCAGCGCACCGCCCAGA
The DNA here is from genome assembly GCA_964579325.1 of uncultured Rhodobacterales bacterium. Taxonomy (GTDB): domain Bacteria; phylum Pseudomonadota; class Alphaproteobacteria; order Rhodobacterales; family Rhodobacteraceae; genus CAZOHN01. Next base: position 2,021 of record CAZOHN010000227.1, read on the forward strand.
GGAAGGTTTCGGCGCGGTCGAAGGCCTCGTATTCCTCGGGCCGGAAGAAGCCGAGGTCGACAAGCGCGCCAGGGCTTTCGGCGCGATGCACGTACTTCGCGATCCAGAACAGCGACTGCAGGTCGCGCAGGCCGCCCTTGCCCTCCTTCACGTTCGGCTCGAGCATGTAGCGCTGACCGCCCTGCTTCTTGAGCCGCTCGGCCCGTTCGGCGAGCTTGGCCTCGATGAAGTCCGGCCCGGTGCCCTTGAAAAGCTCGCGCCAGAGCCGGTCGGACAACTCGTCCGCCAGCGCCCGGTCGCCGTCGATGAAGCGATGCTCCAAGAGTGCGGTGCGGATCGTGTAGTCGTCGCGGCCGAGCCGCAGGCAGTCCTTCACCGTGCGCGTCGAATGGCCGACCTTCAGTCGCAGGTCCCACAGGATGTAGAGCATCGATTCCACGACGCTCTCGGCCCAGGGGGTGGTCTTCCACGGCGTGAGGAACAGCAGGTCCACGTCGGAATGCGGCGCCATTTCCGCACGCCCGTAGCCACCGACGGCCAGCACCGCGATCCGTTCCGATTCGGTGGGGTTGGCAAGCGGGTGAAGGTGGCGGCTCGCGAAGTCGAGCGTGGCGCGCACCAGCACATCGGTCAGCCAGGCGTAGGCGCTGACGGTTTCCCGCGCCTTGAGCGGGGCGGCCATGAAGGCCGCCTCGATCGCCGCGCAGCCGGCCTTGCGGGTCTCCGTCAGCAGCGCGACGGCCGCAGCGCGCTTGGCCTTTGCATCGCTCGCTTCCGCGGCCGCGCTGTCCAGACGTGCGCGCAACCCGGCCGGGTCCGCAATCGCCTCGGCGTCGCAGATCAGGCCGGGTTCGGTCGCCCGGGCGACCGGGTGCAGGAGGGCGGGGGCGGGGTCAGAACCCGGCGCCACCGAAGCTTCTGGGCGCGGGATCAATCACCACCACCTGGCTGTTGCGGATTTCGGCCACGGCAAGGCCGCGCTCGTTGGTGCCATCCGAGCGGAAGCGGAAGATGCCGCCGACGCCCACGAAGCCCGAGGCCTGGGTCAGTGCCGAGGCCGAGAGCGCGTCCGACCGGCCCGACCGGGCCAGCGCACCGATCGCGGCGATACCGTCGTAGGCGAGGCCAGCGATGGGGTGCGGCGGAGACCCGAACGCCGCCTGGTAGCGCGACTGGAACAGGCCGGACGGCCCCGGATCGGGGAGCGTGAACCAGCCGCCCTGGACGCCGGGAAGCGAGAGCGTTGCGGGCGGAATGTCCCAGCGGGTCAGGCCGATGTACTGCGTGGTGGCCGCCGAGAGGCCGGCCTCGGGCAGAAGTTGCGCCAGCAGCGGCAGCGCGCCGGCCGTGTCGGCGGTCAGGAACACCGCGTTCGCGCCGCTGTTGCGCACGCCGCTCACGATCGAGGGGATCGCCGCGACAACGCCTTCCTGACTGAAGGCATAGCCCATCGTGCCGGCGTGCTGCGCCGCGGAGCGCGCGATGGCGGTGTCGATGGCGCGGCGGCCGATCTCGCCCGCCGGGGTCTGCTCGTGGACGATATAGATGCGGTTCCGACCCTGCTGCGCGGCGTGTCCGACGAGCCGGCTGGCGGCATTCTGGAAGGTGTTGCCAAGCACGAAGACATTGCCGCCCGCGATGTCGGTGTTGTTCGAGAAGCTGAGCACGTTCACGCCGCTCGGCCGCACCGCGACACCGGCGGCATTGGCGGCGTCGGCGAAGACCGGGCCGAGGATGATCCGCGCCCCGTCGTTCACCGCCTGGGTCGCGACGGCAGCGGCCTGCGCGGACGAGCCGCCGGTCGAATAGACCCGCAGGTCGACGGTGACACCCTGGAGGTCCGAGATCGCGAGGCGTGCCGCGTTCTCGAGGCTGCGGGCAAGCACGTCGTCGCCCGACTGGCCGGATCCGGAGGGCACGAGAAGCGCCACGGGAATCGCCCGGCTGGTGTCGATGCCGGGACCGGTCATGGCAACTGGCTCGCAGGCGGCGACCCAGACGAGGGCGACGAAGGCCGCAAGTCGCGCGGCCTGCTTGCGGATCGACCGGAAAACGGAAACCATGGAACACCCCTCTTCGCCGGCATGAGGCCGGCATTGCAGACGGGAAGGGAGCCTAAGGGGTTCCCCGGCGCAAGTAAACGCCGCAGGTCACGAGGTCGCGATGCACTGGCAGAAAACCGACCTCCTTCCCGGTCTCCACCTCGTGGCGACGCCGATCGGGGCGGCGCGCGACATCACGCTGCGCGCCCTCGACGTGCTGGCTTCGGCGGACGTGCTTGCGGCCGAGGACACCCGCACGCTGCGCAAACTGATGGACATCCATGGCGTGCCGGTCTCCGGCCGGCCGCTCGTCGCCTACCACGACCACAACGGCCCGGCGGCGCGGCCGAAGCTGCTCGCGGTTCTCGCCGAGGGGAAGGCGGTCGCCTATGCCTCCGAGGCCGGAACGCCGCTCGTGGCCGATCCGGGTTTCGCGCTGGCGCGCGAGGCGATCGCGGCGGGGCACAAGGTCTTCGCGGTGCCGGGGGCCTCGGCGGTGCTCGCGGGGCTGACGGTGGCGGGGCTGCCGAGCGACCGGTTTCTCTTTGCCGGGTTCCTGCCGCCAACCCGCGCGGCGCGGCAACGGGCGCTGGAGGACCTCGTGCGGGTGCCCGCGACGCTGGTCTTCTACGAATCGCCGCGTCGCGTTGGGGAAACGTTAGCGGATATGGTGCAGGTTCTGGGTGGGACGCGGCAGGCGGCCGTGGCCCGCGAGCTGACGAAGCGATTCGAGGAAGTGCGCCGGGGCACGCTCGGCGATCTCGCGGCGGCCTTCGCCGGTGCGGACGTGAAGGGCGAGGTTGTCGTGCTGGTCGACCGTCCGGGAGAGGCGGTTGCCGATGCCGGGGCGCTCGACGCCGCGCTCGATGCCGCGCTTGCGCAGATGTCGGTGCGCGAGGCGGCGGCGACGGTGGCGGGTGCGCTGGGGCTGCCCCGGCGTGAAGTGTATCAGGCGGCGCTGGCGCGCGCCGCGAAGGAGGATGGCGGATGAGCGGAGCGGTTTCCTACCATGCGGGCCTTGCCGCCGAAGGCGCGGTCGAGGCCGAGTATGCCCGACGCGGCCTTCCCGTCGCCGCGCGTCGCTGGCGTGGCAGCGGCGGGGAGATCGACCTTGTCGCGCGCGACGGGGCGGGCCTCGTCTTCATCGAGGTCAAGAAGGCGCGTGACTTCGCCCGCGCCGTCGAGCGACTGACCCGTCGTCAGGCCGAACGCATATGGGCCGCCGCTTCGGAGTTCCTCGCGGGGGAACCGCTGGGCCAACTCACCCCGGTTCGGCTCGACCTTGCGCTGGTCGACGGGGCCGGGCGTGTCCGGGTCGTCGAGAACGTGATCTTCGACTGAGGTTGCGGCGCCCCTGCCCATCAGCCATGAAGAGCCCGCAGCGAAGTGGAGGGCGGGATGGGTCTCAAGGTTGCGTTCCAGATGGATCCGATCGGCGCGGTGAACATCGACGCCGATTCCTCGTTCCGCCTCGCGCTCGAGGCGCAGGCGCGCGGGCACGCGTTGTTCTACTACCCGCCCGACCAGCTTTCCTATCGCTCGGGCCGCGTGATGGCGCGCGGCTTCCCGATCGAGGTGCGCCGCGCGAAGGGCGATCATGTCACCTACGGCGCCGAGGCCGAGATCGACCTTGCCGACTGGGATGTGGTCTGGCTCCGGCAGGACCC
>CAZOHN010000228.1:0-5683 GCA_964579325.1 uncultured Rhodobacterales bacterium
TTCCTGATGAAGGACGGCTACAACTTCGACGTCGACAAGGATGCCGCGATCCACGCCTACAACCGCCATATGGTGAGTTATCTGCGCACCTACGAGCGTATGGGCCTGACCGCGATCCCGATGCGCGCGGCCAGCGGCCCCATCGGCGGTGACAACACCCACGAATTCCTGGTGCTGGCCGCCACGGGTGAGTCCGAGGTATTCTACGACGACCGGGTGACCGAGCTGAACCTCGGCGCGCGGGAGATCGATTATGACGACCGGGTGCAGGTGGCTGCGGTCTGCGAGGAGTTCACCACGCTCTACGCCCGCACCGACGAGACCCATGACGAAGTGGCCTTTGCAGCGGTGCCCGAGGCGAGCCGCAAGGTGGGCCGGGGCATCGAGGTCGGACAGATCTTCTACTTCGGCACCAAGTATTCCGAGCCGATGGGTGCCTTCGTGACCAACGACAAGGGCGAGAGGGTGCCCGTCCACATGGGGAGCCACGGGATCGGCGTGAGCCGCCTTCTCGGCGCGATCATCGAGGCGAGCCACGATGACAAGGGCATTGTCTGGCCCGAGGGCGTGACGCCCTATCATTGCGGGATAGTGAACCTGAAGCAGGGCGACGGAGCGGCGGATGCTGCCTGCGAGGGGCTCTACAAGGCGCTGGCCGACAAGGGGCTGACTGCGCTATATGACGACCGTGACGAGCGGGCGGGCGCCAAGTTCGCGACGATGGACCTTATCGGCCTGCCGTGGCGGATCACGGTAGGTCCGAGGGGTCTCGCGAGAGGGGTGGTGGAGCTCACCTCGCGCCGGACGGGTGGGAGCGAAGAGATGAGCCCAGAGGCGGCGGTGGCTCGGGTGGCAGAGATCTACGCCGCCCATCCTTGAGCCAAAGACAAGGGGCCGTCAGGTGGCCTGAGGCTCGGCGTGCTCCTGCACGGCCATGACGACGGCGGTGGGCCGCCTGAGCGCGACGAAGTAGACTGCGGCGTAGAGGCCGATCACCACCAGCCCGACCCACTCGATCCGGAAGGGCGTGAACTGGTAGGCGAGCACCAGCGAGAGCTGGAGGCCGAAGTGGAGCGGGTAGTAGCGCGCCCTGCCCAGCCGCCTGACGCTCCAGTCGAGGTTTGCCGAATAGAGCCGGATCAGGCTGTCGAGCGAGTTGATGACGAACACGACGCCCACGAAGATCATCATCCCGTTCAGCCAGCCGGGGATGACCACATCGTTCTCGAAGTAGATGTAGAGAACCGCGAACCAGAGCCCGAGCGGGATGGTCGGCAGTACGACCATCGAGAAGGCAAGCTGCCAGGACTTAAGCCCGCCGACGAAGTTGGCCACGAACTGGCCGATCATGATCGACCAGGCAAACCACCAGAACAGGTAGAACTCGTGGTAGTCGGTGATCGGCGTCGCGAAGCGGTGGAGGTTCGCGAAGTAGCCGCCGAGCTTGCTGACGTTGGCCATGAGGCCGGAAAGTCCGATGCCGGTGTAGATGTAGGCGACAATCACGAGCGCGGTGAAGACGAGGATGCCGAACCCCCAGGTCGACAGGATCGCCAGCCACTTCATGAAGCCGAGATCGCCCGAGGAATAGACCGAGATCCCGATGGCGACGATCACGATGGCCCAGATCGCAGAGGTTGGCAGGCCCGGTGCGTAGCTCGGCAGCGCCGTAAGGAAGAGATAGCCGGTGAAGGCGCAGGTGGCGATGACGGTGAGGTTGTAGACCCACTTCACCGCCGGAATGCGGAATACCTGCAGGCGTGGTTCAAGCACGATGAAGTAGAAGGCGGTGAGGAAATACATCATCCACACCAGCGGCCCCCACATGCCGAACTCGATGGCGAGCGGGTTGGTGAAGGCATAGGCCGCGTCTTCGGCGTAGACCGGGAACTCGGTCAGCGGCAACATCACCAGGCCCATGTCGAGTCCTGCCGTGAACAGGAGCGCCACAAGCGTGAAGGTGTTGACGGGTGTGGTTCCCTGGCAGCTCAGGTTGCGCCAGCGCACTATGACGAAGAGCGAGGTGAGCAGGACCGTGACGTAAGCCAGGCTGATGATCAGGCTCATCTGTGTCCCCCATCCACTGGCCCCCGGAACCGGCGGTGCCCCTGCGCCCGCGGGGCGCCCCGTTTCCGTAAGGTTAACCTGCTTCTCCCGGTCAGGATACCGCAATTGCGAGGGCGGATCCGGAGTGGGGCCTGGTGCAAATGGCAGTCAGGCGAGTGCAATCGCGCGGCGGGAGTTGCATAGCGTCTGCCCCGGCACGATATTGGGCGCATGACCGCTGCATCCTGGATCGCTGCCGAAGACTCCTTGCGGTTGGGGGCGTTTGTTGCCGTCCTCGCCGCGATGCTGGTCTGGGAACTCGCGACTCCGTTGCGGAGGGCCGAGGTGCCACGGGTCGTCCGGTGGACCAACAACCTTGCCCTCGTCGCGGTCGATGGGCTTGTGGTGCGGCTGCTGTTTCCGGTGCTCGCCGTGGGTGCGGCCGCCTGGGCCGAGACCCGGGGTTTGGGCCTTCTGCCGCGTCTCGGTCTGCCGGGATGGGCGGCGTTCCTGGCTGCGTTCCTCGCCTTCGATCTTGCGATCTGGGCACAGCACAGGCTGTTTCACGCTGTTCCGATCCTCTGGCGGCTGCACCGGATGCACCACGCCGACCTCGACTTCGACGCCTCAACGGGCCTGAGGTTCCACCCTGTCGAGATCGTGCTCTCGATGGCGATCAAGATCGCGCTGGCCGTGGCGCTCGGCGCGCCGCCGCTGGCGGTGCTGGCCTTCGAGATCGCCCTGAACGCCACCGCGCTCTTCACCCATGCCAATATCAGCCTTCCGCCCCGCGCCGAGGCGCTGGTGCGGCTGGTGTTCGTGACGCCCGATCTGCATCGGGTGCATCACTCGATCCACCCAGACGAAACGAACTCGAACTTCGGCTTCAACCTGTCGGTCTGGGACCGCATGTTCGGCACCCTTCGTCCCGAGCCGCGCGACGGCCAACGGGGGATGACCATCGGGCTCGAGACATTCCGCGACCAGCGCTGGCTGCGGCTCGATCGGCTGCTGGTGCTTCCTTTCGTCGATCCGCCCGAGGCGCAGTCGGGCGGTCAGGCGACCATCGTGACGACGACTGATCCGCGCTTGTGACCCGAGCCGGCAAGTCGATGGGCCTCGACGATTTCGGTGAACGGCAGGTCCGTGCCGACGAAAGGACGGTAGGCGCCCGCCGCGTATAGCCCGACCAGGCGCTCCATCGCGGGGCGGGTATCGGCGGTGACCCCACCCACGACGCGCCTGTCTTCCGAGCGCCGCGGCCGCAGCATCGCCCCGACGAGGTCCGCGAGGCCGGCCGTCACGGCGAGCAGGCGTCCGCCTGCGACAAGATGTGCCTCGGCGCGGGACCACGGCAGCGTGCCAGCCAGATCGAGGATCACATCCCACTGGCCGGCAAGGGGGCCTGCGCGGTAGTCAATCGTTTCCTCGGCGCCGAGATCGTGGGCGAAGGCGGCATTCGCGGCGCTGCAGACTGCCGTGACCCGGGCACCGTGGTGGCGCGCGATCTGGATCGCGGCGATCCCGACCGCTCCGGTGGCGCCGTTGACGAGAACACGTTCCCTGGCGGCGAGCTGGCCCTTCTCGAGCAGGTAGTCGACCGCGGTGAGGCCGCCGAAGAAAAAGGCGGCGGCCTCGGTGTCGGTCAGGCCCTCGGGGATCGGCAAGACCCGGCCATCCGCCGGAATGACAAGCTTTTCGGCATGGGCACCAAGCGCCATCCCGGTCGAACCAAACACCCGGTCGCCTTCGGAGAAGGCGCCGGCCGCCCGTTCGACGCGTCCCGCGAACTCCATCCCGAGCACGGCTTTGCGCGGACGGGTGAGACCGAAGCTGAGCCGCACGAGCGGCCCGAAGCCTGCCGGCACGTCGAGCGCCCGCACCCGGGCATCGCCGCGTGTCACCGCGGCAGCGGTGACACGGACGAGGAGGTCGTCCTTTCCCGGAACGGGGTCGGGCCACTCTGCGATGGAAACGACTTCGGGCGGGCCATAGGCCCTTGCGACGGCGGCTTTCATGGTCGGTTCCTTCCTGCGGGCCTCGGACTGATCTGCCGTTCCGGGGGCCCTGGGTTGGGCAATATCATGTCGGTCTGAACATTTCCGGCCCGGCGGGGGCCTGCGGCCTTGAACGGGCGCAGGGTAGCGCCGAAACGCCACGGGTGTCAAAGTGGGGCGGCCGGGGCGGCGACAAAGGTGCCGCTCGCTTGACCTTCGCGCGCCGTGCCGCCAAGGTCCGCGGCAATCACAACAGAGCAGACGAGACGCCTTCTTGGCCGGACGCACCGCCCCCTTCGCCGCCTTCGAGTGGATGATCGCCTGGCGCTACCTGCGCGCGCGGCGGGCCGAGGGCGGTGTCAGCGTGATGACCTGGATATCCCTGATCGGCATCACGCTGGCCGTCTTTGCCCTGATCGCGACGCTCGCCGTTCGGGCGGGGTTCCGCGCGGAGTTCGTCGATACGATCCTCGGCGCGAATGCCCATGTCACCGTCTACGCCTCGGGCGTGACCACCGAGACCGGAGCGCTCGACCGCACCATCCGCGACTACGGCGCGATGGCCGGGCGGCTGGCGGCGGTTCCGGGCGTGACGCGCGCGGCACCGCTGGTGCGCGGGCAGGTGATGGCGAACGGGCCGGGCGGCAATTCGGGCGTCGAGGTCTTCGGGATCGCGCCCGCCGACCTGATGCAGATCCCCCGGGTCGCGCAGTCGGACGAGGGCCGGGGCGATATCGGGCGGTTCCCGGTGGGCATCGCGATCGGTTCGGGCGTCGCGCGCAGCCTCGGCGTCGGCGTGGGCGACCGCATCAGGCTGATCTCGCCCGATGGCGTGCGCACCGCTTTCGGAACCAGCCCGCGAGTGAACGCCTACGAGGTGGTCTACATCTTCTCGGCGGGCCGCTATGACATCGACCGGACGCGGGTCTACATGCCCTTCGGCGAGGCGCAGAGCTACTTCAACCGCGAGGAGGCGGCCGACGAGATCGAGCTTCTGGTCGAGACCCCCGAGCGGGTGGACGATCTGGGGCCTGCGCTTCTTGCCGCGGCTGGCGAGCGGGCGCTGCTCTGGACCTGGAAGGACAGTTCCGGCCCGTTCCTGCGCGCCCTCGACATCGAGGACAACGTGATGTTCGTGATCCTGTCGATCCTGGTGCTGATCGCGGCGATGAACATCGTCTCGGGCCTCATCATGCTGGTCAAGAACAAGGGCCGCGACATCGGCATCCTGCGTACCATGGGGTTGACCGAAGGATCGGTACTGCGAGTGTTCTTTCTCTGCGGGGCCTTCACCGGGATCGTGGGGACGGTTGCGGGTGTCGTGCTGGGGTGCCTCTTCGCGGTCTACATCGACCCGATCTTCTCGGCGGTGAACTTCGTCTCGGGCGGGGGCGTCTGGGACCCTTCGATTCGTGGCATTTATTTCCTGCCCGCGAAACTGCAGGTGGTCGACGTGCTTTCGGCGGTGGCGCTGTCGCTGGGACTGTCGTTCGTGGTCACGATCTTCCCGGCGCGGCGGGCAGCGCGGATGAACCCGGTCGAGGCGCTGCGTTATGAGTGAGCGGGCGCGCGGCGGCTGGCCGGGCAGGGGGGCCGTCTGCCCCCCGTCGCCCGTGCCGGGCGACTCCCCCCGAGGATAT
>CAZOHN010000229.1:0-5658 GCA_964579325.1 uncultured Rhodobacterales bacterium
CAAGGTGATGTGGACGCAGGTTGAGACGGGGTCTGCGATCACCTGGAAGTATCCCTCCTGCATCCTGCGTGGCGACGAGAGCCAGGGCGAGTTCTATTCCATCGCCATCGCCAACAACATGCAGCAGGCCGACACCGGGACCAAGATGATCCATCTTGGAAAGAACACCCGATCGCGCATTGTTTCCAAAGGGATTTCTGCGGGGCGGGCCCAAAATACCTACCGCGGACTTGTCTCGGTCCACCCCAAGGCCTCGGGCAGTCGCAACTACACGCAGTGCGACAGCCTGCTGATCGGCGACCAGTGCGGTGCACACACAGTCCCCTATATCGAGGTGCGCAACAACTCCTCACGCTGTGAGCACGAGGCGACGACGTCGAAGGTCGACGAGGACCAGTTGTTCTATTGCCGCTCCCGCGGGATGGATGAGGAAGAAGCGGTGGCCCTGGTCGTCAACGGCTTCTGCAAGGAAGTGCTCCAGGCACTGCCAATGGAGTTCGCCATGGAAGCGCAGAGCCTCGTCGCGATCAGCCTCGAGGGGAGCGTCGGCTGATGCCATCCGGCCTGGACTCGCTAGGGTGGACGGAGTTCCTGATCGGGGCGCCTCGCCTGGAGCGGTTGCCATGCTCGGCGGGACGGAAGAGCTTGCGAGGACCCTTTGTGCGAAAGCCGTGTTGGGTATCGAGCTCGACTGCGAAGTGATCAAAACATGCTGATAGTGCCCGCGCGGGGCACTGCCGCCACGATTGAGGGATATTGAAAAGATGCTGGAAATCAGGAACCTGCACGTCAAGCTCGAAGAAGAGGACAAGGTAATCCTCAAGGGCGTTGACCTTACGGTCGAGGCCGGGAAGGTCCATGCAATCATGGGTCCGAACGGGTCGGGCAAGTCGACTCTGTCATACGTGCTGGCGGGTCGCGAGGGCTATGCGGTGACGGATGGCACGGCGACGATGGGCGGGATCGACCTTCTCGCGATGGAGCCGGAGGAGCGGGCGGCGGCGGGACTGTTCCTCGCCTTCCAGTACCCTGTGGAGATCCCGGGCGTTGGCAACATGACCTTCCTGCGGACGGCGGTCAACGCTCAGCGCAAGGCGCGTGGCGAAGAAGAAATGAGCGCGGGCGAATTCCTGAAAGTCGTGCGCGAAAAGGCGAAGCTTCTGAACATCGACGCCGAGATGCTCAAGCGTCCAGTCAATGTGGGCTTCTCTGGCGGTGAGAAGAAGCGCAACGAGATCCTTCAGATGGCGATGCTCGAGCCGAAGATGTGCATCCTCGACGAGACCGACTCGGGGCTTGACGTCGATGCGATGCGGCTCGTTGCCGATGGGGTGAATGCGTTGCGCGATGCAGGTCGGGGGTTCCTCGTCATCACGCACTACCAGCGCTTGCTCGACCATATCCGGCCGGACGTGGTGCACATCATGGCCGACGGCCGGATCGTGAAGACCGGCGGCCCGGAACTGGCCCTGGAAGTCGAGCAGAACGGCTACTCCGACATTCTCGCGGAGGTGGCGTGATGGCCCACCCGGCACAGAAGGCCGACGCGACGGTTGCGCGGATTGCCGGGCTTGCGTTGCCTGACGCGGGGGGCTGGGCCAAAGAGGCGCGGAAAGAGGCGCTTGCGCGGCTCACGGCGATGGGCGTGCCCCACCGTCGCGACGAATACTGGCGCTATACCGATCCAGCCGCCTTGGTCGTCCCCGAGGCCCCACCTGCCGCGCTCTTCGAGTCCCGCGATCCGGCGCCTTTCGATGCCGTCGACCGGATAAGGATCGTGTTCGTTGACGGGGTGTTCGATGCAACCGCATCCGATGATCTCGCGCTCGCCGGTGTCGAGATCGAGCGGCTTGCACATGCGCAGGCGCGCGACATCCACTGGGTGAGAGACATCTACGGCGTGCTCGAGTCCCGGGGCCAGAGCCCCGTCGAGCGCCCACTCGCCGCTCTCAATTCAGCCTTTGCGACCGATGGGATCCTGATCCGGGCCACCGGTCGCGCGACGAAGCCTGTTGCGCTTGTTTATCACCACAGGTCAGAGGTTTCCGATGCGCTCCTTCATCACTGCATTAAGATCGAGGCCGGGGCGGAACTGACTGTGCTTGAGTCCGGCCCGGCTGCGGCGCGGCTCAACAAGGTCATGGAGGTGGAGGTCGCGACGGGCGGCAGCTTCCATCATGTCCGAATGCAGGGCCGCGACCATGAGCGGCGCGCCGTCACGCACATCTTCGCCAGGCTTGCGGACCGCGCGCTCTTCAAGAGTTTCACCCTCACGGCGAACGGCCGCCTTACCCGGAACGAGGCGGTGATCGAACTCGCCGGTGAAGGCGGCGTTGCGCATGTTGCCGGGGCCTGCGTGGGCGACGGCGACTTCCACCACGACGATACGGTCTTTGTCACTCATGGTGCGGTCGGCTGCGAAAGCCGCCAGGTCTTCAAGAAGGTCCTGCGAAACGGGGCGACAGGGGTTTTCCAGGGCAAGATCTTGGTGCACCAGAACGCGCAGCAGACCGACGGATATCAGATCAGCCAGTCGCTGCTCCTCGACGGTGACAGCCAGTTTCTCGTCAAGCCCGAGCTCGAGATCTACGCCGACGACGTGAAGTGCAGCCATGGCTCGACATCAGGTGCGATCGACGAGACGGCGCTGTTCTATTTGCGCTCGCGCGGAGTTCCCGCCGCAGAGGCGACGAACCTCCTCGTGCTCGCGTTCCTCGCCGAGGCGCTCGAGGAGATCGACGACGAGATCTTGCAGGCCGATATCCGATCAAACCTCGTGGGATGGCTGGCGCGGCGGCGGAGGAGCTGAGTGTCCATAGCGACAGAGATCGTGCGCAGCTGGCGCGACCCGCGGGGCACGCTGCGCCGTCTGCTGCCTCAGGCGACCGAAGGCAGGGCGCTCGCCTACCTCATGGGCGCCTGCGTGCTGCTCTTCGTCGCGCAATGGCCACGCCTTGCGCGCGAGGCGGAGCTGTCTCCCGGGATTCCACTCGATGCGCGTTTGGCCGGGGCGTTGCAGGGGATCGTCTTTATCCTCCCCCTGCTTCTGTATGCCGTCGCGGGGGTATCGCACGTAGTGGCTCGCCTCGTCGGTGGGCGGGGGACCTGGTTCGGTGCGAGGGTCGCGCTGTTCTGGTCGTTTCTCGCGGCTGCGCCGCTCTTCCTGTTCCATGGCCTGGTCGCCGGATTGATCGGCCCGGGGCTGGAGCAAGCCCTTTCGGGCACCCTCCTTGGAGGAGGCTTCCTGCTTCACTGGATCCTGGCTCTTGTCGAGGTGGAACGCCCGAGCCTTGAGGCCGGGCAGGGGAGGGCGTAAGCCGTGCGGGTGACCGAGCGACGGGAGACCGACGTGAACCTGGCCGAGTTCCTGGCGCTATTGCGCCTCTCCCTGACCGATCCGTCCGAGGCGGCGCGGCGCGTGCTCGCGTTTGATCTGCCGAGGCCGGTACTCTGGCAGGCACTGGCGCTGGTTGTAATCGCAACGGTTATTCCGCTCGTCGTCACCCTCAAGCTCCTCCTTGCCCGTTTTGGAGCCGCAATTGACCCACAGTCGGCCGAGTTTCTCGAGCGTCTGAGTGCGACACCCTTTACCGCGGTTCTCTCGCAGTTGATCCTTGCCGCCGTTCTCGCCCATGCAACCGACCGTATCGGGCGGGCCTTCGGCGGGAGTGGCACCTTCGATGGCGCCTTGCATGTCGTAGTCTGGATCCAGACCCTGCTTGCGGCCTTTGTTCTAGCGCAGCTCGCGGCCCTGTTCGTCCTGCCGTTCCTCGCCGGGCTCCTGAGCTTTGCGGGCCTTGCGGTGTTCCTCTGGGCTTCGACGAACTTCCTCATGGTGCTGCACGGGTTCCGCAGCCGCGCCAAGGTATTTGGAATGATGCTCCTGTCGCTGATAGCGATCGACTTCCTGATGTCTTTGGCGCTGACGATCATCACCGCTCCGTTCCGGTAGGGTTCAGATGTACGATGTGAACACCATCCGTCGCGACTTCCCGATCTTGTCCCGCAGGGTGAACGACAGGCCGCTGGTCTATCTCGACAACGGGGCCTCGGCGCAGAAACCTCAGGTCGTGATAGACGCCGTGACGCGCGGATACGCTGAGGAGTATGCGAACGTCCACAGGGGCCTCCACTTCCTCTCCAACCTCTCGACCGAAAGGTACGAGGCCGTGCGCGGTATCGTCGCGCGGTTTCTCGGCGCCCCCTCCGAGGAGGAAATCGTATTCACTACCGGAACGACCATGGGGATCAACCTCGTGGCCTATTCCTGGGCGATGCCCCGTATGCAGCCCGGCGACGAGATCGTCCTCAGCCTGATGGAACATCACGCCAACATCGTGCCATGGCACTTGATGCGTGAGCGGCAAGGGGTGGTGCTGAATTGGGTCGAACCTGACGCAGCGGGCGACCTCTCGCCCGAGTCGGTGCTTGCGGCTGTCGGCCCCCGCACGAAGCTGATCGCGATTACACAGATGTCGAACGTTCTCGGCACGAAGGTGGACGTGGCTTCGATCTGTCAGGGCGCACGCGCGTTGGGCGTGCCGGTACTGGTCGACGGCAGCCAGGCGGCCGTGCACATGCCGGTCAACGTCGCCGAGATCGGATGCGACTTCTATGCCATCACCGGCCACAAGCTCTATGGGCCGAGTGCCTCCGGTGCGATCTTCATCCGCAAGGACCGGATGGCCGAGATGCGTCCGTTCTTCGGCGGCGGCGACATGATCCGCGAGGTGCGCCGCGATGAGGTGACCTATGCCGATCCGCCGATGAAATTCGAGGCCGGGACGCCCGGGATCGTGCAGCAGATCGGTCTCGGCGTGGCGCTCGAGTATCTCATGGGGCTTGGCATGGATAACGTTGCGGCTCACGAAGAAACCCTGCGTGACTACGCCCGCGACAGGTTGGCCGGACTGAACTGGCTCCAGGTGCAAGGCAATTCGCCGGGGAAAGGGGCGATCTTCTCCTTCACCCTCGAAGGCCCGGCGCACGCCCACGACATCTCGACGGTTCTCGACCAGCGTGGGGTCGCGGTCCGGGCGGGCACCCATTGCGCCATGCCGCTGATGGAACACCTAGGCGTCGGTGCCACCTGCCGCGCCTCCTTTGGCCTCTACAACACGCGCGACGAGGTCGACGCGCTCGTCAGCGCGCTGGAGCTGTGCCACGATCTCTTCGCATGACTTGTCTGGCGTGGCGATGGGGCGTGGGCTGTCTGCCCCAATCTTGAAGTAGGCCGCCTTCGTGCCTTGCTTGCATCGTTGGCAGTCTGGTGCCGCCGGCATGTCCTGGTGCGAGAACCCGCTCCATTGTGGATATCTGGCAGTCCCGGGCGCGAAGTCGGAGTCCCGTTGATCGTCCTTCAGTCATGGTCGCAAGTCTGTTGCGTTGAGCTATGCGCCACAGGCATTGGCATCCGGTCGCCAGGTCAGTCCAGGTGGAACGTGAAAGCAACGGTCACGCCGTCTGCGGAACTCGCTGCTGCGACGGTCTGTCGGGCAAGTCATGCACGGCTGCACGCTGGCTGCACTACCGGTATGCCGTCCTTGCAGCGGGCGCATTTGCGATTGCGAGATGCGCAGCCCGCCGATATACCGCACCGAGAAGCACCCGTAGCTCAGCTGGATAGAGTGCTGCCCTCCGAAGGCAGAGGTCACAGGT
>CAZOHN010000230.1:0-5653 GCA_964579325.1 uncultured Rhodobacterales bacterium
AGGCACAGTGAACATGTGCCAGAGCGCACGTGGCAGAAAACGGTCACAGATCGCGTCCATGTCCGCCTGGTTCTCCGCAAGGATTGCGCGGCGATCCTCGGTGTCGAGGGTGACGAGCGGGGTGCGCCGTTCGAGTGCAGCGTCGAGAGTGCTTACGAGGCGCGTGATGACATGACGCTGCCTACGGTCCATCGCCCTGGGACGCGGGAGGTGAGCGTTGAGCATCATCCGAACCCGCGCACCTTCGGCAGAGATCGAGGCGTTTGTGCGCGGCATCTGGGCCATGGCGAATTCGGTGAAGGCGGGGTCTTCGAAGACTGCGAGGAAGTTCTCGCAGAACGTGCTGAAATAGGCGCTCGAGAAGGGTACCACGCGCAACCGCTCGGGGCTGACGAGGCTGGCCCAATCCTCGATGTTGGGCAGGAAGGCAATGCGCGGGAGCGGGGCCTCGCCGCGGCGGCGGAGACGCTCGCCGGACTTCAGGGCCTGATTGTTCATCGATTCGACGTAGTCGACGGGGTTGCGCACCGCATAGACCACATGCACCTCGAAGCCGCGCAAGTTCTCGAGGAGAAAAGTCTTGTCTGCTCGGCTGCAATAGGAGAGCAACTCGCTCGAAACAAAAAGTGTACGGCATCCCGAAGCCTGGAACGCCTCTGCCATGGTGTGGAAGGCATGGGCCACCTGCGCGCGTCCGCCGTCGCGGCGCAGCAGATGGGAAATCATGTGATGCGCGAAGGAATCGATCCGCGGATGGCCTGCGATGATCGAGCCAGAGTTCACCCGGCGAAAGCCCTTGGCATACTGGATTCCGAAGCGGGTCGCGATGGCCTCCTCATGGAGCGAAAAGAGGCTCTGCAGTGTCGAGGTGGCGGTCTTGTAAGCCCCGACATGAAGCACCAGGCGCGGAGAGCCGACCGTCATGGCCGAGTCCGGGCACAGACGCTCGGGTCATCCGGGGCAGAAGCGGTCCTGTCGATCGTCGTGTCTCCGCGCTGGTCGTTGGCATTGGAATTCTGCCGCGGGACGTATAACGGAGGCTCCGGGGAATTGGAACGCCGCGCAGGGCCGGACACGACCGGCCCGCAGCAGGAAAGGCCACCACATGACGACCGAAGCCAAGACCGAGTTCGTCGAGGCCGCGACGGCTGCGCCAGCCCTGCCGCTTGTCTGTCCGCTCTGCGGCGGAACCAGCTTCGGTGTCTATCGCGGCCGGGAGAACGCGCGCTGCGCAGGCTGCGGCGCCAAGGAGAGAGGCCGCTTCATGGGCATGGTGCTTCGCCGCTTCGCGCCCGTTCCCACGGGAGCGCCGGTCTACCACTTTGCTCCAGAGCCGAAGATCGCCGAGATCCTCCACGCGCGGTATGGGGCGGCCTATGTGCCCGCCGACATCAATCCCGAGGAATACGCCTGGTCGCGCGTCCCCGTGCGCGCAGTGGATCTGTGCCGGCCCGCAGAGGGGATCGCGGGGCCGGTGCAGGGTCTCGTGCATTCCCATGTGCTTGAGCATATCCCGGCTTCGCTCGACCGGGTGGTGGGCGAGTTGAACGCAGTGATCGAGCCTGGGGGGTTCCATGTCTTCCAGGTGCCGATCCACAGCGGCTGGTATCGCGAGGACATGGATCCCAAGTTGCCGAGCGCCGAGCGCAACCGGCTGTTCCACCAGCACGACCACATGCGCCTGTTCGGGCGGCGGGACTTCCGCGAACGGGTGCTCGACCTCTTTGCAGGCTTCGATCTGGTCGATCTCGCGACGCATTTCACCCCAGAGGATCTCGCCACCGCAGCGATCCCTGCGAGTGCGCTGACCTCGCCGACCGGGCACAGTGTCTTCTTTCTGCGCAAACGCGGCTGACCTCAGCCAGCAGCCTCCCGAGGTGCCAGCAAGGCCTCCCACAGGTCGGTGACCGCTTCGGGCGCATAGGCGCGAACCGTGCCAGGCGCGGCCTCCGCCAGAGCGTTTCGGCGGGGTGCGTCCCGCATCAACGCTCCGAGGGCGGTCGCGAAGGCCTCGACCCGGTCCGGCCCAGGCGCAACCAGAACGCCATTCACGCCATCCGCGATCAACTGTTTCACGCCAGGGCAGTCGGCAAAGCCGATGGCCGGTGTGCCTGCGGCCATGGCCTCGGTGACCGCGAGGCCCCAGCCTTCGTGCTCGGCGGGATGCGCTAGCAGGGAAGCTGCGAGGTATTCCTCATCTATGGCATCTGTGTGCCCCATCAGCTGCACCTGGCCGGCCAGGCCGAGATCGCGGATCTGCGCGCCGAGCTTGACCGTGAGCGGGCCGATGCCGAAGATTCGCAGTTCCCAGTCGGGGAACTCGGCCGCGAGCCGCGCCCATGCCTCGATGAGCAGGCCGTGGCGCTTGACCTCCGAGAGCCGTCCGACAGACAGCACGATGTTCTGGCGCTGGTGGCGGCGGATCCGGGCTATGGACATGGTACGCACCACGTTGGGCACCACCACGACACGATCACGCAGCGCTTCGGGGAACCAGTCTCGGAACTCCGGAAGGAGTACGCTGATCGCATCCATCTTCCCCAGGGCCGCCATGCGGCGGCGGCGGTCAAGCGCGCTCGGATCCCAGCGCGCGGGATTGGCAAGGTCCTGTTCGGGCACGTTGTGCAGTGCCGCAACACGCCGGAGTGGCCCTTCCGGGCGGACATGGCCGAGAGCGGTGATGGCAGGCGGCAGGAAGGCCACCGCCACATCGGGGCGGTGTGCGGCGAGATGGCGCTCGAGTCTGCGCCAGAAGGCGCCGTACTTGCTCAGCCAGATCAGCCGGTCGAGCAAATAGATGTCTCCCCCCGCGAGGCGATGTAGCGTCTCGCGTTGCGCATCGGCCCAGCGGCGCAGGCGGCTCCGCGCCGCCTTGGGCCGACGCAGGTTGGTGTGGATCACTCCGAACTCAAGCGGGAAGAACGGCTCGCCCTCGCGGGCGTCATGGCTGACGACTTGCACCTCGTGCCCCCGCAATGCGAGGCGGTTGGCGGTTTCGACAAGCACGCGCTCGGCCCCACCGCTGCGCCCGGCCAGCCGGTCGATGACGAAACAGATGCTCAGGCGCCGAGTGGTGGGGCGTTCGGTGCTCACAGAGCCCCTCCTCGGACGAGCAAGGTCTGCAGGATTTGTGCGGAGATCCGGGCAAGGGCTTCGGTTCCGAGCGGGCGGGCGGGGTGCAGACCCTGCGCCTCCCAGGTGGCAAGCAGACGCGCCACGGCCGCGCGCAAATTCTCAGGCTTCGCCGCGAGCCCTCCTGTGGCGAGGTGAGGGCCAGCCTGAAATGCCACCTGATGGGCGATCGCATTTCGCAGGGCGCCCACGAAGCACGGATCCTCGGGACGCAGTTCGATCACCCGAGTGGCGATCGGTGCGTCGTTCCCCGCGTCCGCAAGCTCCGCGCGCAGGGCGTCGAGCCGATCGCGGACCCTGCCCAGCAGCAGACCCGCCTCTGCAGCCCAGCCATCGCCGTCGTCGATCCCTTCGGGTAGGGCGATGCCGTGCAGCACGAGTTCCCGCGCGGGCTTGTGGCTCCAGATCTCGCGCAACACGGCGCGTGGCGCGCGTGTCGGTGCCGCGAGCAGCTGGGTGTCGAGCAGGTCGGGCAGCATCAGGAGCGGCTCCGCTCGCGCTCCGAAGTTCTCGCGCAGGGACTGGGCGAAAACTTTGATGCGCGCATCGCGGACTGGCTCCAGCAGAAAGTCGTGGACGCCAGGCCCGCAGCGCCGCGAGAACCAGAAGGCGGCGACGGGCCGCGCCCGCGGCCCGACCAGCACTGCGAGGTCTTCGGCAGGCACCGGTGCGGGGCGCAGGAGGGCGCCGGACCCGGCAAGAACATGCAAGGGCATCCGTTTCTGCTCTCGTTCTAGCGCATCTGATAGCGGAAGGCGCCGAAGGCCCTCCTGGGATGGGCCATCCAGGACCGCGCCATGTAGTAGCGCCCCAGAAACCCGGCACCATTGTTCTCGGCATAACGCGCCGAGAGGCGCTCGGCGTTGTACTGTATCGTCCTGACGAAGGCTGGCCCGAACCCCTGAAGGACGGGACGGTACTTCTCGAAGATGAGTGCGTTGCACCGGCGGATCTCGGCGGCATCGCGGCCAAGGTCCGACTTGTGGTAGCGGCAGAGCGCCTCCTTGCCCGGCGGTACGACGATCTGCCCACCCCCCCGGACGAAACGGATGAAGAAGTCGAGATCCTGCAACCTGGGCAGGCGCTCGTCGAAGCGCCCCACCCGGCGGAAAGCCTCCGCCGGGGCGAGCAGCGTCCAGAGATAGGCGCGCAGACGCTGGCCGAGCATCAACTCGCGCAGCTGGCGCTCGTCCGTTTCCTGGCGGGTCATCCGAGCCCGCCGCCCGTCCCATTGCCAGTCGTAATGGCAAGTAATCCAGGTGCGTCCGAGATCCGCTCCCGCGAAGCGCAGGCGGCTGACGTGGTCGAACTGGATGGCCAGCTTGTCTGGATACCAGACGTCGCCCACGTCGAGCCAAGCGACGAAATCGGCCTCGATGCTGTCGAGCAGCCGGTTGCGCGTATAGGGCCTTCCGCGGTTCTCGGCGTTGCGGTGCACGACGACCGGCAGCGTGAACTCAGCAAGGATACGCTTCAGCGCGTCGAAATCGTGACGGGGCGAACCGTCATCCACAATGACCACACGCAAGTCGCCCATCCAAGTCTGAGCCGCGACCGAGGCGAGCGTGAGCGCAAGGCCGTCGGTATCGCGGTAATGGGGGATCAGGACATCAAGGCAGGGAGGACTTGCCCGCCGAGCGCGAGAAGACCGGCCGTGTGCAGAAGCAGGCTTCGGGTCGCTGCCTTGACCTTCAGGGGTCTCCATCGGTCCGCCTTTCCTGCGGGGGCGCCCCTCCTCCGAACCGGCAGGCGCAGCCGATGCTCCACTAGCCAATTGCGTGGTAGGTTGCAAACCACTCCGCGAACCGCGCCACCCCCTCCGCCACGGGCGTGCCGGGGCGCCAGTTGATGGCGCGGGCGAGGCGGGTGCTGTCGGCGAAGGTGTCGGGGACGTCGCCGGGCTGGAGGGGCAGGAGTTCGCGCTGTGCCTTGCGCCCCAGTGCCGTCTCGAGCGCTGCGATGAACTCAGAGAGCTCCACGGGAGCGTTGTTGCCGATGTTGTAGAGGCGGAAGGGCGCGCTGGATGTGGCTGGGTCGGGGGCGCCGGCGTCCCAGTCGGGGTCCGGCGTCGCGGGGCGGTCGGAGGCGCGGATCACGCCTTCGACGATGTCGTCCACATAGGTGAAGTCGCGGCTGTGGCGGCCTTCGTTGAAGAGCCGGATGGGGCGGCCCTCGAGGATCGCCCGCGCAAAGAGCATCGGCGCCATGTCGGGCCGGCCCCAGGGTCCGTAGACGGTGAAGAAGCGCAGGCCCGTGGTCGGCAGGCGGTAGAGATGGCTGTAGGCATGGGCCATCAGTTCGTTCGCCCGCTTGGTCGCAGCATAGAACTGAAGCGGATGGTCGACGCCTTGGCCTTCGGCGAAGGGCATCGTGGTATTGGCCCCGTAGACGCTCGACGTCGAGGCATAGGTCAGATGGGCCACGCCGGCGTGCCGGCAGGCCTCGAGGACATGGGTGAAGCCGAGCACGTTCGACTGCACATAGGCGACCGGGTTCTCGAGGCTGTAGCGCACGCCGGCCT
>CAZOHN010000231.1:0-5638 GCA_964579325.1 uncultured Rhodobacterales bacterium
CCTGACGGGTGTCCGGACGGGCCTCAGCCCGCGCCTTCCTCCACCAGCAGGTAGGCCGGCACCCCGTTCACCCCGATCACCCGCACCCAGACAAAGCGCGGCTGCCCGCTGCGGATCGCCTGCGCGATGTAGCCGGGCGCGCCCGGCCCCCGTGCGTAGAGATCGGGGATGCGCGCCCGCATCTCGCGGCTGGAGAACAGCGGGTCCCACTGGTCGTACTCGTCGGCGATCCCGAAGCGGTGATAGTTCGCCCGGTCCTGCTGAAGCACGTCGCCCATTCCGGTCAGCCGGTTACCGCTGGAATTGCGCATGTCGTGAGGGTTCAGCATCGCGAAGTACTCCGCCAGCACCTGCTGGGCGGCGGCGGGGCTGGCGCAGGCGAGCAGCAGCGCGAGGGCTGCGGTCAGGCGGCCGGAACGGAGGCGGCCGGAACGGAGGCGGGCGGAACGGAGGCGGGCGGAACGAAAGGACGGCATCGGCAAATCTCCTCGCAGGGAAAGGTCCCATGAAATGGGGCGAACTGTGCCCGCCCGCCCGAAGCGTCCCGCAGAATCGCCCGGGGCGCAAACCTTTCCCGCAGCGGGCCGACCGTGCAGGCCCCCTAAGGGGGCTCCCGGCCCGGCACCGTTCACAGGTCGAAGATGTCGTCGAGAAAGCTGCGCCGCCGCCGGTGCCGCCGGGCCCGCACCGCGTCGGGGTCGTCCCCGCCCGCCTCCCCGGCCTCGCCCGCCTCCCGGGCCTCCCGGTCGGATCCGGCCTCCGCCTCCGAGGTCGGCCGCGGGTTCGGCAATCCCGATGCAGGCCAGGGCGGCGGGGCAGGAGGCTCGGCCAGGCCAGGCATCATCGCCGCCCGGTCGCAGATCCGCTCCAGTTCGCCCCGGTCGAGCCAGACCCCCCGGCACTCCGGGCACCAGTCGATCTCCACGCCCGCGCGCCGGGCGGTGAGCATTTCGGTTCCGTCCCTCGGGCACCGCATGGCACGCCCTCCGCACTGGTCACAGTCCTGACATGGACCCGCCGAAACCCTGCCGCAAGAGCACTTCACAAAGCGCTAACCAGACGGCGAGACTCCTACTTCATACGAGTCGGCTAAAAGTCTATTCATAGTTTCACAGGAACGGCAAAGCCCGTCCACCCTTCTCCAGAACGGAGCCAACCCCTTGCCGGGGTTCCGCAAAATCAAACCGCCATGTGTGTGGCGCCCGCCCGGGCAAGCACACCGGCTGTGCGTCCCGGCTGGCCCGACCTGAAAGAGAAGGACTGTACCGATGCGCGTTCTCGTTACCGAAACCACCTGGACCTCGATGGCCGCCGCCAAGGACCTCGCCGATGCGGGGATGCTCGTCACCCGCGCCAGCGACGGCGAGGAGGTGCTCGACTACGCCGCGGTCGCCGACCACAACGTCATCCTGATCGACCACGACCTGCCCGACCGCGAGGCCGCCGACCTGATCCGCACGCTTCGCCGCCGCAACCCGACCACCGGCATCGTCCTCATCGCGCCGCCCCGCGACATGGAGCGCAAGCTCAAGGCCTTCGCCGCCGGCGCCGACGACGTGGTGTCCTCCGATGCCGAAACGTCCGAGATCATCGCCCGCGTCACCGCCGTCGGCCGCCGCCACGCCGGCCGCGCCGACCCGGTGATCCGCATCGCCGACCTCGCCATCGACACCTCGCGCCACCGCGCCAGCGTCGGCGAGACGGTGCTGCCGCTCACCCGGATCGAATACGAACTCCTCGAACTCCTCGCGCTGCGCCAGGGCCAGGTCGTCTCGAAGGATGCGATCATGACCCACCTCTACTCGGTCGAGGACGCGCCCGACCCGCGCATCATCGCCGCCTACGTCTGCCACATCCGCAACAAGATCACCGCAGCGGGTGGCGATGCCGGCGTGGTCGAGAACGTCTGGGGCCGCGGCTACGCGCTTCTCGACACCCGCCCGCTCAAGGTCGCGGCCTGACCACCTTCCCCCTCGCGTCACCGGCGGAGGCGCGCTAGCCTCCGCCCATGACCGATCCGAAGCCCGACCCAGCACCCCTCCCGCCCTCCTTCGACTCGTACAAGCCCGCCCAGATCGCGGCGCTGATGGAGGAGGCGGGCGTCGCCAAGTCCCGCCTCCCCGCCGCGCAGATGTTCGTCCTCGCCCTGCTGGCGGGCGCCTTCATCGGCTTCGGCGCCGCCGCCTACACCATGGTGATGACCGGGACCGACCTCTCCTTCGGCCCGGCGCGCTTCCTCGGCGGGGTCGTGTTCTCGCTCGGCCTGATCCTCGTGATCGTCGGCGGGGCCGAGCTGTTCACCGGCAACGCGCTGATGATCATGGCCGCGGTCGACCGGCGCATCACCGCCGCCGCGCTCCTGCGCAACTGGGGCATCGTCTACGCGGGCAACGCCGTCGGCGCGGTGGGCCTCGCCGTGGCCTTCGGCCTCACCGGCCTCCTCGACGGCCCGATGGGCGAAACCGCCGCCCGCATCGGCACCGCCAAGGCCGCGCTGCCCCCCTTCGAAACCTTCGTCCGCGCCACGCTGTGCAACGCGCTCGTCTGCCTCGCGGTCTGGCTCACGTTCAGCGCCCGCACCACCGAGGGCAAGATCCTCGCCATCCTCTGGCCGATCTCGGCCTTCGTGCTGCTGGGGCTCGAGCACTCCATCGCCAACCTCTTCTTCTTCCCCCAGGCCCTCGCCGCCGGAGCCGACCTGCCCGCCGCAGGCATCGCCTCGAACATCCTGTGGTCCACCCTCGGCAACGTCGTCGGCGGCGGAGCCGGCGTCGCGCTGGCCTACCGCTTCGCCTACCTCGGGCCGGCGAAGAAGGGGTAGGGGCGGATCACGGCAGGGAGGGGGCGACTGCGCAGGACGCAATTGCAATACTCCCGCTTGCCGATATGCCCAAGCTGATGCGAACCTGTGCGTACAGGAGGGATGGCTGTTCTTCCGCCAGGTCCTGGGGGGAGAAGAGTCGGGCGCGGTGACATGTTCCGGGAGGCGCGAACCATGACATCCAACACCACAGGCAACACCACAGGCTCCAGACTACCGGACAACCTGACACCGCCAGGGCAGGCAGCGCCCAGGGTCAACACGGTAACGGCAGGTGACATCACCGCTTCGCTGAAGGCCGGGTTCTCCGATTTTCTTGCCCGCCCGGTCATGAGCGGCTTCTTCGGCCTGTTCTATGCGGTCTTCGGTCTCCTGCTCGTCTGGACCCTGATCTGGCTGGACAAAGTCTGGATGGTCGTTCCCGCCCTCGTGGCCTTTCCACTGGTCGCGCCGTTCGCGGCCGCCGGGCTCTATGAAATGTCCCGCCGGTTGCAGAAGGGACAGGATTTCGGCTGGTCCGAGATCCTCACCGTCATGGCCAATCAGCGCAAACGCGAACTGGGCTGGATGGCCTTCGTCACCCTGTTCATTCTGTGGATATGGTTCTACCAGTTCCGGACCGTGCTGGTGATCGTCCTGCAGGATTCCTCCTTCTCGGATCTGGACGGGTTCCTGAAGGCAGTGTTCTTCACACCGCAGGGCTGGACGTTTCTCGCCATCGGCTCCTGTGTGGGTGCGGTTCTGTCGGCCGCCCTGTTCGCGGTGACCGTCGTCGCCATGCCCATGCTGCTCGAGCGGGACATCGATTTCGTGACCGCCATGCTCACGTCCATTCGTGTCGTTCGGGAGAATCCCGTGGTCATGCTGGGCTGGGCGGCGATCATCACGGTCACGATGCTGTTGTCGCTGGTGCCGGCCTTTCTGGGCCTGATCTTCACCCTGCCGATCCTCGGCCACACCACATGGCATCTCTACCAGCGCGCCGTCTCCCCGCCCGAGGGCTGAACCTCCCGGCCTCCCGACGCGCGATCCTCACCTTCGCCGGGCAGGTGCGAGGTCGGCCGGAGGTTCGAAGCCGCCACCTGACGGGCGCGCGCACCGTTGCCGCGTTCGCACCCGCCCCCCTCAGAACCCCGCCGCCACCTCGTACATCACCGGCTCGAAGCTGCGGCACAGCGCGTTGATCTTGCGGTTCCGCGCCCGCATCTCGTCCGACCGCAGCATCGCCAGGAAATCCTCGCGCCGCTCCCACTGGCTGTAGTTGGCGATCCGCGTCGCGGCGTCGTTCACGTGCAGCGCTGCCGCGATGAAGCCCTTCTGCTTCGAGATGAACTCCGCATAGGCCGCCCGCAGTTCGTCCACGAGGTCGTCGCAAGTGCCCGGCGTCACCTCGAAAGTGGTGATGACGGTCTGCAGGTTCGCACCGGTCTCGATCTTCAGCATCTCGGTCCTCCCTTGTCGGGCCGATGATACCTCACTTGCCCCAATCCGCCGCCTGCATTTCGTGCAGCCGCGAGGCGGTGCGGGCGAATTCGAACGTCCCCTCGCCCTCGAGGTAGAGGTTCTCCGGCGCATCCGCGGCCGACGCGATCAGCCGCACCTTCGCCTCGTAAAGCGCATCGATCAGCGTCACGAAGCGCCGCGCCTCGTTGTAGTTCTCCGAGCTCAGTTGCGGGATATCCTCGAGGATCAGCACCCGGATCGCCGCCGCCAGCGTCAGGTAGTCCGCCGGGCCGAGGGGCCGCGAGCACAGCTCCCAGAAGCTCGCCCGCGCCACGCCGCCCGTGAAGGCCGGGATCTCCACCTCGCGCCCCTGCACCTTGAGCGTGAGCGGGTGCGCCTCGCGCCCCCCGAAGCTCTCCCAGATCGCCTCGATGGTGGCCCGCGCCTCGCGTGCGGGGTAGAAATAGGTCTGCTCGCCCTTCAGCCGGTCCTGCCTGTAGTCGGTCGGGCTGGCGAGTTCCCGCACCGCCATGCGGTCCTTCAGCATCTCGATGAACGGCACGAAGATCTGCCGGTTCAGCCCGTCCTTGTAGAGGTCGTCCGGCGGCCGGTTCGAGGTGGTGACGATCACCACGCCCGCCGCGAACAGCTTCTCGAAGAGCCGCCCCACGAGCATCGCATCGGTGATGTCGGTGATCTGCATCTCGTCGAACGCCAGCAGCCGCACCTCGTCGGCCACCGCCTGCGCCACCGGCGCCACCGGGTCCTCGACGCCCCGCTTGCGCGCCGCGCCCATGCCCCGGTGCATCTCCTGCATGAAGGCGTGGAAGTGCACCCGCCGCTTGGCCGGCGTCTCCACCGCCGCCACGAAGAGGTCCATCAGCATCGACTTGCCGCGCCCGACCCCGCCCCAGAGGTAAAGCCCCTTCGTCGCCTCCGGCGCCTTGCGAAAGAGCCGCCCCAGCCCCTTCGGCTCGCGATGTTCGGCCAGCCAGTCGGCGATCCGCTGCAACTCCCCCAACACCGCCTCCTGTGCGGGATCGGGGCGCAACTGCCCCTCGGCAATCCGGGCGCGGTAGAGGTCGTGGACAGGCATGACGCATGGGTAGCCCGCCACCCCCAACCCGGCAAGCCCACCCTGTCATCCCCGCGCAAGCGGGGACCCCGCTCCCCCTGTCATCCCCGCGAACGCGGGGACCCCGCGCCACACCTGTCATCCCCGCGAAAGCGGGGACCTCGCTCCCCAAGGCGCCCCCTCCCCCTCGTGGGGAGGGGAGGGAGGGCCACACCACAACAAGCACCACCCCCCAACCCGATGGACCAACCCCCGCCCCCGACTATCCTCCCGCCCGAGAGGGCAGGGGACGATCCATG
>CAZOHN010000232.1:0-5623 GCA_964579325.1 uncultured Rhodobacterales bacterium
ATCCCGCTCGCGGGCTACACCGAGGACGAGAAGGCCGAGATCGCGCGGCAGCACCTGATCCCCAAGCAGGTGAAGGGGCATGGCCTGAAGAAGGGCGAGTTCTCGCTGTCGGACGCCGCGCTCACCGACATGATCCGCTATTACACCCGCGAGGCGGGCGTGCGGAACCTCGAACGCGAGATCGCCAAGCTGGCGCGAAAGGCGGTCACGCTGATCGTGCGGGGCGATACCAAGTCGGTCGAGGTGACGCCCGAGAAGCTCGAGGACATGCTGGGCGTGCGGCGCTTCCGCTTCGGTCTGGCCGAGCAGGAGGATCAGGTGGGCGTCGTGACCGGCCTGGCCTGGACGTCGGTGGGCGGCGATCTTCTCTCCATCGAGGCGCTCAAGCTGCCGGGCAAGGGCCGGATGAAGACCACCGGCAAGCTCGGTGACGTGATGAAGGAGTCGATCGACGCGGCCTCGTCCTACGTGCGCTCAATCGCGCCGCAGATCGGGGTCAAGCCGACCAAGTTCGACACCATCGACATCCACGTCCACGTCCCCGAAGGCGCCACGCCAAAGGACGGGCCGTCGGCGGGTCTCGCGATGGTGACCTCGATCGTGTCGGTCCTGACCGGCATCCCGGTCCGCCGGGATATCGCGATGACCGGCGAGGTGACCCTGCGGGGCAACGCGCTTGCGATCGGTGGGCTGAAGGAGAAGCTTCTCGCGGCGCTCAGGGGCGGCATCAAGACGGTGCTGATCCCGCAGGAGAACGAGAAGGACCTGCCCGAGATCCCCGAGAACGTGAAGTCGGGGCTGACGATCATCCCGGTGAGCCATGTCCGCGACGTGCTCAAGCAGGCCCTGGTCCGGGCGCCCGAGCCCATCGACTGGGACGAGGCTGCCGAGGAAGCCGCCGCGGCCGCGCAGGCGGCAGACAAGGGTGGCGAGGCCGCGGGGCAAGTGGCGCACTGAGCGCTGCCGCCTCCGGCACGCGCCGGGCGACGACCTGAGGGGGCGCGGCTGCGAAAGCGGCCGCGCCCCTTGCGGTTCCGCGCCCCGCCAACGGAACGATGGCACGACCTCCGGCCTTGATGTAGGCTCCCCGCCGGTGCGGATCAGGGGGATGGACCTATGGCGAGGGTGACACGGACAGCAACGTCCGACTTGGCTGAAGCGGGGCCCAAGGCCCCGGCTCGCAAGCGACCGGCGGCGGCGAAAACACAGAAAGTCGATGGGCTGATCGCCGAAGCTGAAGCCGCCGCGGTCTCCGCGACGGGCGAAGACGTGACGCCCGGGATCGACGCGGCGGATGCGTCGGCCGGCCCGACACTGAAGAAGAAGGAACTCGTCGAGCGCGTGGCCGAAGTCGCGGGCGTCAAGAAGAAGATCGCCAAGTCCGTGGTCGAGGCGACACTGGTCGAGCTTGGCGCGGCGCTCTCGCGCGGGGAGGAGTTGAACCTGCCGCCGTTCGGGAAGGTGCGGGTCAACCGACAGCGCGATGCCGGCGGCGGCGAGGTCCTGATCCTGCGGCTGCGCCGGGCCGGCAGGGGCGGCGACGAGGCACTTGCGGAAGCGGAAGACTGAGGCTAAGACCCCGGCCCGAAGCGGGTGATTAGCTCAGTGGTAGAGCGCTTCGTTCACATCGAAGATGTCGGGGGTTCAAATCCCTCATCACCCACCATCGCCCTTCCGCCGCATCTCTCGCCCGCCATCTTCGTGCCGTCGACGGGTGGCCCGGTCTGAACCGTGGCGGAACACCTGCCCGAGCCGTCCGGACCAGCTTGCCGGTGCGGCAGGTCAGTTCTGGAAATCCGGAGGGCCGCATCCTTCCCCAAGAAACCGCATCCCGGGTTCTCTGCCTGCGCCCGTCGCCTACACCCGTCTCCTGCACCCCGAGGGCCCGTTGCGCGGCCGGGATAAGGCCACGGCAGGCTCGCGACGCCCCGGCGGATACCTTTGCAAGAGCATCTTAAGCGTCTTTTAGGGACTAGCACCTAAGAGAGCCGGGCAGGTGAAATCCAAGGTAAGGCGGTCACGATGTTCTGGAAAGCGAAGAAGACCCGCGATGCAACGGCTGAGGCGAACCTCGCCGAGGTCTTCCACTCGGTGATCGAGCGAACCCAGGCCACCATCCAGTTCACTCCCGACGGCACGATCCTGACCGCGAACGAACACTTCCTGCGGGCAGTGGGCTACGCCCTGCCGGAGATCGTCGGCAGGCATCACTCGATGTTCGTCGCCCCTGACGTGGTGAAGAGCCAGGCATACCGCGACTTCTGGGGAGACCTGGCCAGCGGAAAATCCTTCACCGATCAGTTCCCCAGGCAGGCGAAGGACGGATCCACCATCTGGATCCAGGCCACCTATGCGCCTTATGTCGACGCGGACGGAAAGATCACTCGGGTCATCAAGATCGCCACGGACATCACCGCGCGGCAGACCGGCATCACGTCCATCGCGGCAGCACTCGAGCAATTGAGCGAGGGCAACCTTGCGCATCGTGTCCCGGTCTGCTCGGTTCCCGACATCAACACGCTGGGCATGGCCTTCAACCGTGCGGTCGAGGGGCTATCGGCGAAGCTCTCCACGGCGAGCGGGGTCGCGGCGGCGGTTGAACGCGCCGCCGAAGAGATCGGCCAGGCCTCGGGCGAACTTTCTCAGAGGACAGAGTCTCAGGCGGCTGCGCTCGAACAGACCGCCGCGGCGATCGACGAGCTGACCGCGACCGTCAGGACGGCGGCAGACGGGACGAAGCAGATGGAAGCCACCGCGGACAGCGCCCGGAAGACCGCCGAGACCGGCGGTCGGGTGGTGGACGACGCGATTGGCGCGATGTCGAACATCGAGTCGTCCTCGAAGCGGATCTCGCAGATCATCGCTGTCATCAACGACATCGCCTTCCAGACCAACCTCCTGGCGCTGAACGCCGGCGTCGAGGCGGCGCGGGCAGGCGAGGCGGGACGCGGCTTCGCCGTCGTCGCCTCGGAAGTCCGGGCGCTTGCTCAGAGGTCGGCCGAGGCGGCGAACGAGATCAAGGGGCTGATCAACGAAAGCTCGCACCACGTCTCGACAGGGGTGGGGCTGGTCGGGCAGGCGGGCGAGGAACTGAAGAAGATCATTGCCGGCGTGGCCGAGATCCACGGCCGGATCGCGGAGATCGCCCGGGGCACCTCGGAACAGGCCGCGACGCTCACCGAGATCAATACAAGCGTGACCCACCTCGACACGGTGACCCAGCAGAACGCGGCGATGGTGGAAGAGACCACGGCCACCAGCCAGGTCCTGGCCCAGGACGCGCGCGAGCTGTCGCGACAGGTGTCTGCGTTCCGGACCTCGGCCGGCGGAGCGGGGGCGGCCGAGGGCAGCGCGACGGCGCGCGGCGCCATGCGCCGGGTGGCGTGACCGCCGGTTGGCCGCGTCACGGGCGGCGCGCAGCCTGCCCTCCGAACACCGGCTCGAACACCCGCTCGTACACCGGTCCGCACACCGGTCCGCTTGTGGCATCCCTTGTAGAACCGCAAGCCGGAGGCCGCATAGGGGATGCCGCCCACGGGGTTGCGCACACCTGAGCGTCCAGGGCCGCGCTTGAAATGCGCCCAGAGGCAATGCCCGGGGGGGCAGGCCTTGGGGACACCATGGGGACGACTTGGGATGCGCCCGCGGATGCACCCGAAGGATGCTCCCGGGGATGCGCCCGCGGATGCACCCGAAGGATGCACCCGGTGGATGCGCCCGGGGATGCACCCGAAGGATGCGCCCGGGGGACATGCCTTCCGGGCTGTGCCCTGGGACTGCGCTCCGGAGGTGCGCCCTGCGGAAGTCCGGGAGCCTCGACCTGCAACACCGATGGGGGTGCGCCCCTGCGCCGGCCCGCAACTGCCCTCGGAGGCCATCCGAGGCTTGCGCAATCCTCACCCCGAGAGGTAGAAGGCGCGCGGCGCGGGTGATTAGCTCAGTTGGTAGAGCGTCTCGTTTACACCGAGGATGTCGGCGGTTCGAGCCCGTCATCACCCACCACGCCCGTTGCGCGAATCTGGCAACTCACGGTTGAAACGACAGGAAATGTCGGTCTGGAGCGCGTGATTGCCGCACCCGCACTTTACTTCCTTGGCGCAACCTGTACTTTTAGACAGGTGTGGCGCGCTTGAGGGGCTGGCGTGGCTTCCGAGGTATGGTTCAAGGCGGACTCTACGCATGGCGGAAAAACTGAAGTCCCGGCGTTTCGGGGATAGCCCCGCGCTCACGCTCGTTGCCGCGTCCTCGGACGCGTTGCAGGTTCCTGCGGCCCCCGAGATCATGGGGCTGCGGCGCGCCGCCGAAATGGTCGAACGGGTGGCCTTCGACCTTGCGGGGCGCGAGTCGCCGCAAGTGGTGTCGCGGTTGATCGAGATCGCGGCCGAACTGGAACGCTTCTCGCTTCGGCGCAGCGGTTCAGAGGCGCGCAAGATCCGCCTCGACTGAGCACGGCCCGAACCGTCCCGCTCTCGTCAGGTCGCATCCGCCAAGGGTGCGGGCTCGCCACGGGGCACCGTTTGGTCGGCGCACCGCCTCGGCCGGCGCGATCCCCGGCGGGCCTGCCCATCAAGGGCGCTGTCCCGCAGGGGCACTGGCTCGATGTGCGGCGGTCGCGCCGGCGTCTTCCCCCGACCCGCAACCTCCGCACAGGCCCTGTGTCCTGCTGCCGGTTGGTCCCGGCACGCCGCAACCTCATATGGAGGCAGGGCGGACGGCGCCCGACAGGCCAAGGAGACGGACAATGAGCTGGAACCCCGCCCTCGACCCCGACTGCCCCACCGGCGATGCGGTGGACGCCATCGAGACGGTCATCGTGCCGCGCGCGCGCGACCTCGGCGGCTTCGAGGTCCGCCGCGCCCTTCCCGCCCCCGACCGGCAGATGGTCGGCCCGTTCATCTTCTTCGACCAGATGGGCCCGGCCGAGTTCGTGACCGGCAAGGGGATCGACGTGCGGCCGCATCCGCACATCGGGCTGGCGACCGTGACCTACCTCTACCGGGGCCGGATGCACCACCGCGACAGCCTCGGCACCGACATGTGGATCGAGCCGGGCGCGGTGAACTGGATGGTTTCCGGGCATGGCATCACCCATTCCGAACGCACCGACGGTGAGGCGCGGAAGGCGCCCTTGAGTCTCTTCGGCATCCAGACCTGGGTGGCGCTGCCCGCCGGGGCCGAGGATGACGCTGCGGCGTTCGAACATGCCGGCGCGGGCGAGTTGCCGGTGCTGAACGGCGAGGGCAAGGAAGTCAGGCTGATCCTCGGGACCGGATGGGGCGCAAAGGCCCCGGTCAAGGTCGCCTCCGAGATGTTCTATGCCGACGCCGTGCTTGCACCCGGCGCCGCGATCCCGATGCCGGACGACCACGAGGACCGGGGGGTCTATGTGGTCGAGGGCCAGGTGACGGTGGCAGGCGACCGCTTCGAGGCGGGCCGGATGATGGTGTTCCGCCCCGGCGACCGGGTGAGCCTGAAGGCCGGTCCTCAAGGGGCGCGGCTGATGCTTCTGGGGGGCGCGACGCTCGAGGGCCCGCGCTACATCTGGTGGAACTTCGTGGCCTCGTCGAAGGAGCGGATCGAGGCGGCGAAGGAGGAGTGGCGCCGCGGGGACTGGCAGCACGGG
>CAZOHN010000233.1:0-5607 GCA_964579325.1 uncultured Rhodobacterales bacterium
GCCGCGCTGGGCGAGGCGCACCCGGACGTGGCGCAGAGCCTCAACAACCTCGCCGAACTCCTCCGCGCCACCGGCCGCTTCGCCGAGGCCGAGCCGCTCTGGCGCGACGCCGTTGCCATCGCCCGGAAGTCCCTCGGCGACAGGCATCCCAACACGCAGACCTTTGCCCTCAACTTCCTCACCGCCCTCCGCGAACACCGCCCCGACGCCCCGGAGATCGCCGATCTCGAAGCGCTACTTGCCGCCGCGCCGACTGATGGCCCGCCCGACACCCCCACGCCCCCCGAAGGCTGAGGCTCCGCTGCAACCGCTGCGGTTGCATCGCGCGCTTCATAAATCTTTTGGTTGCCGCCCGCGCCGGGGGAGTTAACTATTGGCGGCACTGATAAGCACAAGCCAGCCAACAGAAAATTCCCGGGAGGACTACAGATGAGGCATCTTGCCCTGACGACGGCGCTGATCGCGGCGGCGGCCGCGCCGGTTGCGGCGGAAAACCGGATCGACGGGCAGTCGCCCGACGCGCCGGCGCTTGCGGCCTATGGCCCGCTGACGGTGGGCGTGCGCGAGATCCAGCTTGTGAACCCCGGTCAGGTGGACATCCTGGCGATCGACCCCGCAGCGCCCAAGCCCGCCGTGCTGCCCACCTACGACCGGCCGCTCACGGTGGAGGTCTGGTACCCCGCCGAGCCGGGATCGACGGGGGAGACGGGGCTGACCGCGCTGATCCGCGACGGGCAGGAGGTCACGCTGGAGGGCCGGGCGGTGCGCGATGCGCCGCAGGTCACGACCGCAAATCCGTTCCCGCTGGTGATCCTCAGCCACGGCTATCCCGGCAACCGTTTCCTGATGTCGCATTTCGCCGAGAACCTGGCCTCGAAGGGCTATGTCGTGGCCTCGATCGACCACAAGGAGTCGACCTACGACGACCAGAAGGCCTTTGCCTCGACGCTGGTGAACCGGCCGCTCGACCAGCTGTTCGTGCTCGATGCGATGTCGAAGTTGAGCGCCGACGCCGGTTCGGGCTTCGGCGGGCTGATCGACGCCGACAATTCGGCGGTGCTGGGGTATTCGATGGGCGGCTACGGTGCGCTTATCACCGCCGGGGCAGGAGTGACGGAAGCCTCGGTGAACTATTCCTTCAGCGGGCCGCATGGCGTGCTGGGCATCCATCAGGCGGGGAGTGCGACGCACGAGGCGCTGCCCGATCCGCGCGTCAAGACGGCCATCGCCATCGGGCCCTGGGGCCGGCAGTTCGGCTTCTGGGACGCCGAGGGGCTGGCGGGGATCGAGATCCCGCTGCTGGTGATCGGCGGGTCGAACGACACGGTGTCGAACTACACCAACGGCATCCGCAAGATCTGGGAGGAGGCGGCGAACTCCGACCGGGCACTTCTCACGTTCGAGGGGGGCAGCCACAATACGGTGGCGCCGATCCCGGCACCGGCGGAGAGTTTCTATGACAGCCCGACGCTGGGGTTCAACGTGTCAGAGCACTATACCGACCCGGTCTGGGACACGGTGTTCATGAACAATGTGGGCCAGCATTTCGTGACCTCGTGGCTGGACTACTACCTGAAGGGCGAGGCGGACAAGTACGCCTTCCTCGATCTGGTGCCGGATGGTGACGACGGGGTCTGGTCGGTGAACGACGACGGCAGCTTCGGGCCGGGCCACAGCTACTGGAAAGGCTTCCAGAAGGGCTCCGCGGCGGGGCTGAGCTTCGAGGTGCTGCAGGCGCCGGCGCCGGTGCCGCTGCCGGCCTCGGTCTGGCTGATGGGGCTGGCGCTGGGCGGTCTTGGCCTGATGCGCCGCCGCGCGTGAGGGGGCGGGCGCGGGGGTGCTTCACGCCCGCGCCGCTATCTCCTAGGGTCGGGGCGCGCGCTTGCGTTCCGGTCCCGAGGTCTGCTCCCGAGGTCTGCCCATGCCCCGCCCCTTGCGTCCCACCGCCCTTGTCACCGGGGGCAACCGCGGGATCGGCCTTGCCATCGCGACGGCGCTTCAGGCGAAGGGCTGCGCGGTCACGATCGGGGCGCGCGATCCCGAGGCGGGGCGGCGGGCGGCGGCGGAGGTGGGCTGCGCGAGCGTGGCGCTCGACCTCGCGAACCCCGACCAGATGTTCGAGGCGATGACGCGGGCGGGGGGCTTCGATATCCTGGTGAACAATGCGGGTGTGCTGACGCATACCTCGCTTCTGTCTGCCCGCAGTGATTTCGCCGAGGCGATGGAGGTGATGGTCGCAGCGCCGCTCGACCTGATCCGCTATTGCGCGCCGCGCTGGCGCGAGGCGGGTTGGGGGCGGGTGGTGAACCTGTCCTCGGGGTGGGGGAGCTTTGCGCAGGGGCTGGACGGGCCTGGGGCCTACGGGATCGCCAAGGCCGCGCTGAATGCGCTGACCAAGACGCTGCCGCGCGACCTGCCGCCGGGGGTGAAGGTGAACGCCTGCGATCCGGGCTGGGTGCGGACGCGGATGGGCGGGCCAAGCGCGCCGCTGAGCCCCGAAGAGGCGGCCGATACGCCGGTGTGGCTGGCGCTGTTGCCCGATGACGGCCCGACGGGCGGGTTCTTCCGCAATCGCCAGCCCATCGCGTGGTGACCGGAACGATCAGCGCGCGCGCCAGCCGCCGTGAATTCCGCTTGTCTCCCCCTCGGTCCCGTCGAGCAACAGGAGCGGCCGGTCACTGCGCAGGCGCCGCAGCTCGGTCCCGTTCACGAAAACCCTGCGGACCCCGGAGGAGATGGCGGAGGTCAGGCGGTAAACCTGCGGTGGGTCGCTCTGCAACAGGGGGCGGCGCGTGTCGCAGTAATCCGGCGCGCCGAACCCGCCGTCGCTCCGGCGGGTGAAGGCCAGGTAGAAGTTGAGACCGTTCCAGCTCGAGCGCGCCAGCACGGCGCCGGCCGGGGAGCGTGCCTCGTATTCGATGACCAGCGGCAGCACCAGAAACACCGGGCGCCCTTCCGGCGCGAAGCCGAGGAACCTGAGGCCGGTTGCCTCATCGTCCGCCCTGCCCTCGACCGCATGCACCACGGCCCCCCGGGGCACGACCCGACCTTCGCTGGCGAATGCGACCCGTGCCGCTGCCTCGATCATCGCTCGGCAGGGCGGAAAGTCGGAGCGCAGATACCGCAGATGAAGTTCGGTCGACGAGAGGCCGAGCACCGTGCGGCCCGTCGTCGCGTCGAAGACAAGAGCCAGGTCTTCGGACAACCCACCGGATCCGGCCACATGGAGATCGGTCGTCATCGACATGCCCGCCAGTCGGGCGTCTGGCGACAGGCGAGGACCGGTCCGGAAAGCCAGGAAATTACTCACATCGATCCAGCCGGGGGGAAGGTCGCGCCCGAAGCGCTGCGCGACAAATCCTTCGCGCTCGCTGGTCAGCGCCACGAGGCCGACATCTGGCCTCATCGAGCCACCCGAGGAGTCGAACCGGTCCGACCAGAAGAGCAAGAGCGGGTGGTTCGCCGGCGGAACGTCGAGCCCGGTGCGCGCGCCGCAGGCGGCGGCGAGCAGGGCGGCGCAGAGGAAGAGCCATCGCATGGGCAATCCGCTCCGGAAAGCGGCACTCCGGTATCGCTCAGAATACATGAAAGCTCGGTCGCCGTCACCTGCGGGACGCAATGCCTCGGCGGGTGCGATTGCGCTCGCGAGGGTGGCGGTGCAATCTCCGCGCGCAGTGAGGTGAGGTGGGCGATGATCCCTGTCCGGGGCTACGAAGGACGCAAGGTGGCGGTGCTTGGGCTCGGCCGCTCGGGCCTCGCAACGGCGCGGGCGCTGGCGGAGGGGGGCGCGGAGGCGCTCTTGTGGGACGACAGCCCCGAGGCGCGTGCGGCGGCCGAGGCCGACGGTTTTGCGCTGACCGATCTTGGCCGCGAGGCTGCCTGGGAGGGACTCGCCATGCTAGTCACCTCGCCCGGCATCCCGCACCTCTACCCCGAACCGCACCGCCTGATCGCGCGCGCCTGGGAGAAGGGTGTGCCGGTCGACAACGACATCGGGCTGTTCTTCCGCAGCTTCGCGACGCCGGAGTGGGACAATTTCGACGCCGCGCCGCGGGTGATCGCGGTGACCGGATCGAACGGGAAGTCGACGACCTCGGCGCTGATCCACCATATCCTGACGGAGAACGGCACTGCGGCGCAGCTGGCGGGAAACATCGGCCGGGGCGTGCTGGACATCGAGCCGGCGGTGTCGGGGTCGGTCGTGGTGCTGGAGCTGTCGAGCTACCAGACCGATCTGGCCCGGGCGCTGACGCCCGACATCGCGGTCTTCACCAACCTCTCGCCCGACCACCTCGACCGGCATGGCGGTCCGGGGGGCTATTTCGCCGCCAAGGCGCGGCTCTTCACGCAGGGCGGGCCGGACCGGGCCGTGATCGGGGTGGACGAGGCCGAGGGGCGGTATCTGGCGAACGTGCTGGGCCAGGCGCCGGAAGATGATCGGGTGATCCGCATCTCCTCGGGGACCAAGCTCGAACGGTTCGGCTGGTCGGTCTTTGCCCGCAAGGGGTTCCTCGCGGAATGGCGCAAGGGGCGGCAGGTCGCCTCGATCGACCTGCGCGAGGTCAAGGGGCTGCCGGGCGCACACAACCACCAGAACGCCTGCGCGGCCTATGCGGCGACCCGGTGCCTGGGGCTGGCGCCCAAGGGCGTCGAGAAGGCGCTGCATTCCTTCGCGGGCCTGCCCCACCGCAGCCAGCGGGTGGGCGAGCGGGACGGGGTGGTCTGGGTGAACGACAGCAAGGCCACAAACGTCGACAGCGCGGCCAAGGCACTGCAGGCCTTCCCGCGGATCCGCTGGATCGCCGGGGGGCTGGGCAAGGACGGCGGCATCGCCGCGCTGGCGCCCCACCTCGGCCACGTCGCGAAGGCTTATCTTGTCGGGCATTCCGCACGCGACTTCGCCCTGCAACTGGGCGACACCCCGCACGAGATCTGCGAGACGATGGACCGCGCCGTGGCCCGGGCGGCGGCGGAGGCGGAAGCTGGCGACACCGTCCTGTTGGCCCCTGCGGCGGCCAGCTTCGACCAGTATCCCAATTTCGAGAAACGCGGCGAGCACTTCGCGGCGCTGGTGGCCGCGCTGCCCTGACGCGGGGCCTGCTGCTTGACCGCACCGGCGCAGCCGTGCTGCATGGGCGCCGAATGGAGGACCGCGCGTGACAGACCTTCCCGCCTCGATCGACGCCGTGCAGGAGATGCTTGGCTCCGAGAACTACGTCTGCGGCCGGTCGCTGGCCACGGTGGTGTTCCTGGCGCTGAAGCTCGGGCGGCCGCTGTTTCTCGAGGGCGAGGCGGGGGTGGGCAAGACCGAGATCGCCAAGGCGATTTCGGCGGCGCTGGGGCGGCGGCTGATCCGGCTGCAATGCTACGAGGGGCTCGATGCTTCTTCGGCCGTGGCGGAGTGGAATTTCGCCGCGCAGATGATCGCGATCCGCACCGCAGAAGCCGGTGGCGGGGCCGACCGAGACGCGCTCAAGTCCGAGCTCTTCACCGAGGATTACCTGATCGAGCGGCCGCTTCTGGCGGCCATGCGGCCTCAGGCGGGCGGGCCTCCGGTGCTGCTGATCGACGAGCTCGACCGCACCGACGAGCCGTTCGAGGCGTTCC
>CAZOHN010000234.1:0-5595 GCA_964579325.1 uncultured Rhodobacterales bacterium
AACCAGACAGAGAATACCGCAAATGGCTCAGGGCTTAAGTTAGCGCATATGGGGCCAGCCCCCCGCGCCCCCCGGGATATTTGGGGTCGGAAGAAGACCGGACGGGAGCCGGTTGGAGGTCAGGCGAGGAGCAGCGCGCCGCCGAGGATGAAGGCGGCGAGGAACAGGCTTTGGGCGACGAGGAGCCAGAAGGCCGACCCGCCGACCTGCAGCAGTTTCGGGATCGAGGTCTTCATGCCGACCGCCGCGATGGCGGTGAGCAGGCAGGCCCGGCTGATGGTGTTCGCCGCCTCGATGGCGGGTGCGGGGATCAGGTGGGCCGAGTTGAGTACGGCGAGCGCGAGAAAGCCCAGGACAAACCCGGGGACGAGCGGCGGGCGGGGGCCTGCGCCGGTGGTGCCGCGGAAGGCGAGCGCGGTGATCAGGACCACCGGGGCGAGGAGGGTGACGCGGATCAGCTTCACCAGCGTCGCCGTCTCGCCGGTTTCCTCCGACACCGAGAAGCCCGCGCCGACGACCTGCGCCACGTCGTGGATCGTGCCGCCGAGGAAGATCCCGGCGATGCGGGCGTCGAGGCCCAAGGCGGAGACGGCGAGGGGATAGGCGATCATCGCCAGCGTCGAGAGCACGGTCACGCCGACCACGGTGAAGACGAGGTCCTGCTCGGAACGCTCATGTTTAGGGATCGCCGCGGCGATGGCGAGCGCGGCCGAGGCGCCGCAGATCGCGACCGCGCCGCCGGTGAGGAGCGCGAAGCGGCGGCGGCGGCCGAAGAGGGGTGCGGCGGCGAGCGCGAAGGCGATGGTGAGCCCGACGCCGGCCACGACGAGGGCGACGGTTGCCGGGCCGAGGTCTGCCAGTAGTTCGATGCTGATCCGGACCCCGAGGAGGGCGACCCCCAGACGCAGCACCTCGCGGGCGGCGAAGTCGATGCCCGGTGCGCTGCGGCCTTCTTCCGACAGGAAGTGCAGCGCGATGCCGAGCAGGATCGCCATCAGCATCGCCGGGGCGCCGTAGTGTTCCGACAGGAACGAGGCAGCGAGTGCCACCAGCACCGCGACGGTGAGGCCGGGGGCGATGACCCGTGCCCGGGTGGAGAGCCGCGTGGTGAGCGATGTCATCGGGTCAACGGGATCCGGGGTCCGGGGATGATGCGTCGTGCGCCGGGCCGGTCAGGCCGCTGTGGGCGCGCGCGGGGGTGGAGCCTTGCGCCGGGCCGGTCAGGCGGCTGTCAGCGCGCGCGGGCGTGGGGCCTTGCGCCGGGCACGTAAGGCCGTGGTCGGCCGCGCGTGAGGGGCGAGTGTGCGCCGAGCGCGCGCGGGAGAAGCGGGGGTGCGCCGGGAGATGGCCCCGGCGCACCGGTTGGTTCAGTTCAGATCGGCCGCGCGGGCGGCATCGACGCGGGCCTGCGCTTCGGCGACGGCGGCCTCGAAGGCGGAGAGGACTTCGGGGCCCTTCGGCACCGAGGTCTTGAACCACTCGAAGGCTGGGGCGGCGGCCTCGCGGAAGGCGGCCTTCTCCTCGGCGGTGGGCACGTAGATCTGGCCGCCCGCCGCGAGGAAGTCCTCGTAGGCCTGGATCGACTTGCGCTTGGGGCTTGCGAAGGTGGCCTGCTGGAGCGCGGCGAAACCGTCGACGACGACCGCCTTCAGGTCGTCGGGGAGCGCCATGAAGCGTTCGTTCGACATCCACCAGAAGGCGCCCATGTAGCTGTGCTGGTCGAGCGTGAGGAACTTCAGGCCGGCCTCGGGGAACTTCATGTTCATGATGTCGGTGATGCCGTTCGCGGTGCCCTCGACCACGCCGGTCTGCAGCGAGGTGAAGAGCTCGGGCCACGGGATCGGGGTGGGCGCGGCGCCGAGGCCGGTGGCGAGGATCTGCGGCAGGTCCGCGGGCACGGTGCGCATCTTGAGGCCCGCGAGGTCGGCCGGCGACTGGACGGTGCGCTGGGTGTTGGCGTAGCTCCGCCAGCCGCCCGTGTTGCCGATGGTCATCAGCCGGATCAGGTTATCGCTGTCCTCGAGCGCGATCTGGCGCAGCGTGCGCACGAAGTCGCCCGTGAGCACGTCCTCGGCCACGCGGTCGTCGCTCATCAGGTAGGGCAGGTCGAGGACCTGGATGTAGGGGAACAGGCCCGCCGCGCCGCCCGAGGTCGAGATGAAGACGTCGATCGAGCCATCGGCGACGCCCGAGAGGCATTCCTCGCCGGTTGCGCAAAGTTGCGTGCCGATGAACAGCTCGACCGCGATGCGGCCGTTCGAGGCGTTCTCGACGTAGTTCTTGAACACCACGAGGCCGTCGTAGTCCTCGTCGTCGGTGTTCGAGGTCGCGGTGGCGCGCAGGGTGATCTCCTGCGCCGCCGCCCATCCCGCCGATCCGGCGAGAAGCGACGCCGCGAGGAGCGCCTTGAGGGTGTGGTTGAGCATCGTCTTGCCTCCCATTGATATTGCGTGCGTTTCGGTCAGTTGAGGAAGCCCGCCAGACGGGGAACCGTCAGGCAGAGCGCGGGAATGTAGGTGATCAGGAAGATCACGATCACATGGACGATGAGCATCGGCGCGATGCCGCGCACCACCTCCTCGACCTTGAGGCCCGAGACGGCGGCGGTCACGAAGAGCACAAGGCCCATCGGCGGGGTCGCGAGGCCCACGGTCAGGTTCACCGCCATGATGATCGCGAAGTGGACCGGGTGCACCCCGAGGTCGATGAAGATCGGGCCGAGGATCGGGCCGAGGATGATGATCGCGGGGCCGGCGTCGAGGAACATGCCCACGATGAACAGCAGCACGTTGATCAGGAACAGCAGGATCAGCGGGTTCTCGGACAGCGACAGGATGATGCCGGCCAGCATCTCGGGGGTGTGGGCGAGCGAGGCCACGGTCTTGAACGCCATCGCTGCACCCACGAGGAGGAGCACCACGGCCGAGGTGAGGCCCGCGCGCATGAACACGTCGGGGAGTTCGCGCAGGGTGAGCGAGCGCATGATGAAGAGGCCGATGAAGATCGCGTAGCCCGCCGCGATGGCCGCGGCCTCGGTCGGTGTGAAGATGCCGCCCAGGATGCCGCCGAGGATGATGACCGGCGTGAGGAGCGGGAAGATCGCCCGCAGGCTGGCCCGGCCGCGCTCGGCCAGGGTGGCGCGGGTGGTGGAGGGCGGCAGCTTCCAGCGTTCGCCCATGAAGCCGATCATCACCATCAGGCCGATGCCCATCATCAGGCCCGGCACGATGCCCGCCAGGAACAGCGCGGCCACGCTTTCGCCCATGACATAGGCGTAGATGATCATGATCCCCGAGGGCGGGATGATCGGGCCGATGACCGAGGAGGCCGCCGTGATCGCGGCGGCGAAGCGGCGGGTGTAGCCCTGCCTCTCCATGGCCGGGACCAGCATCGAACCGAGCGCGCTCACATCCGC
Organism: uncultured Rhodobacterales bacterium; assembly: GCA_964579325.1. Classification (GTDB taxonomy): domain Bacteria; phylum Pseudomonadota; class Alphaproteobacteria; order Rhodobacterales; family Rhodobacteraceae; genus CAZOHN01. The sequence continues at coordinate 3,416 of CAZOHN010000234.1, forward strand.
CACGGCCGAGCCGGAAAGGCCGGCGAAGAGAATCGAGGAGAGCACGTTGACATGGGCGAGGCCGCCGCGCAGGTGCCCCATCAGGGCCTGCGCGAACTCCACGAGGCGCATCGTGATGCCGCCCCGGTTCATCAGTTCCCCGGCCAGCATGAAGAACGGGATCGCCATCAGCGGGAAGCTGTCCATCCCGTTGTAGACGTTGCGGTAGAGCAGCACGATGTCGCGTTCCTGCCCGGCGAGCCAGAGCATCAGCCCCGGCGCCAGCACCAGCCCGAAGAACACCGGAAAGCCGATCAGAAGCAGGAACATGAAGACCGGAAGAAACAGCGACAGCATCTATTCCGCCCCCCCGATGTCCGCCCCAGCGATGGCGGGAAGCTCGCGCGCGCCGCCCGCCAGGCGGGCGAGCGCGCGGAGCAGAAGTTCCACGTTGACGAGCAGGAGGAGAGACACGCCGACGTGGAACGACATCATCATCCAGCCGCGCGGGACCTTGGTCCATTCGAGCGGCGCGAAGCCGGAGGGATACCACAGCGCCGAGGTCGCGAAGCGGGCGCCGAGGCCGGACAGTTCCGAAAGGCCGATGCGGAAGGCGTAGACCAGCACGATGAGCGACAGCGCCAGCAGCACGATCTCGATCACCGCCGAAACTGCGCGCGGCAACATCAGCCGCAGCATGTCGATGGCCACGAACCCGCCCCGCCGGAAGGCGGTGGGGGCCATCAGACCGGTCAGCCAGAGCATCAGGAACCGCGACAGCTCCTCCGACCAGGGCAGGGCGTTGCCCAGCACGTAGCGGTACCAGACCTGCATGAGGATCGCCGAGGTCATCACCGCGAGACACCCTGCGCCGAGCCACATGCCGATGCGCAACACGACGGCATTGAACCATCCCATCCCCGTCGCGGCTGCGATCAGCACGCCCATCGGCGCGGTCCTCCCCTCCTGGTCGGCCGGTTTTCCGGCGCGTTCTTGTGATCCCGGCCGGGTGGCCGGGACGGTTCAGTGTGCGTGGACGAAACGCCCGTAGGCGCCTTGCGAGAACACCAGCGGCTCACCCGCCCGCAGGCTCGCCTCGAGCACCTCGCCCACCACGATCACGTGGTCGCCCGCGTCATGCGCGGCACGGCGGACGCAGGCAAAGCGGGCCAGCGTCCCCTCGATCAGCGGCGCGCGGCCCGGGCCCTCGGTCCAGTCGATCCCGTCGAAGTCACGCCCGTTGCGGACGAAATGCGCGGCGAGGTCGCGCTGGTCGGCGCCCATCACATGGATCGCGAAGTGGTCGGCCGCCTCGAACACGCCGAAGCGCGACGAGACCTTGGCGGGGGACCACAGGACCAGGGCCGGCGAGAGCGAGACCGAGGCGAAGCTGTTGGCCGTGATCCCCACCGGCCCCTCCGGCGTCATCGTCGTGACCACCGTCACGCCCGTGGCGAACCGGCCGAGCGCATCGCGGAAGGCGCGGAGCGACTCCGGTCCCGGCGTGAAGCTCTGCATGGTGGTGGTGTCTCCCCAGTTCCCGTCCATCAGGGCACCTCGTGTCCCATGGCATGGGTATAGAGCTCGAACCACGTCTGGCGATCCATTTCGACCCGTGCGGCTTCGGCGAGGCGCCGGATGCGGGAGAGGTCGTTGGTCCCCATGACCGGCAGGATGCGCGCGGGGTGGGCCATCAGCCAGGCCACGGCGACGGCGGCCGCATCGGTGCCCTGCGCCTCGCCGATCCGGGCCATCGCGGCGCGCAGCGCCTCGGAGGACTGCGAGAAGAGCGAGCCACCGCCCAGCGGCGACCACGCCATCAGCGGCTGCCCGCGTTCCTGGTGGAAGGCCACGTCGCCGTTGGTGAAGCCCTGATGCGCGATCAGGCTGAGCTCGATCTGGTTGGTGACGAGCGGCGTCTGCATCGCCGATTGCAGGAGCGTCCAGTCCCAGGGCCGGAAGTTCGACACGCCGACCGCCCGGACCTTGCCCGAGGCCACGACCTCGTCGAGCGCCTTGCCGGTCTCGTGGTGGTCCATGAACGGGTCGGGGCGGTGGATCAGCAGAAGGTCGATCCGGTCGGTCGCCATCTCGCGCAAGGAGTGGTCGACCGAGGCGCGGATATGGGCGGCGGAGGTGTCGTAGTATTTCACCCGCGCGTCGGAATAGCGGCCCGCGGGCGCGACGATGTCGCACTTGGT
>CAZOHN010000235.1:0-3333 GCA_964579325.1 uncultured Rhodobacterales bacterium
CCCCCCCGCCCGACCACGCCCGCCCGACCACGCCCGCCCGACCACGCCCGCCGCCTCGCCGTCGAGGGCACCGGGCGGTAGCGGTAGCGGATAGCAGCCCGCGCGGTTGTGTGTCTCCGCAAGGCTGAGACCGATGGCCGTGAGCCGGATCAGCGCCTGCCTCGGCCCGGGAGCGTCCACCCTGGTCGTGGACGCGGATCGCCTTGAGTTTCATGCCTGCTCCCGTTCGAACCTCGCAAGCGCCACGCGGGCGGCCGATGACATTCCCCGCCGTGGCCTCGACGAGGTCGCCGGCAGGGAAGGGACCCTCGTCGGGCCGCTGGCGTGTGGCTTGGCCGGATCGTCCGCGGTCGCAGCCGGGACGCCGAAATGGTGTCCGCACGACGAAAGCAATCTCCCTTTCGGCGCCGACCTCCAAGGCGGCGCGCCTCCGGCCCAAGCTCTGGAGAAACCGGAGAAGGCCATATCGTCGTGTCATTGAACCGCGCCCTTCGCCCCTGCCCCCTTCCGGCAACGCTCCTCACCCCGCACGCCCCGCTTGCTCACGGGGGCGGGAGACGCAGGAGCGTCGGGATGATCGGAGGATCGGGAGGGTGGCGATGCGGGTCGGTTCTCCGGGTTCTTGCCACCCGGGCGGGCCGATGGCCGAGCAACGTGCCGGGTTCGGCCCGGCGGCATCGAGCGGCTCGGCACCGGCCGCGCCTCGACGATCGTCGCGCCGGACTACCGAGGTCATGCCCCGCTTGCGCAGGCCGCGGCGGAGCGGCCGCCGACCCGGCGGGTCAAGATGATCGGCGTCGATTTCGCGACGCCCGGACTGGCATCGGGCAACCGGCACGACGGCTTCTGCGGGCCGGCCCACCACGGGCCCCTGCCACATCGCACCCTGATCGGAAAGGATGTCGCGACCCTTCCGGCGCTGCCGGACCGTCGGGTCGAGGTGTTCCTTCACGGTCTCAACGTCCTTGCCTCCGACGGGGTGCCGGCGCGCCCGATGGCGCGAACGGTCGGCTGACGCTGGCGCCGGTGGGGTTGGTGAACCGCCGCGAGCGTTATGGCCAGCCCGGCGCTTTCGAAGGCGACGGGAACGAGGCGCGCGAGGTCGTTGCCTGCGACCTCCGCCAGGCCGATCGGCCGCCGTTCCGGCTCGAGCCCCCGACAGACGCGCGACCGGAGATGTCCCGGGTGGCCACCGAAGCAGGCCGCGCGTCCCACCCTGCCTGGATCGACCGCCCTCTTGATCGCCACGATCAGCAGGCGCGCAAGCAGACCGGACGGCCGGGCCCCGCCGATCAACTCTTCCGACAGGCGGAGGGGGTGCGCCCGCGCCATCGTCAGGCGGGTCCAGTGGCTGAAGCCCGCGCCGAAACCGCGCGAAACGCCCCCCCCAGACCAGGACGTCCGCCCCGTCCAGGACGACCTCCCGGGCCGGATCGCCAAGCGCCGCTTGGCGCGGACCATCCCCGCGCGAGGTGAACTGCCGCGCCGTCACCAAGCCCGCGATCGCCTCCCGTTCCGGCAGCTGATCGGTGTCGGACCAGGCGTTGAACTCCCCCCTCGGATGCCGGGGGCGGGTCCGCCGGCACCGGCGGCATCCCGCGCGGAACGCCGCCACGACTTCGGGCAACACGCCGGGCTGATCGAGGTGCCGCATGTGGGGCGCACCTCGCATCGCCGCTCGGCGGGCCTTCGGGATTCGCTCTGGCGGCGCCTCCGGGACGGCGGCGGGCGCCGCGAGCTCCTGCGCTCCCGCCACCACGAGTGTCGGCACATGCTCCTCCGGCAGGCGGAGCAACGCGACATGCTCGGCCACCGCCTCCCAGGTCGCCGCCCGGTGCGGGGGTGAGGCGGCGCCCGGATGCGCGCGCACCCGTTCGACGGTCGCGGCCGGGGCCCGGACAGTGGAACCGGCGGCCCAGCATCGGCGCGACCACGCGCACCATTCCGCCCGCCTCCGCGGCCCGTTCGCGTTAGACGATCACCTCCCGCGCCTCGGCGGGGATTTGGGGCGGACAGGCGGCAGGGACCGGGCCCTGCACGAGGCCGGGTCGGCCCAAGGCGAGGGTCATCGCAATCCTTCCGCCGAACGATACGCCCGGCACCACGGCCGGCACCAGGATAAGCTCCCCGGCCTGCTCCCCGATCAGCCGCGTTCAGGGCGCGCGGGGTGCACCGGCCAGATCACCGCCGAAAGCCCCGACGGAGGGAGACGGAGTACCGGCCTGCCGCGCCCGCGCGCCCTGAACGCCGATCTCACCATCTCATTCCCGCCCCCAGTGCCCCGCCCCCAGTGCCCCGTGCCCCGTGCCCCTCCCCGTGCCCCGCCCCGTGCCCCGGCAGGTGCCCCGGCAGGTGCAGGCACTTCGTCGCCTCCGCCCTGCCTCGGGCGCGCGGGTCGTCCAGGGGCCGTCTTCGGAAGGCGCGCACACCGGCATTTCCCGACGCGCTCCCCGGGACGCACAGGACCCGAGCCGCTACCGGAGGGCGGTTCCGGAGGGCTTGTCCCCGGTCGCGCCGGTCGAGCTGCGCCGCTGTCCTCGGGGACAGGCCGATGATGCCACGACGTTCACCGGGCGGGGCGGCGGCGGGTTCCGCCGTCATCGGCGGGGCCCGCCGTGCCAGGATCGCCGCATGTTGGTGACGGCAGGATGCCATCCGCGAGGCGCCCTCGGGCCGTCCGTGGCAGGTCTCAGCCCTGCTGGACCGCCCTCGGCTCGGCGGCATCGGCGCCGGCTTCGGTGCCCTCGGCCCGGTCGATCGCGCTCGACTCCATCAGGTCCTCGATGAAAAGGCTGAGAAGCTGGGGCCGGCCCGAGACCCCGGCCTTGCGATAGATCGCGTTGGTCTGGGCCTTGACGGTTCCCTCGCTTGTCGACCGCAGCGTGGCGATCTCGGCGGTGGACATGCCCTTGATCGCGAACAGAGCCACGTCGCGTTCGGCCGGGGTCAGGCCCCATTCGGCAAAGCGTTCCTCCAGCAGGTCGAGAAACGCCGCCGAGGCGCGGCGCAGCTTTTCCTCGGCCGCGGCGCGGGCGCGGATCGACCGGCGGAGCGCGATGGCCCCCAGCAACAGCCCGAGGATCAGCCCGACCGCCGCCCCGATTTCCAGAAGCTCGCGGGTCTGCCAGGCGATGGGCGTAGCCCGCAGCCCCAGCACCGAGGCCGCGATGTCGGACACGAAGAAGAAGGCGCAAAGGGCCTGGACCACGAGGATCGCAAGGATCAGGCTCCCGCTACGCATCGCGCCAGGCCCCCGTGCAAGGCCGGGTCCCGCGCGTGGCGGGCTCCTCCATGGCGGGCGGGCTCACTTGTCGTCCCCGTCGTCGTTGTCGT
>CAZOHN010000235.1:3433-5559 GCA_964579325.1 uncultured Rhodobacterales bacterium
GTCGTTGTCGTTGTCGCCGCCGCCACCACCGCTGCCGCTGTTGTCGTCGTCGTCATCGTCATCGTCGTCGTCATAGTCGTCGTCGTCGTCGTCGTCGTCGCTCGGCGAGCTGCCGTCGATCAGGCGCGAGCCGTTCCTGTTGCCGCCGCCGATGATCTGCCAGTAGTCCCTCAGGATCTCGCCGGTGCGGGGATTGAAGATGATCTCGCGCCGTTCGGTCGCGTTCGCGGCAGCGATCCGCGTCCGGCCCAGAAGCGTGCGCGACACGCTGATGTCGTTGTAGCCCTGGCGGCGGAGCTGACGCAGCAGTCGGTCCTCGAAACTCTGCGCCGCAGCAGGCGCGGCGAAAGCCGCTGCCGCAAGGGCCGTGAGGATGAAGTGTCTGCGGTGCATTTCAAGCTCTCCGGAGCGCGAAGGCCCGGGCAGACCATATCGCCTGCCCGGGTCGTGAGAAAGCCTCATTGCCGATCATGATCGGCACAGAGGATGGCAAGGGTCAGTCGTCGTCGTCGTTCTCGCTGCCGCCGTTGTCATCGTCGTCGCCGCCGTTGTCGTCGTCGTCGCCGCCGTTGTCATCGTCGTCGTTGCTGCCGTTATCGTCGTCGTCGTTGTCGTTGCTGCCGTTGTCGTCGTCGTCGTTGTCATCATCGTCGTCGTCGTCCGAGCCGCGGGACTTCACGAAGTCGCGGTTGCGGTCGCGGATCCGGACACCGGGGTTCGTGTTTTCCTGCGGGCGCACCGCCTCGTTCTCGGTCTTGAGGATGGCGCCGGTCACGGCATCGTAGATCGTCTCGACCTTCTCGGTGCCGCGGATCGCCTCGACCTTCACCTGGGTCCGGCCACGGGTGACCTCGATGCGGGTGTAGCCTTCGGACTGAAGCTGCGTGACAAGCGCCTCGACATTCACCTCTGCCTGGGCGACCGCGCCGAAGGCCGCGAAGGCGACGGCGAGGAGAACCGTTTTCCTGAGTTTCATGATCTGTCCTTTTCCGGTTTGGGGCGCCCCGTGGTCGGGTTGCCGGTGACGCCAATCCAGCACGCCACCCACACCGGGACCATTGCGCAGAGGTTTACCGGCAGCGCCATAAACCGCGGGGCAAGCGCCCTAAACCGTGGTTTAGGCCGGGTTTGCGGCGGCCTTGGCGCCCGTCCCGTCGCAAGTTTGCCGCAATCCCGGCTATACCGGGGTGGCCTGAGAAACGCGGGACCGCCGATCAGATGTCGACCAATCCGATGCGCGGGGTGATCCCGATTGTTCTGGCCGGGGCCGCCGTCATCCTTGCGCTCGAATTCGGCAAGGACACGCCGCCGCCGGGCCGGGACCTCGATCCCGCCGAGCTTGCCCGCGTGGCCGACCGCATCCTCGCGGTGCCGGGCGTGGACGGGCTGCTCGCCCGGTGTCCCGCCGAGATCCAGGGAAGCCGGGCGTCACGGTCATGGCTGGCCCGCGAGGACAAGGCGGTCGGAGAAGGCACCTGCGCGCGGAACTTCGGGCGTTGCGCGAGTGCCTGCCTCGAGGGGAACTCGGGCAAGGCCTGCACCATGGTCGCCTACATCCTCGAGAGCCGGGACAGCACGCTGAAGCCTGCGGCGCGGCACGGCTACGCGCTTGGCTGTGCGCTGGGCGACCCCAGCGGCTGCACCAATCGCGGCGCGAACATCCGCAACGCGGCGCGGGACGACGACCCCCTGTCGCTCCTGCCCCGGTCGCAGACCGCGTCCTGCCTGTTCAACACGTTCGAGGCCGCCTGCGCGGCGGGCGACGCCTGGGGCTGCGCGATGTCAGGTCAGACCTATGCGCTGGGCGAAGGCGTGGAGCAGGACCGTCAGACCGCCGCGCGGCTCTATCGCGAAGCCTGCAGCCTGAGCGGCGAGGGGCCGGACGCGAAGTCGGTCAAGGCGCCCTGCCGGTTCGCGCGCAGCCGCCTCGAATCCCTCGACGCGGCCGACTGAGATCAGATCTTCATGTCGAAGCCGAGGTGCTTGGCCACGGTGAAGATGTCCTTGTCGCCCCGGCCGCACATGTTCATCACGATCAGGTGGTCCTTCGGCAGCGTCGGCGCGATCTTCATCACATGCGCCAGCGCGTGGGAGGGCTCCAGCGCGGGGATGATTCCCTCGAGCTG
>CAZOHN010000236.1:0-3590 GCA_964579325.1 uncultured Rhodobacterales bacterium
CGTGGTGGCACTTGGCGCTGACGGCAAGAAGGTGGGCGTGATCTCGACGATCAACGGTGACGCCAACGTGGGCTTCTACAAGGAACTCGCGGCGGCCGGCATCTCGGCAGACGACATCCCGGTCGTGGCCTTCTCGGTGGGCGAGGAGGAGCTTTCGGGCCTCGACACCTCGAACCTCGTGGGCCACCTCGCGGCCTGGAACTACTTCCAGTCGGCCGACACGCCCGAGAACGCGGCCTTCATCGAGACCTGGAAGGCTTTCGCCGGGCACGAGCGCGTGACCAACGACCCGATGGAGGCCCATGTGATCGGCTTCCAGATGTGGGTGCAGGCGGTCGAGAAGGCCGGCACAACGGATGTCGATGCCGTGCGCGAGGCGATGTACGGGCTTGAGGTGCCGAACCTGACCGGCGGGATCGCGAAGATGCTGCCGAACCACCACCTGACCAAGCCGGTGCTGATCGGCGAGATCCGGGCGGACGGGCAGTTCGATATCGTGAGCCAGACCGAGCCGGTGGCGGGCGACGCCTGGACCGACTTCCTGCCGGAATCGGCGGTGCTGGAAGCCGACTGGCAGACGCTCGACTGCGGCATGTACAACACCGAAACCAAGACCTGCGTTCAGATCAAGTCGAACTACTGATCCGGACCCGTGGAGGCGGCGCGGGGAGACCCGGTGCCGCCTCTGCACTTCTGTCACACAGCTTTCCCAGAACCCCGGACAGGCAGGATGCGCCTTCTTACCCTCCTCCTCGCGTTTTGCGGGCTGATCTGGTTCGCGCCGGCACGGGCGCAGGAGCCGGGCCCAGAACCGGGCCTCGCCGCGATCCTGGCCGAGCATGGCGACGCCATCGCCGCTGGATCGCGCCGCGGGATCGGTCCGGCGCTGGAGGCCCTTGCCGAAAGCGGCCTTCCGGAGGCGCGAACCTTCCTCGACCGCTGGCTGGCGCGCGAGGTCTGGCGGCGCAAGGCGGACGGGCTGTTCTTCCATGCCAGCGAGACCGCCGAGGGGCTGGTGCTCACCGATGCGGCGACGCTGGCCGAGGCCGGGACCGCGCCGAAGGCGGAGTTCGACCAGTTGCGCCCCGGCGGCGGCATCCGCGCGCTGATCTCGGCGGCGCTGGTGCAGTTCCAGCTGGCCGACCCCGACCCAGGCCAGCGCGCGGCGGCGCTGGCCTCGATTTCACGCGATCCCGATGAGTCGCACCTGCAAGCCCTGCGCGATACGATTGCCGACGAGGACGACGCGGCGCTGAAGGCGCAAAAGGAGCGGCTGGAGCGGCTGCTGACGATCCGCTTCGACGCCGACGAAGCGGCACGCATTGCCGCAATCGAGGGATTTGCGGGCGATATCGGCGTGGATGTGCGGGCGGTGCTGAACCCGCTGGTGGCGACGACACGCACGGTGGCCGAGGGGCCGGTGCCGGACGGGGCCAACGTGGCGCAGGCGCTGCAGGTCGGGACCGACATCAGCCGCGAGGAGGCCATTGCGCTTCTGGTAGCCGCAGGCGCGCTTGCCCCGGTGCCGACTGCCGCCGAAGTGCGCGCCGCGCTCGAGGCCAATGTGGAGGGCGGGTTTGTCGGCGGCGTTGCCGTCGCGCAGCTGTCCGATCCGGCGGCGCGGGTCCGTGCGTATGCGGCGCTGGCCGCCGAGGACCGGGTGCCCGACGCGCCCTCGGACGAAACGGTGGCAGCGGCCCTGTCTGCGCACAGCTTCTTCGACGCCTACCGGGACCCCTCGCCCGCCATCACGACGGCCGCACAGGATGCGCTCGACGCGATCGCCACGAAGGTCGGGGTCATGCAGGCCGCCGACCTGACGCTCGATGCGCTTTCGCTGGCGTCGATCTACTTCCTTGCCGCCATCGGGCTTGCCATCACCTTCGGGGTCATGGGCGTCATCAACATGGCGCATGGCGAGTTCATCATGATGGGCGCCTATACGGGCTATGTCGTGCAGCTTTTCGTGCCCGACTACACGCTGTCGATCCTGATCGCGCTGCCGCTGGCCTTTGTCGTGACGGCCGGCGCGGGGGGGGCGATGGAGCGGCTGGTGATCCGCTGGCTCTATCACCGGCCGCTGGAGACGCTGCTGGCGACCTTCGGCATCTCGATCGCGCTTCAGCAGCTTGCGAAGAACATCTTCGGCACGCAGGCCCGTCCTCTGACCTCGCCGGACTGGCTGGGCGGATCGGTGGGCTTCAACGAGATCGTCTCGATCTCGACGATCCGGGTGGCGATCTTCGTGCTGGCGCTGATCTTCCTGGTGCTGCTGCTGTTCATCCTCAAGCGCACGCGGCTGGGCCTCGAGGTGCGCGCCGTCACGCAGAACCCGCGCATGGCGGCCTCGATGGGGATCGACCCCGACCGGATCAACATGCTGACCTTCGGGCTCGGCTCGGGCATCGCCGGGATCGCGGGCGTGGCCATCGGCCTCTTCGCGCAGGTGACCTCCGAGATCGGCCAGCAGTACATCGTGCAGAGCTTCATGACGGTCGTGGTGGGGGGTGTGGGCAACATCTGGGGCACGCTCGCGGGGGCCACGCTGATCGGGTTCCTGCAGAAGGGCATCGAGTGGTTCAACCCCTCCAACACGCTCGCCGCGCAGACCTACATGATCCTGTTCATCATCCTGTTCATCCAGTTCCGGCCCAAGGGCATCATCGCCCTCAGGGGCCGCGCGGCGGGGGATTGAAGCCATGCAGCCCGGATTTCTGGCGAAGAACCCCTCGGTCCTGATCTTCCTCGGCCTGCTCGCGGCCTTCACGCTGATCGCCACTGTGCTGGCGGAAGGCTTCGGCATCGGGCTGATCTCGACCTCGTTCATCAAGACGCTGGGCAAGACGCTGTGCCTGTGCCTGGTGGCGGTGGCGATGGACCTTGTCTGGGGGTATTGCGGGATCCTGTCGCTCGGCCACATGGCCTTCTTCGGGATCGGCGGCTACATGATCGGCATGTGGCTGATGTATGCCCGGACCGAGGGCATCGTGGCCGCGGCATCCTCGGGCGCCGCGATCCCGGCCACGCCGCAGGAGATACGCGACGGGGTGGGCACGCAGATTTTCGGCGTGGTGGGATCGTCGGAGTTTCCGTTGGTCTGGGCCTTTGCCCACAGCCTGACGCTGCAACTGGCGCTCGTCGTCCTGATTCCAGGACTTCTCGCGCTGGTCTTCGGCTGGCTGGCGTTTCGCAGCCGGGTGACCGGCGTCTATCTGTCGATCCTGACCCAGGCCATGACACTCGCGCTGTCGCTGTGGATGTTCCAGAACGACAGCGGCTTTCGCGGCAACAACGGGCTGTCGGGCCTGCAGAACCTGCCCGGCCTCGACGACGTGCCGCAATCGACCGTCTCGATCTGGTTCCTCTGGGCCTCGGCGCTCGCCCTCGGCGCGGGCTACACGCTGGCGGCCTGGGTGGTCTCGGGCAAGTTCGGCTCGGTGATCCGCGGCATCCGCGACGACGAGGCGCGGGTGCGGTTCCTGGGCTACGGGGTCGAGGGCTACAAGCTGACGGTCTTCACCCTGACGGCAGTGATCGCGGCCATCGCGGGCGCGCTCTACTACCCGCAGGCGGGCATCGTGAACCCCGCC
>CAZOHN010000236.1:3600-5520 GCA_964579325.1 uncultured Rhodobacterales bacterium
CTACCTCGCGGTCTGGGTCGCCATCGGCGGGCGCGGGCGGCTCTGGGGGGCGGTCCTCGGCGCGGCCTTCGTGTCGCTGCTGTCGTCGTGGTTCACCGGCGGCCGGGCGCCGTCGATCCCGCTGGGATTCTACACGATCAACTGGGTGGACTGGTGGCAGGTCCTCCTCGGCCTCGCCTTCGTCCTCGTCACCCTCTTCGCGCCGAACGGGCTTGCCGGTCTGGTCGAGCGCATCTTCGTGCGGAGGGGCTGATGGGCGCGCTTCTCGAGGTTTCGGGCGTCTCGGTCACCTTCGACGGGTTCCGCGCGATCAACAACCTGTCGTTCTCCATCGATGAGGGCGAGTTGCGGGCCGTGATCGGGCCGAACGGGGCGGGCAAGACCACCTTCATGGATATCGTGACCGGCAAGACCCGGCCCGATGAGGGGCGGGTTCTGTGGGGAGAGAAGTCGGCGTCGCTGCTGAAGATGTCCGAGGCCGAGATCGCGCGCGCAGGCGTAGGGCGCAAGTTCCAGCGCCCCACGGTGTTCGAGGACCAGACGGTGTTCGACAACCTGCTGCTGGCACTCAAGAAGGACCGCGGGCCGTTTTCGGTGCTGCTCTACCACCGCTCCGGGGCGGATGTGGCGCGGGTGGAGGAGCTGGCGGGCGAGATCGGGCTTGCCGACCAGATCGGCCGGATCGCGGGGGAGCTGTCGCACGGGCAGAAGCAGTGGCTGGAAATCGGGATGCTGCTGGCACAGGAGCCGCGCCTGCTGCTGGTGGACGAACCGGCGGCCGGCATGACGCCGGCCGAGCGCGAGCACACGACCGACCTCCTGAAGGAGGCGGCAAGGACGCGCGCCGTCGTGGTGGTCGAGCACGACATGGAGTTCGTGCGTCGGCTCGACTGCAAGGTGACGGTGCTGCACGAGGGGCGCGTGCTGGCCGAGGGCAGCCTCGACCATGTGACCTCGAACCAGGAAGTCATCGACGTGTACCTGGGGAGGTGAGATGCTGAAGACGGACAACCTCACCCTGCATTACGGGCAGAGCCAGATCCTGCACGGGCTTTCGGTCGAAGCCGACGTCGGGCGGGTGACCTGCGTGATGGGCACCAACGGCACCGGCAAGACCTCGCTCCTCAAGGCGATCTCGGGCACGCATCGCAAGGTTGCGGGGTCGGTGACGCTCGCGGGCGAGGAGATCGGGCGGATGCCGGCGCATGAACGCGCCCACCGGGGGCTGGGATATGTCCCGCAGGGGCGGATGATCTTTCCGCTTCTGACTGTCCACGAGAACCTCGAGACCGGGTTCGCCTGCCTGCCGCGCGCGGAACGCGGCGTGCCGGCCCATATCCACGAGCTTTTCCCGGTGCTGAAGGACATGCAGAACCGCCGCGGCGGCGACCTGTCGGGCGGCCAGCAGCAGCAGCTTGCCATCGCCCGGGCGCTGATCACGCGGCCGAAGCTGTTGCTCCTCGATGAACCCACCGAGGGCATCCAGCCCAACATCATCCAGCAGATCGGCCGCGTCATCTCGCTCCTGCGCGACGAGGGCAAGATGGCGATCGTGCTGGTCGAGCAGTATTTCGACTTCGCCTGGGGGCTGGCGGACCGCTTCTACGTGTTGACGCGCGGCGAAGTGACGATGGCAGGCCGCAAGGACGACATCGCGCGCGAGGACCTTCTGGCGGCGGTTTCGGTCTAGGGCCGCGCTCAGGGCCAGCTGTCGTAGCGGCGCAGCTCGAGCCGCAAGAGACCGATCCGGCTGAGAAGCATCGACCGCCGGGCGAGAAGCGCCCCGCGGCGCGGATCGTCGACTGCAAGCCCGGCTGCCTCGCGCGCGAGGTCGTCGGCGTCGCTTTCGATCCGGTCGATGTCCTGCGCCACGCGGAAGTAGGCGCGGCCCTTCTCGAAGGCCGGGGACATGTCCGCCAG
>CAZOHN010000237.1:0-5465 GCA_964579325.1 uncultured Rhodobacterales bacterium
GCGGCGGTGGACGTGGGGATCCTCAACCTCACGGGCTACCAAAGCCCCGACCCGCAGGGGCACTACTTCGGCCAGCGCAAGCTGGGCGTGGGAATGCGCGACCTCTACGGTCGGCTGATCGACGGGATGAACGGCGCGCTGGGCGAGGTGCGGTCGGGCGGCGATGCCATGTCCGAAAAGCGCCTCGAGGGCGACCCGCCGACCGAGGACCTCGTGGCGTTCTTCTCCGGCCCTGTCGAAGTGGGGGCCGACGGCGTGGCCCGCACCGCCTTCGACCTGCCCGCTTTCAACGGAACCGTGCGGCTGATGGCCGTGGTCTGGTCGCCCGCCGGCGTGGGCCAGGCCGAGGCCGACATCCTCGTCCGCGATCCGGTCGTCGTCACCGCATCGGTCCCGCGCCTGCTGGCCCCCGGCGACACGTCGCGGCTCCTGCTGGAGATCGTCCACGCCTCCGGGCCGACGGGCCGCATGGGCCTCGATGTCACGGCCTCGGGCGTCGCCCTCGGTCCGGTTCCCTCGGGCGTCGATCTCGTGGCACAGGGCAAGGCGACGTTCTCCGTTCCGCTCACGGCCTCGGAGGCCGGCCTTGCCACGCTCCGTGTCGCGCTCACCACGCCGGACGGGAAGCAACTGACCAGGGACCTGACGCTTCCGGTCCGGTCGAATGACCCCGAACTGTCGCGACAGACCCGGTTCACCCTGGCCGCCGGGCAGACCTTCGACTTCGACGGGAATGTCTTCGCCGGGCTGGTCCCCGGCACGGGCACCGCCACGCTCGCTGCCGGACCGCTCGCGCGCTTCGACGCACCCGGCCTTCTCGCCGCGCTCGACCGCTATCCCTACGGCTGCACCGAACAGATCACCTCGGCTGCAATGCCTTTGATCTACTTCGACGAGATGGCGCGCGTGATGGGCCTCGCGGCGCAGGCCACTGCGGCCGAGCGGATCGAGCAGGCGATCGCCGAGGTGCTGACCAATCAGGGCTCGAACGGGTCATTCGGTCTCTGGGGTCCGTCCTCGGGCGATCTCTGGCTTGATGCCTATGTGACCGACTTCCTCAGCCGTGCGAAGGGCAAGGGTCATGCCGTGCCCGACCGCGCGTTCCGCATGGCGCTCGATAACCTGCGCAACGCGGTCAACTACTACACCGACTTCGACAGCGGCGGGCAGGACCTCGCCTACGCGCTTCACGTGCTCGCTCGCGAGGGTGCGGCGGCGGTGGGCGACCTGCGCTATTATGCCGACGTAAAGGGTGAAGCCTTCGGGTCGCCCCTCGCAGCAGCCCAGATCGGTGCCGCGCTGGCCGCCTATGGCGACCAGACCCGCGCTGACGCCATGTTCGCCCGCGCGGCGCGGATGCTCGACGGCCCGGCCGAGAACACCGCCCTCTGGCGGGCCGACTACGGCACCCGGCTGCGGGATACCGCAGGCGTGCTGGCGCTGGCACTGGAATCCGGCAGCCGGGCCGTCGACCGCGAGGCGCTCGCCGCCCGCATCGCCAACGCGGGTCAGGGCCGCAGCACGCAGGAGGCGCTCTGGACGCTTCTGGCCGCCCACGCGCTCACGGGCGATCCGGCGACCGCGCTTACCATCGACGGGGTGCCAGCCGCGGGCCCGCTCGTGCGTGTGCTGGAGGCCGATGCGGGTGGCTCGGGCATCGCCATCCGCAACGAGGGTCCGGGCGAGGAGACGATCACGCTAACCACATTCGGCGTGCCGGCCGAGCCGGAACCGGCGGGCGGCAACGGCTGGGCGATATCGCGCAGCTACTACACGCTCGAGGGCCAGCCTGCCGATCCGTCCATCGTCACCCTCGGCACCCGTCTGGTGGCGGTACTCGAGGTGCAGCCCTTCGGCCCGCGCGACGCGCGCCTGATGGTCTCGGACCCCTTGCCGGCGGGCTTCGAGATCGACAACCCCAACCTGCTGCGCGCGGGCGACATCCGCGCGCTCGACTGGCTCGATGCGACCGCGGAGGCCGAGCACACCGAGGCGCGGTCCGACCGCTTCCTTGCCGCCATCGACCGCTACGGCGACCAGCCATTCCGCCTTGCCTACATCGTCCGCGCGATCTCGCCTGGCTCGTTCCATCACCCGGCGGCAAGTGTCGAGGACATGTACCGCCCCGAGTTCCGCGCGCGGACCGATGCGGGCCGCGTGACCGTGACGGAATGATCCGCCGGGGCCTCCTGGTCCTGACGCTCGCCCTTTGGGCGGGGGCGGCGGCGCGTGACGGGGTCGACGCCTGGATCGACGCGACTGTCCTGCCGACGCTGGTGGCCGAGACCTCGCCGCAGGTGGTGGACCGAGACGGGAGGCTCCTGCGTGCCTATACCGTCTCTGACGGGCGCTGGCGGCTCCCTGTCATGGCGGCCGAGGTCGATCCGCTCTACCTTGCCATGCTCGTCGCCTACGAGGACCGCCGCTTTGACGAACACGGGGGCCTGGACCCCCGCGCCGTCGCCCGCGCCCTGTGGCAGGCGGCCACCGCGGGCCGGATCGTCTCGGGCGGCTCGACGCTGACGATGCAGGTCGCGAGGCTTCTGGAAGACGGCGGCACCGGGGCCTGGAGCGGCAAGCTCCGTCAGGTGCGGGTGGCGCTGGCGCTGGAGCGGCGGCTGCCCAAGGACCGCATCCTCGATCTCTACCTCAATCGCGCGCCCTTCGGCGGCAACCTCGAGGGCGTCCGCGCCGCTGCCCGCGCCTATTTCGGCAAGGAACCGCGCCGCCTGACCCCGGCCGAGGCCGCGCTCCTCGTCGCACTCCCGCAGTCGCCCGAACGCCGCCGCCCGGACCGTGACCCCACGGCAGCCGAGGCGGGGAGGGAGCGGGTGCTCGCGCGCATGGTCCGCCTCGGCGTGCTCAGCGAGGACCGCGCTGCCGCCGCCCGCCGCGAAGCGTTGCCCGACGCGCGGCGGCCCTTCCCCGCACACGCGCCGCACCTCGCGGACCGGCTCCACGCCGCCGACCCGTTCCGTCCCGTCCACCACACCCGGCTCGACCTTCGGGTGCAGGCGGCGATGGAGGCACTGGCGGCGCAGGCGGTGCAGGGCCAGGGCGAGCGGCTCTCGGCTGCGCTGATCGTGGCGGACCATACCACCGGCGAGATCCTCGCCTCGGTCGGCTCGGCCGGCTATACCGAGGATACCCGCGAGGGCTATGTCGATATGACGCGCGCCCTGCGCTCGCCGGGCTCCACGCTGAAACCGCTGGTCTACGGCCTCGCCTTCGCCGACGGCCTCGCCCACCCCGAAACCCTCATCGACGACCGCCCGACCGACTTCGCCGGCTACCGCCCGCAGAATTTCGATGGCCAGTATCGCGGGACGGTCACGGCCCGGGCCGCGCTGCAGATGTCGCTGAACCTGCCGGTGGTGCAGCTGACCGAGGCGCTGGGCCCCGAGCGACTTCTGGTCCACCTGCGCCGCGCGGGGGCCGAGCCCGTCATCCCCGGCGGCACGCCGGGTCTTGCCGTGGCGCTGGGCGGCGTCGGCCTCACGCTCGAAGACCTCGCCCGGCTCTATGCCGCGCTCGCCAATGGCGGCCGCGCGGTCGATTTGCACGCCACCGCTGTCGGAGGGGCAGGGCAGGGGGGCGAGGTGCTGCCGCCCGAAGCCGCCTGGCATGTGGCCGATATCCTGAAGGGCATCCCCGCGCCCGCGGGTTACGCCGCACGCGGCATCGCCTGGAAGACGGGCACGAGCTATGGCCACCGCGACGCCTGGGCCGTGGGCTTCGACGGCCGCCACGTCGTCGCAGTCTGGATCGGGCGGCCGGATGGCACGCCCGTCCCCGGAGCCTTCGGGGCCGAAGCCGCCGCGCCCGTCCTGTTTTCTGCCTTCCAGCGCCTCAAGGGCACGCCCGAGGCGCTGCCGCCGCCACCACCCGCGACGCTGATGGTCGGCACGGCCGCCCTTCCTCAACCTCTTCAACGCTTCCGCCGCCCTGGCGCGGCACTGGCCCAATCAGGCCCGGACGCGCCCCGCATCGCCTTCCCTCCCGACGGGGCCGAGATCGAGGGCGGGGGCCGCCTCGTGCTCAAGGTCGCCGAGGGCACGCCGCCCTTCACCTGGCTCGCCGACGGCCGTCCCGTCGCGGTCGCCAGCCGCGAACGGCAGGAGGTTCTGGGGGGCCTCGGGCCGGGCTTCGTCACCCTCTCGGTGATCGACGCGGCGGGCCGCTCGGCCGGGGCGACGGTCCGGCTGCGCTGAGATGTCATGGCCTCGTCACGGCGTGCGTGCTTCACCCCCTTGAAGCCGCCCCGAACGGGTGAGACAGTCCGACATGGCACACACATCCGCTCCGATCCGTCCCTGGGCCGACTGCGCCCCCCGTCTCGTCGCCGTCGCCGCAGGGCGCGCGCCCGCCGATGTTGTGATCCGGGGCGGTTCTGTCGTCTCGGTCCACACCCGCGAGGTGCTGCCGGGGTGGGAGGTCGCCATCGCCGAGGGGCGCTTCGCCTATGTCGGCCCGGATGCCTCGCACTGCATCGGACCCCAGACCGAGGTGATCGACGTCACCGGGACCTTCCTGATCCCGGGCCTCTGCGACGGGCACATGCACATCGAAAGCGGCATGCTGACCCCGGCCGAGTTCGCCGCCGCCGTCATCCCGCACGGCACCACGACGATGTTCCACGACCCCCACGAGATCGCCAATGTGCTGGGCCTCGCGGGCGTGCGTATGATGCACGACGAGGCCGAGATGCAGCCCGTCAACATCTTCACCCAGATGCCCTCCTGCGCGCCGTCCGCGCCGGGACTCGAGACCACGGGCTACGAGATCGGCCCCGACGACGTTGCCGAGGCGATGAGCTGGCCGGGGGTGATCGGGCTGGGCGAGATGATGAACTTCCCCGGCGTGATCGCGGGCAGCCAGCAGATGCTGGCGGAGATGGCCGAGACGATGCGGGCCGGCAAGACCGTGGGCGGCCACTATGCCGCACCCGACCTCGGCCCGGCGTTCCACGCCTATGCGGCCGGGGGAGCCTCGGACGACCACGAGGGCACGCGCGAGGTGGACGCCATCGCCCGCGTCCGGCAGGGGATGCGCGCGATGCTGCGACTGGGCAGCGCCTGGTACGACGTTCAGGCACAGATCACGGCCGTGACCGAGAAGGGCCTCGACCCGCGCGGCTTCATCCTGTGCACCGACGATTGCCATTCCGGCACGCTGGTGAACGAGGGCCACATGAACCGGGTGGTGCGCCACGCCATCGCCTGCGGCTGCGATCCGCTGGTGGCGCTCCAGATGGCGACGATCAACACCGCGACCCATTTCGGGCTGGAGCGGGAACTGGGCAGCATCGCGCCGGGTCGGCGGGCCGACCTGATCCTGACCTCGGACCTCAGGACGCTGCCGATCCACCGCGTGATCGCGCGGGGGGTGACGGTGGCCGAAGAGGGCAAGCTGAAGGCGGCCTGCCCGCACTTCAACTGGCCCGATGAGGCCCGGCGCACCGTCCG
>CAZOHN010000238.1:0-5453 GCA_964579325.1 uncultured Rhodobacterales bacterium
CATCGCCCATGATCCGGGCCGCATGCAGCCGCACGGGCTCGATCGCATAAGCCCCCAGGTGCTGCTCCAGCCGCGCCGACCAGGCGACCTGTAGCCGGTTGCCTGGCTGCAAGAGAGCCCCCTGTCGCTTGCCGGCCCCGCCACGCACCAGCCCGGCATGGCGGCCATGCGCGAAGGTCATGGCGGAAAGGATGGCGTCCCGCTCGCCCAGAGGGCGGACGGTGAGCACGATGCCTTCGTCCTCCCAGGTGATCACGGAGTGGGACGCAGGAAAAGACAAGAAGTCCGGGGAGGCAGCGCCTCCCCGGGCCCCTCCAGTCCTTTGCGCCGGTGGGCGGCTTGCCATGGTGGTGTGGTGCCGCGATGATCGGTGGGCGAAAGCGAGGAGGAAGCATGCAGAAGCGTCGGTTGGGGGTCGAGGGGCCCTTGGTTTCGGCCATCGGTGTGGGGGCCATGTCGTTCACGGCCTTCTACGGGCCGACCACGGAGACGGCGTCGCATACGGTGCTGCGCACCGCCCTCGAGCTCGGGATCGACCATCTCGATACCTCCAACGTCTACGGCATGGGCCTCTCCGAGCGCGTCATCGGCAGCTTCCTGCGTGACCACGGCGGCCCCCCACCCTTCACCATCGCGACCAAGGCCGGCATCCACCGCGACCCGGAGACCGGTGCCCGAGGCTTCGACAACAGCCACGCGCATCTCGCGGCCGAGCTCGACGCCAGCCTGGAGCGGCTCGGTGTCGACACCATCGACCTCTTCTACGTCCATCGCCGCGATCCGGCGATCCCGATCGAGCAGGTGACCGAAACCCTGGCGGGCTTCATCCGGGCCGGCAAGATCAAGAGCTTCGGCTTCTCCGAAATCGCCCCGAGCTCGCTGCGCCGTGCCGCTGCCGTCCACCCCATAGCCGCCGTCCAGTCCGAGTACTCCCTTGCGACACGCGCCCCGGAACTGGGTCTCGTCCAGGCCTGCGCAGAGCTCGGCACGGCACTTGTTGCCTTCTCGCCAGTCGCCCGCGGTCTCCTCACCGACCACCCGCCGACACCGGAGACCGTGGCCGACTCGGCCTTCCTCGCCGCCAATCCCCGCTTCACCGGGCCGAATCTCGCGGCCAATCTGGAGCAGTCCGACCGGCTGCGCCAGCTCGCCCGCGAGATGGGCGAGCCCACGGCGGCGCTTGCCATCGCCTGGCTGCTGCACCGCTCGGACCAGGTCATCCCCATCCCCGGCACCCGCTCGCCCGGCCACCTGCGCGAGCTCGCCCGGGGTGCCGAGCTCGAGCTGACACCAGACGACCTTGCCCGCATCGAGGCGGCCCTGCCGGTCGGCTGGGCGCATGGCGACCGCTATTCCACCCAGCAATGGGTCGGCCCCGAACGCTACTGCTGAGGCCAGCACCATGGACCTTGCCGCCCTCGACGCCGCCGACCCGCTGGCCCCCTTTCGCGACCGCTTCGAGCTGCCCGAAGGTGTGGTCTATCTCGACGGCAACTCCCTGGGTGCCCTGCCCCGGGCGACCAGGGCCGCCGTCGCCAAGGCGGTGGCCGAGGACTGGGGCCAGAGCCTCATCAAGAGCTGGAACACCGCCGGCTGGATCGATCTCGCCGCCGACATCGCTAGGGATCTCGCGGTCGTCATTGGTGCCGAGGCCCATGAGGTCGCCGTCGGCGATTCGATTTCCGTCAATCTTTTCAAGCTCCTGGGTGCTGCGAGGAGCCTCCGTCCCGAGCGGAGCACCATCCTCGCCGACAAGCGCAACTTCCCGACCGACCTCTATGTTGCCCAGGGCTTTGCCGGCCTCACCGGCCTCAGGCTGCAGCTCGTGGACGCCCCGGACGACCTCGCAGCATGCGTCACCACCGACACGGCGCTGGTCATGGCGAGCCATGTCGACTACCGCTCGGGGGCGATCCTCGACCTCGACCGGCTGGTCCGGTCGGCGCACGACCAAGGCGCTGTCTGCCTCGCCGACCTCGCCCACAGCGCCGGCGTCCTGCCGATCGAGCTTGCCGCCCGTGGCATCGATATGGCCGTCGGCTGCGGCTACAAATACCTCAATGGCGGGCCGGGTGCCCCCGCCTTCCTCTACCTCGCCGAGCGGCACCACGAGGCGGCCCGCCAGCCGATCAGCGGCTGGTTCGGGCATCAGCAGCCCTTCGCCTTCGAGCCCACCTACCAGCCTGCCGCCGGCATCCGCCGCTTTCAGGCCGGCACGCCGCCGATCCTCAGCCTCGTGGCCCTCAGGGAAGGTATCCGGATCGCGGCCGAAGCCCCCCTCGACCAGGTCCGCGCGAAGGCGAAGAGCCTGACCGCCAGTTTCCTCGCCCTGGTCGAGGCCGAACTCGGCGATCAGGGCTTCACGCTGCTGAGCCCGCGCGACGCCGAGCAGCGCGGTGCGCAGATCGCGCTGGCCCACCCGGACGCCTACGCCATCACCCAGGCGCTGATCGCCCGGGACGTGATTCCCGACTATCGCGAGCCCAACATCATCCGCTTCGGCTTCGCCCCCCTCTATCTCCGCCACACCGACATCCAGGACGCGGTCACCCGCCTCACCACCATCATGCGCGAGCGGGCCTACGACCACCCAGCCTTCCGAGCCCGCGGCAAGGTCACGTGAGACGGCCGGACCGTTCCGATAATAGGCATAATAACCTATATCAGCAAATCGGTCAAGCCTCCCGGGTTCGCTCGGTAGCCGGGCCTATGGCGCTCTTGGCGGTGCTGCGCCCGCACTCGGGGCGGCAGCGGCCCAGCGGCCCTCAAGATCCTGACATAGCAAGCGAAATCGACGCTGCCTGCGACATCCCGTCCCCTCGGGTTCGTTCGCGAAACCCGGGTTCGCTCGCTGCATGGCCGGGTTCGCTCGTCGATTCGGTGGGTTCGTTCGCCGGATTGCCGGGTTCGTTTGCTGGTATTTGTAACGAGAAGTGACGGATTCTGCGCCATAAGCAACGCTAATGGCGCATAAATCGACTCATTCCTCGGGTTCCGCGTCATATACCGACTCATTTCTCAGGATATGGCGCATGAAACGACACATCGCGGGCCAGCATGAGTCGGTATAAGACGCATGATTCGCGACTTCATGTGCAGGCATATGATTTAGTATAAGCGTTGCTTATAGGAAGGCTCACGAGGGAGGCAGCGCCTCCCCGTGGGCGCCTCCGTTACTTTGTCGTGGTGGTTTCAGCGAGGCTCGGGCTCGACGCTGAGAGGCGAAGAGACTTCTGACACCATTTTTTGCGATGACGTTCTGCGCCTCTTTCGACGAAATCTTCAGTCCTCACCGAGGGTTCGTAGCAGCTATTCCTTTCACCGACCTTGCCAGTGCAGAAAGCTCGCGGTTGCCGTCGGTGGTGTCTGCTGATAGCGCTCTGGTGGGATTGGGCAATCGGGCGCGCGAGTGCCGATGGGGGGAACGGGGATCGACTGGGCCGGATGGATCGGCGTCGCCGGCGGTATCGGCGGGGTCGTGGGTGGCTTGGCGGCGCTACTAGCCTGGCTCGGTCCGTCGCGGCGGGAGGTGATGGACGACCTCGCCGGTGATGCCACCTTTCGCGAGGATGCAGCCGCCCGATTGCGCGATGGCTCGCTCGGCCGGCGCTACCGGGACGGACTCGATCGGGGCATGCGGCGGCTCGACCGCGCATTTGGACCCCCAGCCTCGGCCAAGGCACTCGGCCGCTGTATCATCGTGGCGATCGTCTACCCCTACGCCGGGTTCTTTCTCGTCTGGGGACTGGGCGGCCCTGGTGTCGTCGGAGGCATCGCGTTCTTGTCGACGGGTGGCGGCGGGCCGGCGCGCCTTGAAGCGGGAGCGGCCCTCGCGCTGATGCCGCTTTTGGGCTACTGGCTCGGGAGGCGCCTAGGGCCGAGCATTCGTGGCTTCAAGCGGCGATTGATCACACGCCTCCTGCGCATGTGGCGTCGACCGCGGCCCCGGCGGATCAGCGTCGATCGCTGCTTTCGGCTGGTTGCGAGCACCGCTCTCCTCTTGATGCTGACGCGTCTGGTCCTCATGGTGACGGAAGATGCTGCCGTCTTCCTGGTCTCTGCTGTTATGTTGTGTGCGTTGCCGGCCGCCGGTGTCGTCGCGGGCGTGGCGGTACGGGACAGGGTCCGCTCCGAATGGACAGGTCCGCTCGCTTCGGTTACCGCCGGGATAGGGGTAGTTGCCCTTGCGGGTGCACTTTTCGGAGCCGCTACCGTTGCCGCCATCTCTGTTCTTGCTGGTGTTGCCGGTGCCGTCGGCATAGCATATGCCTATGGCTTTGCCATATCCTTCGCCTTTACCCTTGCCCTTGCCGGTACCGCTGCCATTACCATTACGCTTGCCTATGTTGGCAGCGTAGGCGCAATAATTGCATTAGATCTCGTTCTTGCGGGTGTCGATGACTCAGCCATTGCCATTGCCGTTGCTGTTGCCGCCGTAGCGGCCATTGCCGTTGCAGTTGGGTTATTCTTAAAGCCCGGCGCCTTCCCTGGAAGCATCGGCATTATCATCGCTATTTCGAGCGCGAGCGCGTTGGGTGGACGGGGCTTTGTCGAGGAGTACTCATTAGTTCTCCTCGTATTTTTCCTCGTCCTGCCGCTGATAAATGGCGGTGTGGACTGGGGCTCCTGGTGGGTGACGCGGCGGTTGGGGGCGCACTTGCTGCGGGTTCTCGACGGTGGCGTGGGGGCGCTGCGGCTGGGGCTCGTGGTGTTTTGGCACGGAGTGGCGGATTTTGCGCTTGCGGCGTTCATGCTGCTCGCCATGGCGTTCGTGTTGGCGCTGGGCTTCGAAGCCTACAATCAGGCTTCGCTGTGGACGGGGCCGGCGCACGCGTTCGATCTTGAGGTGTATGTGGACGGAGCTGCCGCGGCGCCGTTCACGGAGGGGGCGTGGCTGTCCCTGATGCTGCTGACGACGCTGCTTCCTACATTTTTGCATGTCGTCGTGGTCTGGATGAGCCCCTTAGGCCTCCTGTTCCTGTCGGCGCGGCGGGAGGCTTGGGCGGATCATTTGGAGCGGTGGGACGAGTTGGACGACGCGACGCGGAGCCGGACGCGGCGGGCGGTGGCGGCCTGGGTGGCGCATGGGCGGATCGGGCTCTGGCTGTTGGCCGGGCTCCTGGCGCTTGGGCTTTTCGCGCTGATGGCCGGTGCGGTGGCAATGGTCCACCAAGGCGGCTTCGCCGACTACGTGGCGCGAGCGGCCAATCTCGGAATCGAAACCGCTCGCTGGCTCGGCGGCAGGTAGTTCACCCCCAGAGAACCGCCCCAAATAATGGTGGGGCGCGGGGAAGATCATCTTCCCCGCATTACTTCGTCATTCTTCTCTCCCTACCCCTGAAAGATCCGCTGGATGATTTCCGGCCACTTGCTCTGCGGTGGTTCGGGGCGGGGCGGCGGGTGGTCGCTGAAGAGGGCTTGGACGGCTTTTTTGGCGTTGGCGAGGTCGGTGA
>CAZOHN010000239.1:0-5344 GCA_964579325.1 uncultured Rhodobacterales bacterium
GCCATCTATCCTCAGACTGTCGGCCAGAACTGCCCACGATCACGCGAAATCCGTGCCCGGGTTCCCGTGAAATCGCTGCCCATCATCGCGCGAAATCCGCGCCCACCATCACGCGAAACACGCCACTTGCACATCGCGAACCCGAGATGGGGCCCTTCACGTGGCCTTTTCTTGTTTCAGATTGGTTTAGCGGAGCCATCCGACGTCTGGAGACTGGCCTCGGGCCCAAAAGCGGCCTCCGAACGCCCCGCGTCTCCTTCCATTCGCCCTTCACCTAGAGCGTGTCGCGGGCAACCTTGGAGGATTTCCTTTTCCTCAACCCAAGGGATCCGTATGATAACTTGAACAATAATCCCAATCGAGCAAACACCGCTTGTCCTCTGCTCATCCCTTCCTCAGGAAGTGTGTCTCACTCGACCTTGAGGTCGATCCGAAGACGGCGCGTCTGTTCGCTTTTGCGGCGGTCATGGCGGGAGAGGGAGAGGTGCTGGTCCACAAGCAAGGCGATCTTGGCAGAGCGCTGGACCGGCTTGAGGCGCTTTGCAGCAAAGCTGAATACATCCTCGGCCACAACATCCTTCGACACGATTTGCCTCATCTGGTAGCGAACCGGTCACGGCTGGCCGCACTTGGCAAGGCGCCGATCGACACGCTCTGGCTCAACCCGCTGGCGTTTCCGCGTAACCCCTACCACCATCTCGTGAAACATCACCACGACGGGCGTCTCGAGGCCGGCCACGTGAACGACCCCGAGCTTGACGCGCGGCTTGTGCTCGATGTCCTGCAGAACCAGCTTGTCGCATTGGAGAGCCTCGGCCGCGAACAGCCAGACGCGCTTGCGGCTTATCACTACCTGACGACGCGAGGGGAAGCCCAAGGTGGGTTCGATGCCGTCTTTCGAGCAATCCGTTCGGCGCCGATCCCGGCGGCTGGTGAGGCGGAAACCGCTATGCGGCGGCTTCTCGATGGCCGAACATGTCGACTGCGACTCGATCAGACGCTGAGCCGCCTTGGCAGTCCGCAGCTCGGCTGGGCAATGTCCTATGCCGTCTCCTGGATCACGGTCGCAGGCGGAGAGTCCGTGATGCCCCCCTGGGTTCGGGCGCAGTTCCGCGAGGCATCACTGATCGTCCGACACCTTCGGAGCACACCGTGCGACGACCAGGATTGCGCCTGGTGCGCTGAAGCCGCCGACCCCAAGCGGGCGCTCGACCGATGGTTCGGATTTCCCGCGTTTCGACCAGAGCCCGTTGATGCCGATGGCCGGCCCTTGCAAGAGCGGATCGTGGCCGAAGCCATGGCGGGCCGAAGTGTGCTTGGCATCTTGCCGACCGGCACCGGCAAGTCGGTCTGCTACCAGATCCCGGCGCTTTCGGCCTTCGACCGAAGCGGGGCACTGACCGTGGTGATCTCGCCTCTCGTCGCGCTCATGGCCGACCAGGTGCAAGGCTTGAAGCGGGCCGGGATTTCTTCGGCGGTGACCGTGAATGGAATGCTGTCGCTGCCCGAGCGACACGATGCGCTGGAGAAGGTGCGAATGGGCGACGCCGCTATCCTCCTGATCGCGCCGGAGCAACTGCGGTCGGTGTCGGTGCGGTCGGTGCTGGCGCAACGGGAGGTAGGACTTTGGGTGCTTGACGAAGCCCATTGCATCTCGAAGTGGGGCCACGATTTCCGACCGGATTACCGCTACGTAAGCCGCTTCATACGTGAGTTCTCGGGCGATCAGGCACCGGCTCCAGTCCTTTGCCTAACGGCAACCGCGAAGCCTGAAGTCGTCCGCGACATCAGGGATCACTTCAAGAGCCGCCTCGAGATCGACCTGATGCTGCTCGATGGAGGTTCAGTCCGCACAAACCTGAGCTTCAAGGTTCTGCCAACGCAGAAGAACACGAAACTTCCTGACATCCTCGACGCCATTGAGGCGAACCTGCCAGCTGAAGGCGCCTCTGGGGCGGTGGTCTACTGCGCAACACGAAGTGCGACAGAGCGGGTCGCGGAATTCCTCAAGGAGCAAGGCTTTGCGGCCGAGCGCTTTCATGCCGGTCTGCCGCCTGAGGAAAAACGCGAAATTCAGGAGCGTTTCCGCATCGGTGATCTTCGCATCATCGCCGCGACCAATGCCTTCGGCATGGGGATCGACAAGCCCGATATCCGGCTCGTTGTTCATGGCGATATCCCCGGCTCCCTTGAGAACTACCTCCAGGAGGCCGGCCGCGCAGGGCGCGACCGCAAACCGGCAAGCTGCGTGCTTTTGTTCAGCACAGACGATGTCGAGCGCCAGTTCAGCCTGTCGGCCCGCTCGCGGCTTGCGCGGCATGAGATTGGGGCGATCCTGAAAGCCCTCCGGCGTTTGGAGACACGAACCAAGAAGTCGGGCGAAGTCGTTGCCACGCCGGGTGAGATCGTCCGAGAGGAGAAGGACCAGGAGTTTCAGCGCGACAGCACGACCGACGATACGCGCGTAAAGACTGCTGTCGCCTGGCTAGAAGAGTCCCAGCTACTCAGCCGGGAAGAGAACCGGGTTCAGGTCTTTCCTTCGTCGCTTCGCATCCGCTCGGTGGAGGAAGCCGAGGCAATCCTGGAGCGCATCTCGATCACGGGTACGAGGCGGCGTGAACTGTTGACGATCGTCCGACAGCTCGTGAACGCGCCGCCCGACGAAGGCATCTCTACCGACCATCTGTCCGGCGCCTCCGGCTTGGGCGTGGGGGCATTGCGGAAGGCGCTGAGTGACCTCGAGACTCTGGGCATCGCCTCCAATGACACTGCGGTCACAGTCTTCGTGCATGTGGATGGCGGAGACGCATCACAGAAGCGGCTCGACCTTGCAGCCCGTCTCGAGACGGACCTGATTGCTCTCTTGCGCGAACTCGCACCCGATGCCGATGGTGCCAAAGCCCTTCCGCTCCATCTCGCAGAGACAACCCAGGTCCTGCGAGAGCGGGGGCATATGAAAGTTAGGCCGGACATGGTCGAGACGCTGCTGCGCGGCATGGCGCAGGACGGTCGGGACCAGGAGGGCGGTCGCGGCAACCTGAGCTTGCGCAAAGCCACGAGGAACACCCTCTCGCTGCGACTGCAGAGGTCCTGGTCGGTCCTCGAACAGACGGCGACCCTGCGTCGGGAAGCTGCCCTGGCATTGCTCTCACATCTGATTGGGCGGGTACCCAAGGGCGTGCGCGGCCGGGATATCCAGGTCGAAACGACGCTTGGTCACATGCTGGCGGCCTTGAACGGCGATGTTTTTCTGCGTGGCGCGGTGCAAGACATGAATCGCCTGATGGATCGGGCGTTATTGTGGCTGCACGAACAGCACATCGCGACCCTTGGCCGTGGCCTCACGGTATTCCGTCCTGCGATGACAGTTCACCTCAACCCCAAAGGCGGCACATTTACTGTCCAGAACTTCCTGCCACTAGAGGAGCATTACTCCGAACAGACGATCCAGACACATGTGATGTCCGCCTATGCCGAACGAGGCCTCGGCTCCATGTCTGATGCGAGCCGATTGTCCGAGGAGTACTTTCTGTTGGAGCAGGATGCGTTCTTGCGGCGGTGGTTGCCCGGAAGGATATCGGAACTGCGCCGACAAACCACCAGCGCTTCGTGGAAGGCGATTGTCGAGGCTCTGGGCAACCCGGTGCAGGAACAGATTGTCCGTGATGATCGGGAACAGACGAATGTGCTGGTCCTCGCCGGACCTGGATCGGGCAAGACGCGTGTTCTGGTCCATCGGATCGCATATCTGGTCCGCGTCCGACGCGAAAACCCGCAAGGCATTCTGGTGCTCACTTACAACCGTCACGCCGCGGCGCAGATCCGCGAACGCCTGAGGCTGCTGATCGGCAGCGATGCGGCACGAGTTACGGTATCGACCTGTCATGCCCTTGCGATGCGTCTTGTCGGAGCGAGCTTCGTTGGTGCCCAGGAGGGCCCGCGCGACTTTGATGGTATCGTGCGGGAAGCTGTTCGCCTGCTTCGGGGTGACGGCCTTGGCAAGGTCGAGGCCGAAGCCCTTCGCGAGACGCTGATCGAGGGCTACCGCTGGATCCTTGTCGACGAGTATCAGGACATCGGGCCCGAGGAATACGACCTGATCGCCGCCGTCGCAGGACGGACGATCGAGGACCCAGACCTCCGACTGAGCCTCTTCGCGGTCGGCGATGACGACCAGAACATCTACGCCTTTGCCGGTGCCTCGGTCGAGTTCATCCGTCGTTTTGAGGCGGACTACGCTGCAAAGCCGGTCTTCCTTACCGAGAACTACCGCTCGACAGCGAACATCGTCGCCGCGGCGAATGCAGTGATCGCTCCAGCGGATCACCGGATGAAGGTGGGGCACGACATCACTGTCGACCGCGCCCGCAAGGGCGCGCCAGAGGGTGGTTCTATGGCCACGATTGACCCTGTGGCAAAGGGGAGGGTCTCGCTCCTGACGTGTCCAGAAGGGGACATCGCACAGGCGGTTGCCACGATCGACGAGCTTCGTCGGTTGAGTGACCTCGATCCAGACTGGCAATGGCGGCGTGCCGCGGTAATTGCCCGCGAATGGCGGAGGCTCGAACCGGTGCGCGCCTACGCGGAAGCCCTCGGTTTGCCGGTCGAGATGGCAAGCGAGACGGCGCCCAGCTTCTGGCGGCTCCGGGAGATGCGATCCTTTATCGATGTCCTCGTCCGGGATCGCACGAAGCTCCTTTCGATCGCGGACCTGACCAAGATTCTGAACATCCAGCCGCCGTCACGCTGGACCGAACTGATTGGAGAAGGGATCGGTACGCTCGCGCGCGAACTCATGGAGAAGACGGCCCCGGTCCCAGACCTCGTCGAGTGGTTCGGCGAGTGGGCGCGCGAAGCGAGGGGAGAACAACGCGGTCTACTCCTCTTGACCGCTCATCGGGCCAAAGGACTGGAATTCGATCATGTCGCGATCCTCGACGGGAACTGGGATCGGCTCTCTCAAGGTGAAGACGCCGAAGCGTCGCGACGCTTGTTCTATGTTGCCATGACGCGCGCGAAGAACAACCTTACGCTCCTCTGCACCGGTAAACACCCTTTCGTCCACGCGGACGGGACTGCAATCCTTGGGCGCTGCGTCCAACCGGAGAATGCGCAGCTTTTGCTCGGAACGCGTCGCTACGTTTCACCTGATCTGAAGCTCGTCGACCTCTCCTATGCCGGGCGACTTCCCGAGACACATCCGTCGCTCACAGCAATTGCGAAGGCGCGTGTTGGTGACCCTGTCACGCTCCAACGAGACCGGGATCGCTGGTTGATCTGCGATGCGGCGGATCAAGTCCTGGGCCGGATGTCCCGAGCCTTCGGACCTCCAGAGCGCATGCGG
>CAZOHN010000240.1:0-5283 GCA_964579325.1 uncultured Rhodobacterales bacterium
TAGCGCCCACCGTGCCGCCTGAGGCTGGATGCCGCCCAGCTTCAGCGGTCGAGCGCGGCGACGCCGGGCAGTAGCTTGCCTTCCATCCACTCCAGGAAGGCCCCGCCTGCGGTGCTGACGTAGGTGAAGCGTCCGGCGACACCGGCGGCGTTCAGCGCCGCGACGGTGTCGCCGCCGCCCGCGACCGAGATCAGCGTCCCGGCATCCGTCAGGTCGGCGGCCTTGCGGGCGGCGGCCATGGTGGCGCGGTCGAAGGGTTCGATCTCGAAGGCGCCGAGGGGGCCGTTCCAGATCAGCGTGCGGCAGGCCTCGAACACTGCTGCGATGGCCTCGACGGTGGCCGGGCCGGCGTCGAGGATCATCGCGTCGGGCGGGCAGGCGTCGGATGGCACGGTGTCCGAGGCGGCCCCGGCCTTGAACTCGCGCGCCACCACCACGTCGGTCGGCAGGTGGACCGTGCAGCCCGCGGCTTCGGCCTTGGACAGGATCTCGCGCGCGGTATCGGCCATGTCGTGCTCGCAGAGCGAGCGGCCGACCTCGATGCCTTTTGCGGCGAGGAAGGTGTTGGCCATGCCGCCGCCGATCACGAGGTGGTTGACCTTGGCCACGAGGTTGCCGAGCAGGTCGAGCTTGGTCGAGACCTTGGCCCCGCCGACCACAGCCGCGACCGGGCGATCTGGCTTGCCCAGGGCCGCTTCGAGTGCCTTGAGTTCGGCCGCCATCAGTCGCCCCGCACAGGATGGCAGGAGATGCGCGACGCCTTCGGTCGAGGCGTGCGCGCGGTGCGCGGCGGAAAAGGCGTCGTTCACATAGACCTCGCCGAGCGCGCCGAGAGCGGCGGCGAAGGCGGGGTCGTTCGTCTCTTCCTCGGCGTGGAAACGGGTGTTCTCCAGAAGCAGCACCCCGCCTGCGCCAAGATCGGCCACCGCCTGCTTGGCGGGCAGGCCGATGCAATTCTCGGCGAACCTCACCGCCTGACCCAGCGCCGCCTCGAGAGCGGGCAGGACCTGGCGGAGCGACATCTCCGGCACGACCTTGCCCTTGGGCCGGTCGAAGTGGGCCAGCAGGACGGGCTTGCCTCCCTTGGCGAGGATGTCCTTCACCGTGGGCACGATGCGCTCGATCCGCGTCGCGTCGGTGACGCGACCGGCCTCGACGGGCACGTTGATGTCCACCCGAACCAGCGCGACCTTGCCATCGAACTCCATGTCGTCGAGCGATTTCCAGCCCATGGCGCACCTCTCCGGTTTCGGTATGCGCCCATTCACCCCATCGTGCGCGGCGCGTCAACCGGTCCCGCGGTTTCGGGCTTTTCCCCGCCGGGAGGTCGCCCTATGGTCCGCGCCGAATTCCGAGGAGGACCGATATGGCCGAGATCAAGGACCCCGAGAACACCATTCTGGTGGAACTGAAGGGCGGGACTGTGACGATCGAGCTCTTGCCCGACATCGCGCCGAAGCATTGCGAGCGGATGAAGGAACTGGCGCGGTCCGGTGCCTATGACGGGGTGGTGTTCCACCGCGTGATCGAAGGCTTCATGGCACAGACCGGCGACGTGTCGAACGGCAATGCGACGAAGAACTTCAACATCCGCATGGCGGGCACCGGCGGGTCGGACCTGCCTGACCTGCCGGCCGAATTCTCGCGCATACCGCACGACCGCGGGTCGCTGGGGGCGGCCCGGTCGTCGAACCCGAACTCGGCCAACAGCCAGTTCTTCATCAACTTCAAGGACAACCACTTCCTGAACGGGCAGTACACGGTCTATGGCCGGGTCGTCTCGGGCATGGAACATGTCGATGCCATCACCCGCGGCGAGCCGCCGGCAAACCCCGACCAGATGATCAGCGTGAAGGTGGCGGCCGATGTGGCGTAAGGTCCTTCCCCTCGTTCTGCTCGCGGCGCCTGCTTTCGCGCAGGAGGACGGCCCGGGTCCGAACCTCGTGATCGAGATCACGGGCGAGGCCAATGGCACTGTCGTGATCGACATGCTGCCGGACGTGGCGCCGAAACATGTCGAACAGATCACCGGCCTCGCGGCCGAAGGCGCCTATGACGGGGTGGTGTTCCACCGCGTGATCGACGGCTTCATGGCACAGACCGGCGACGTCCAGTTCGGCAAGGTAGGCGGCGACACCAGCCGGGCGGGCATGGGCGGGTCGGAGCGGCCGGACATCCCGGCCGAGTTCTCGAACCTCAGCTTCGATCGGGGCATCGTCGGCATGGCGCGCTCGCAGAACCCGAACTCGGCCAACAGCCAGTTCTTCATCATGTTCGCGCCGGGGACGTTCCTCGACGGGCAGTACACCGTCGTGGGCCGGGTGATCGAAGGGATGGACGTGGTCGATGCGATCAAGCGCGGCAGCCAGGCGCAGAATGGCGCTGTCGAGACCCCCGACGTCATGGCGAAGGTGACCGTCACTGATTGACGGGCCGCCGACGCTTGGCTACGTTTTCAGTCGCGCGAGAGTGGCCGGGCCGTGGGGCGCGGCGCCGCTTGGGTTTTGTCGGATGGGCTCGATCTTCAGCCACCGCCTGCGCGGGCAGCCCGCTCTCATGCGCAGAGCGGGCGAGCCCGGTCGGCTGACCCAGCCCGGCCGCGCGCACCATCTGCTTCAGGCGCTCGCGGACGCCAGCGCCGTCGTCCAGCGGCTGGTGGTGCTTCAGGCGACTTGGAGGGACAGCGACGGCAACGAATACCACGGCGACCCGCCGCCCGGCTACATTCGCGTGGTCGACAATTTTCGGGGCGAATACTGGGAACCGACGGCGTCGTACTCCGAGGACGAGTATGACGGCAGCTCCGAACGCGAGGGCGAATCGGCTTCCGAGTTCGAGCCCGACGAGGACGCGCAGGCGGAGGAGATGCTCCGCGACAACTTGGACGAGGCCCGTTTTGTGGCCCCCCGCAAGGACAGCCGAAAGGATTTTTGGGGATCGGGTTTCCTTGAGAACAAGGACGTCAATACCCGCGACAAACTGATGAAGCGACAGAATTTCAAGGACAATGGCGACGGCACGGGCAGTATGGTCAGCCCGTCGGGCACGGTCATGAAACTGAAGATGCACAAGGGGAAATGGGTCGAGGACCGGGAGTACTCGGGCAAGCCCCACCAGCCGGTGATCGACCACGAGGTGGACGTGCTCGCCCTCGCAGACGTCTGGCGCGAGGCCGGTCTGAGCGATATGTCCTCAGCAGAAGAAGCGACCTTCAAGGATTTTGTCTACAACTACGACCCCAACCTCCGCATCATGCCCAAGGACGAGGACAAGGGACCGGGCAACCCGACCTACCGCTCCGCCTCCTTGCCCAAGGGGCTCAAGCTCAAGGGCAAGAAAGTGTTGAAGGCCGCGCGCACGGACTTCAAGAACGTCCGTGGGACACCCTACTGGAAAAAGAAGCGTGACCTGCGCCGCAAGTAGCGGGAGCGGGGCGGCGGCAGCAAAGAAGACGAGTAGCCGGCTGGCTCGGGAACGTCCGGCAGTCAATACAGCCCGAGTGCGCCCCAGGTGCCGCCGAGCGGACGCGCGGCGGCACCGGTTCCCAGCTTGAAGCGGGCGAGGCCGGGGGCCGAGACCGTGTCGATCGTGCCGAGGTCGAGGCGGTGGACGCCCCGCGCTGCCAGCCAGTCTGCAGCCTGCCACAGAAGCAGTGCCTGCGCGTGGCCCGCCCGACCACGGGTGTCGCTCCAGCCGATGTGCCACGTGGCGACCGGGCCATGCAGAAGGATCAACGCGGCGGCAGCTGGCCCGCCCCGGTCCTCGGCCTGAAAGAGCCAGGCTTGCCCCTTGTTCACAGCCGCATAGGCCGCCGAAAGCGCGCCGGGCAGGGCGCGGTAGCGTTTGGCGCGCTGCTGCTCGGCATCGCGGGCAAGCAGCCAGTGGCCAGGATCGGCGGGAAACGGAATCCGGCGCACCTTCCAACCTTGGTCTTCCGCCCGCACCAGCCGGTTGCGCCATTTCTGGCCCAGCCGCGCCCGGCGGGTGTCGGGGTCGGGTCCGAGGTCCCATTCGGCGATGGTGGCCGGGGTCAGGAGCGGCAGGAAGCGCGCACGCGGCAGCGCGGGATCAGGCGCATCGGCATTGAGCGCGAGCGCCCAGCCGATGCGCCGGCGCAGCGCTCGCAAGGCCGCAGCCCGCTCGGAAGGTTCGGAGCCTTGCTCCCAGACCGGTCCGCGCGAGGCGAGCGCGAGCTTGCCCCGCTGCATCAGGGTCACATGGCCGAGCGTCCGGGACCCCGCGGCAATCCGCAGTGTCAGGGCCGGCCGACCCATCGCCGCGAGCGCACGGGCGAAGGCCGGGTGCTGCTGGAGTGGCACCGTGCGGTCGTCGGGGGGCGGATTCTCGGTGATCTCCATCGGTCGGATTAACCGCATGGAAACCTAAGGCGCGGTTAATCTCGCTCATGTCCGAGCCCAGCCCCGTCCGTGGCGTCCACGCCCCCGCACCACGCCCGACCCTGTGGGTCGCGCTCTTCGTCGCCGGTGTCCTGTCGGGCATCTTTCTCGGCGTCGTGGCGCTGTTCTAGGCCAGCACCACCAGCGCATGGCGCTTGCGGCCGGCCGTCAGCTTCACCGGCTGTCCGAGGTCGGCCGCGCCCAGCATCTGGCCTGCGTCCGTCACCGGTGCGTCGTTGAGACGCGCGCCGCCCTCGGCGATCAGCCGCTTGGCGTCCTTGCCCGATTTCGCCAGACCCGAGCGGACGAAAAGCTGCGCCACCGAAATGCCCTCGGCAACCTCGGCAGCCGCCAGCGCGAGCGTCGGCAGGTCCTCACCCACGCCGCCCTTCTCGAAGACCTCTCGCGCAGTTGCTTCGGCGGCCTCTGCGGCCTCGCGACCGTGCAGGAGCGCGGTGACCTCGTTTGCCAGCACGATCTTGGCGGCGTTGATCTCCGAGCCCGCAAGCGTGCCGAGCCGGTCGCATTCGTCCACCGCGAGGTCCGTGTAAAGCTTGAGGAACCTGCCCACGTCCGCATCGGTGGTGTTGCGCCAGAACTGCCAGAACTCGTAAGGGCTCAGCATGTCGGCATTCAGCCAGACCGCGCCGCCCTGGCTCTTGCCCATCTTGCGGCCGTCGGAGGTGGTCAGGAGCGGGGTCGTCAGCCCGAAGATCTCGGTGTCGAGCACGCGCCTTGTGAGGTCGATCCCGTTGATGATGTTGCCCCACTGGTCCGACCCGCCCATCTGCAACAGGCAACCGTAGCGGCGGTGCAGTTCGAGGAAGTCGTAGGCCTGCAGGATCATGTAGTTGAATTCGAGGAACGACAGCGACTGCTCGCGGTC
>CAZOHN010000241.1:0-5215 GCA_964579325.1 uncultured Rhodobacterales bacterium
GCCTTCGGCCAGTTCGAACCGGTCGACCTCGACGCCTTCGAGCGGTTTCTGGAGGCGGAGTTGGGGGAGGTAAGGGACGAGGGTGGGGAGACGCCATAAGGCAGCCCGCCTTACACCAGTTCTGTTGCCGCTTTGCGGGACGGAGCGGATGATCGTCTAGAAATTCAGGCTATCGAGAACCTCGCGGTAGAACCGATCCCGCGATTCGACTTCGTCGGAATTTGCGACCCAGGCGTGGTCCAACTCCAGTGTTCCGACCGGGACGATTTCTTGTGCGATCTCTCTCGGAGTGGTCTCGTCGATGCGACCTCCTGCCCAATCATGAAAGGCCGATGAGTATCGGACGACCGCACCGCCGGTCGACAACAGGTCGATTGTTCCCCCTTCTGCGAAGAATGTCAGACCGTCCCCCATCTCTTCCCCAATGAGTTTGAGCCGCGCTCCGAGACGGTGCTTCAGGATGGCGACGAAGACGATCGCGGCAGAGAAGGTGAATTTATCGACAAGCACGCCAACCCGGCGATCTTCCGCACCCTCCAAGATGGCGTCGATCAATGGCATGGTCAGGAGGAAGTTGCCGCCCGTATTACCTCGAACATCAAGTAGTATGGGCGTGTACGGGCGCGATCTTGCGCGGCCTGCCGCCTCGGAAACTGCATTCGGAAGTTCAGTTTCACCGGGATCGAAGAAGCTCGGAAGCACCATTAGCAGTCCGCGTTGACCGAAATCCCTTACCTCGAGAAAGGTCTTGGGGGACCAGAGCGCGTCGGCTTTCCCATGTTCGTTTCGCGGGTAGAGCGCAGATCCGCAAACCCTATTTGCCGTATCCGGAACAAGCGCGCTGATCTGTCCCGTCTCATTGCGTATCCGGTATTCGATTGTGCCGTCCCCGGAAAACACGCCGAAGCGGACCAATGCGCCCGGCCAAGAGAAAAGAATCGGCCCGATCGCGCGTTTTCGTTGGCTTGTTCCCGCCAGATATTCCTCTGCGGCGGTTTCGATCGCGCCAACAGGAATGCCATTGATGGATATCAATTCGCTGCCAACCGCCCCAGCGAAACCGGACGGAGCTCCGAGCAGCCGCACAGCTGTGCCGATGGTTACGAACCTGAGAGGCAGGACTGAGATGGCACCATTTGGGATCAGGCGTGTATGTCCGTTCCCCGGAAGTGCCAGAAGTCGCATCAGTGAAAGGAGGAACTCGTCCCTCGCGTTCGCGAGTGCATGCTGCCGGGCATCGTTGATGTGACGATCCATTTCCTCGCGTTCGACTGCTCGGAAGCTGGGGTCGGTCGGCAGGACCGATCTCTCTATTTTCTCAAGGTCATGGATCATCGACATGGGTCAATGTGTATTCATGCGTGATCCAATGTCTAGGAAGGGCTCAAAATAGACGTACCGCACAGTGCGCTGACTGCCTTCCCGTTTGCCGTGACGCTCGTTCGACACCCTTCAGAAGGTTGAAATCCGGTTAACGCATGAATCGTTACTCTTTTCAATCAAGCCCTTGACCCATCTGCTCAAGCTTGAGCAGCGCCGCCCTGTGGCCCCCGGTCAGCCCCCCGGCAGCCTCGGGTCGGTGATCCGCACCGACCCGTCGCCCCGGAACATCAGCCCGTTGGCGTCCACCGGCCGGGCCAGGGGGAAAGCCGTGGCGTCGCAGCCCGCCACGAACAGCTCCACCCGCCGGTTGAGGACGGACGAGGCGTTCGACGGCACCGCCTGCCAGTCCTCCGCCAGCGCCAGCCGCGTCGTCACGCGCGCCCCCCGGGGCAGCCGCGCCGCCACCGCCCGCGTCCGCGCCTCGGCCACCCGCAGGTTGCCCGGCCGCGACCCGTCGTCGTCGGCATGGGCCGAGAGCGCGAAGCTCCCCCCCGGATGCGCCCGCGCGACGTCGCGCAGCAGCATCCCGTCGGCAATCGAGATCCGCGACGACCCGAACGGGAAGTGCAGCGTGAAGCGGCAGTCGGCCGCAGCCGGGGCGGCGGCGAGGAGGGCAAGGGCAAGGGCGGCGGCACGGCGCATGGGGGCGGACTCCTGTCTGGTCGCCCCGACCCTAGCGCGCCCGCGCCCGCCGATCAAAGCCCCCGTTGTCAGAGCCCCCGTTGTCAGACCCCATGCGTGCGGGGGTAGGGGTTCCGCTCGGCCGGCGACCAGCCCTCGGGTGGCGCGGCGGGTGCGAAGGTCTCGACCAGCAGCGGAAAGCACGCGGCGGTATCGGACGAATGCTCCGCCGAGCAGTCGCCGCCCGGGCAGGCCGAAAGCGCCCCAAGCAGGTCGATCTCGGCGAGGAACTCGATGTAGTCGCCCGGCCGCACCGGGCTCGCCTTCATGAAGTATTGCCCGGTGTCGCGCGTGAACCCGGTGCACATGAAGACGTTCAGCACGTCGTGGACGTGAAGCTCCGCCTCCGTCACCGACAGCCCCGTCTCCTCCGCCAGCGCCCGGGCGAGGTTCGAGTGGCAGCAGTGGTGGTAGTCGGTCCCCGACAGGAGCCGCCCGGTGTAGGGGTCGCAGCGGGTGCCGATCACGTCATGCACCGCGCCCCCGAACCCGTCGAACCCGTACCAGTCGAGCGTGTCCGCCGTGATCGTCGCCATCGGCCGCAGGTACGGCAGGCACGACCACATCCGGTCCCCGGTCGACAGGTGCGTGCCGTGCAGCGCCCGCGTCTTGCCCGAGAAGAACCGCTCCGCGAGGTCGCCTGCCGCCCAGAGGTTGAGGTCGCCGACCTGCGGGCCCTCGACCGAGGAGATGCGGAAGAAGTGGCCGGCCGGCACGTGGAAGCAGCGGGCCTCGCGCGCAGGGACCAGCACCTCGCCGGTCTTCTCCGCCGCCGCCCGGGCGCGGGCATAGGCCGCGAGGTCCGGCATGGGCAGCGTCTCGACCGGATAGCAGATCACCGGCGCCACGGCGCGGCGCGCCTCGGCATCGGGCGGGGCGGTGAAGTCGGGGCGGTCGGGTTTCATGGCGGCACCTGTCAGGATCGAGTTGCGCCCGATCAAGGCCGAAGCGTGCGCGGTCTGCAAGTGTGGCGGCAACGAGATCGTGCAGGAGGAGAGCGCATGGTATCCCGGCGGGGGGTCTTGCTGGGCGGCGCGGCCCTGCTGGGGGCGGGGGGTGGCGTGACGTGGCGCGGCTACACCCGCGCGATGGCCGAGGCCCGCGCGCGGATCGGCCCCGCGCTGAGCCGCATGGCCGACACCCGCCACGGTCCCTGCGAATGGGCAGAGGCGGGCGACGGATCGCCGGTCCTGTTCCTGCACGGCACCGGCGGCGGCTTCGACCAGGGGCTGGCGATGGGCGCCCCCCTCGCCGCGCGCGGCTGGCGGATGATCTGCCCCTCGCGCTTCGGCTACCTGCGCACGCCGTTGCCGCCCGACCCCTCGGCGGATGCGCAGGCCGAGGCGCTGGCGGACCTCCTCGACCATCTCGGGCTGGAGCGGGTCGCCGTGGCCGGCGGGTCGGCCGGGGCGATCCCGGCGCTCGCCTTCGCGGCGCGGTTCCCCGACCGGACCTCGGCCGTCGTGGCCCTCGTGCCCGCCGCCTACGTCCCCGGCCGGCCCCTGCCCGAACCCTGGGGGCCGGTCACGACCTGGCTTGCCGAGGCGGCGCTGAAGTCGGACTTCGTGTTCTGGGCGGCGACGGTCGCGGCGCGCGACAGGCTCACCGCGGCGTTGCTGGCGACCGACCCGGCGCTGGTCCGCGCGGCAGGACCGACCGAAGAGACCCGGGTCCGCGCGATCCTCGACGGCATCCTGCCGATCAGCGCCCGCGCGGACGGCCTTGCCAACGACGCGCGCGAGACCGGAAGGCCGGCGCCCCTCGACTACGCGGCGATCACCGCCCCGGTGCTGGCGCTCTCGCTGGAAGATGACCGCTTCGACACGGCGGCCAACGCCCGGCATATTGCCGGGGCGGTGCCGCGCGGCGAGGCGGTCGTCTTGCCCGAGGGCGGGCATGTCTGGGCAGGCCGGGAGGCCGAGGTCTTCGCCACCATCGACGCCTTCCTCAGGCGTGCGGGGGCCGGATAGGGCGCTGCGGGTTGTCGCCCGGAAGGCGGGATGCGAGGCTCGGGGCGACCGACTGGAAGGAATCGCCCATGTTTCGCGCCGCCGTGCTCGCCCTCTGCCTCGCCACACCCGCCACTGCGCAGGGATGGGGCGACCTTGACTCGCTTCTGGCGACATCGCTCGCCCCCTCTGGCGGCGAGGTCGTCGCCTCGTACTTCCTGCCCGACAGCCCTGACCCCGCCTCAGCGACCGAAGCCCTGGGCGTGGTCTACGAGGTGATCCAGGGCGCCGCCGGCAACACCACCATCGCGGTCGGGCTGTTCGTCAGGCAGGGCGAGGGGTTCGCCTACGCCGGGCCGGTGGCCGAGGTGTTCGGGCAGGAGCCGCGCGAGGCGGCGTTCCTGCCCGACCGGATCGAGGTCACCACCACGATGCCGAAGGCCGACGACCCGCGCTGCTGCCCCACCGGGGCCTCGCGCTGGCTGATCGACCGGGCGACGAGGACGGCGACCGAGGTTCCGCTCAACTGACCGACTGTGTCGCGCGGCCCGAGGACCGCGCCCGGTTCCGGGGAGCACCCTTGCGGGCGCTGTGCTTGGCCTTGGGCTGTGCCGCGCGTTCGGGCGCCCGTTGCCGGGGCGCGGAGCGGGTGTTGGCCTTCGCCGCCTTCGTCTCCTGCGCCGCCGCCACGGCATCGCGGCCCCAGGCAGTGCCGCCGATGACGTGGATCGTGGCCTTCATCGCCTTCTCGATGGCGCGCAGCTCGTCCATCTCGGCGGCCGAACAGAAGGCGATCGCTTTGCCGTCCGCCCCGGCGCGCGCGGTGCGGCCGATCCGGTGGACATAGGCCTCGGGCACGTTCGGCAGGTCGTAGTTGTAGACGTGGCGCACCTGCGGGATGTCGAGGCCGCGTGCGGCCACGTCGGTCGCCACCAGCACCTTGATGTCGCCCGCCTTGAATGCCGCAAGCGCGCGGTCGCGGTTGTTCTGGCTCTTGTTGCCGTGGATCGAAGCCGCGGAGAAGCCCCAGGACACCAGCAGGTTCATCAGCTTCTCGGCGCCGTGCTTGGTGCGCGCGAACACCAGCGCGAGGTCGTCGCGGTGGGTGTCGAGATAGCTCTCCAACAGCTTCGCCTTGTCGCCCTGGCTGACGAAGTGGACCGCCTGGTCCACCTTGTCGGCGGCGCGTCCGGGCGGGTTCA
>CAZOHN010000242.1:0-5182 GCA_964579325.1 uncultured Rhodobacterales bacterium
GGGGGGGGGGGGGGGGGGGGGGGGGGGGGGGGCCCGGGGGCCTCGCGCGTTCAGCCGTGGACCTCGCCGATGCGCGGCTCGGTGCCGGCGCGGAGCCGCGCGATGTTGGTGGCGTGGCGGACGAAGACGAGCACCGCCAGCGCCGCGCAGAGGAGGGCTGTCTGGGGGGTGCCGGGCGCCCAGGCCCGGAGCGGCGCGGTCGCGGCGGCGACGAGGGCGGCGAGCGAGGAGTAGCGGAAGCGGGGCGCGGCTCAATCCGGGTCGGGGAAGCGGGTGACCTTGTAGGGCGCGCCGGCGCGGTCGTAGGTCGTCCAGTCGCCGACCTGCCGGCCCTCGTGGAAGCCGCCGGATCGCATCCGGGTGCCGTCCTTGCGGAAGAACTCGAAGAAGCCGTGTTCGGTGCCGCCCCTGCGCGCGCCCCTGACCCAGAGCGAGCCGTCGCGGTGGCGTTTCTCGAAGGGTCCGTCGTCGGTCATCGGCCTATCCTTTTCTGCCGATCTTCGGTTCGGTCCCCGCGCGAAGCCGCGCGATGTTGGCGCTGTGGCGGACGAAGATGAGCGCGGCGAGGGCGGCGCAGATGAGCGCTGTCTGGGGGGTGCCGAGCGCCCAGGCCCAGAGCGGCGCGGTCGCGGCGGCGACGAGGGCGGCGAGCGAGGAGTAGCGGAAGGCGGCCGCCACGGCGAGCCATGTGGCGCAGAGCGCAGCCCCGAGCGGGAGCGCCAGCGCGAGCGCGGTCCCGAGGAAGGTGGCGACGCCCTTGCCGCCCTTGAAGGAGAGCCAGACCGGGTAGAGGTGGCCGAGGAAGGCGAAAAAGCCGGCGACCTGCGCCGCGTCCTCAGCTGCGAGCGCGCGGGCGAGCAGGACGGCTGCCGCGCCCTTGCCGCCGTCGAGGACGAGGGTCAGCGCGGCGGCGGCCTTGTTGCCGGTGCGCAGGACATTCGTGGCGCCGATGTTGCCCGAGCCGATCTTGCGCAGGTCGCCCAGCCCGAAGGCGCGCGAGATCAGGACGCCGAAGGGGATGGAGCCCATCAGGTAGCCGAGCGCGGCCCAGAGGGCGAGGGTGGGAAGCGACAGGTCCATGGATGCACCGTATAGCGGAGGATCGCGCGGGGGAAACAGCATCCTTCCTTCGCGTGGCCCGTGCTGGACCGCAAGATGGGGCGCGCTGGCCGGGCCTTCCTCCCGGCGTACGGGTCGCGCCCAAGCGACGGGTTGCGCCGGTCCGATTTGTCAAGGGGGCTGCCGCCAGGAACGGCGCGAGCTTCGCTCGATCGTGATTTGACCGATCACCGTCCGTCATCCGAGATCGCGGACTGACGTAGGGGCAAGGAGTTCTGCCATGTTCGATATCTATGATTTTCGCTATGATCCCATCCTTGAATGGGGAGCTTTGCCGGAAGAGCCGTATTTTCCAGAGCCGTCACCGCCCTCGCCGCCTCAGTTCGACGGCACTCAGGAAGCCGACCCGACCGACTTGGAAGGTTTGCTTAACGATTTCCTGAACCCTGCGCCTCCGCCACTCAGCGAGGACCAAATGGCGCAGAGGCAGGAGGCCTTCGACGCCCTCGAGAAATGGTTCAAGAATGAGTACGGCAAGGATTTTGTCGATGATTTCTTGAGCGGCAGTGTGACGTTTTCTCAGCTGGAGCAGGATTTCAAGAATGATCTGCGCGACCATAAGAAGGACGCGTGGAATGCGATCTGGGAGTGGGCGGAAGCTGATCTTGGGATTAAGGACATTCGGTCCGATCCATTCTGGACCAACATTGTCGCGCTGAACGTTGCCAAGTCCATCTATGGCACGTCCGACGGTTTGATGTGGGATCCGGCACAGGGCAAGATCGTGCCCGATCCCAACTATGTGCCGCCGTCCGAGGCGGATGACGAGAATGGCAGCGAGGATGAGGACGGGTGGTACGACGATGGCGACGGGTTCGTCTTTTACGATGACCATGAAGATTGGGAAGACGACGATGGCGGCGACTGGTCCGTGACCGTCGATCTCGACTACGACGAAAACGAAGGCCGCGACTTGTGATGCGCCCGGGCGCGCGGCGGGTGATGCCTGCCGCGCGCCCGGTTTCGCCGGTCCCGGCAGCGCGGCCTTGCGGCAGGACACGGAGGCTCGCGCCGGTGCGAGCCTGCGCGCGGCGGTCAGGCCGGGTCGGTGACGGTCGCCCTGTCCACCCGTTGCCCCGCGACCCATGTGGCGCGGACGCGGCCTTGCATCCGGGCGCCGTCGAAGGGGGTGTTCTTCGACTTGGACAGGAGCGTGAAGCGGTCGAGCACGAAGGGCGCGCCGGGGTCGAACAGCACGAGGTCGGCGGGTGCGCCGGGGGCGAGGGTGCCGCCGGGCAGGCCGAGGCGGCGCGAGGGGTTGAGCGAGAGCGCGCGGAAAAGCTGCGGGAGCGTCAGGTGGCCGGCGTGGAAGAGCCGGAGCGAGGCCGGCAGGAGCGTCTCAAGCCCCACCGCGCCGGAGGCGGCATCCTCGAAGGGCAGGCGCTTGCTTTCCTCGTCCTGCGGCGTGTGGAACGACCCGATCACGTCGATGAGGCCGGAGGCCACGGCCTCGACGGCGGCCATCCGGTCGTCCTCGGAGCGGAGCGGCGGGGTCAGCTTGAAGAAGGTGCGGTAGTCGCCCACGTCGAATTCGTTGAGCGTGAGGTGGTGGACCGAGACGCCCGCCGTCAC
This sequence comes from uncultured Rhodobacterales bacterium, assembly GCA_964579325.1. Taxonomy (GTDB): domain Bacteria; phylum Pseudomonadota; class Alphaproteobacteria; order Rhodobacterales; family Rhodobacteraceae; genus CAZOHN01. The sequence continues at coordinate 2,692 of CAZOHN010000242.1, forward strand.
GTCGCGGCCGTTCTTTTTCGCGCGCTCGAGCGCGGGCAGGGCGCGGGCGGTGGTGATCTGGTCGAAGTGCAGCCGCACGCCGGTCATCTCGGCCAGCGCGAGGTCGCGGTCGAGGCCCATGCGCTCGGCCATCGGGTTGACGTGGGGCAGGCCCTTGAGCGAGGCGAACTTGCCCGACGTGGCGGCGGCGCCGGCGGAGAGGCCGGGGTCCTGCGGGTGGGTGACGACGAGGGCGCCCAGGCCGCGGGCGTAGGTCATCGCGCGGGCGAGGACCTTGGTGTCGGTGGTGACGTGGGTGGCGTCGGTGAAGGCGACGGCGCCGGCGTCGAGCAGGAACCCCAGTTCCGTCATCTCGCGCCCCTCGCGGCCCTTGGTCAGCGCAGCCATGTGGCGGATGTGGACGGGGGCGGATTCGCGGGCGCGGCGGGTGACGAACTCCAGCCCCTCGGGCGTGTCGATGGGCGGATGCGTGTCGGGGCGGGCGACGAGGGTGGTGACGCCGCCTGCCGCGGCGGCGGCGCCTGCGGTGCGGAAGCTTTCCTTGTGGCGCTCGCCCGGCTCGCCCACCTTCACGCCCCAGTCGACGATGCCGGGGGCGAGGCAGAGGCCGCCGCAGTCGATTTCGCTGGCGCCCTTCGGCGCGGGGCCGTCGAGGGCGGCGATGTGCGCGCCGTCGAGCGTGAGGCTGCCGGTGCTCTCCGCCCCGCTCTCGGGGTCGATCAGGCGGGCGTTCGTGAGGTGGAGGATCATCGGGCGGGCCTTGCGTCACGGATGCGGGCGGCGGTGCCTTCGGGGTCGGCCTGATACTTGATCAAGTGCTTGTCGCCGGACCGGGTGACGACCTGCACGCCGCCGAGGAAGGCGCGGGCGGTCTCGATGCCGGACAGCGCCACCTCGCGCCCTCCGGGGCCGATCAGGCGGCGGTCGGTGAGTCGCCATGTGTCGGAGAGCGCCTCGGAGGCGAGGTAGGCGGCGCGGGCGCCGATGGCGAGGAGTGCGGCCAGCGGGCCGACCCAGGGGTCGGGGTTGGCCATCGCCACGAGGATGCCGCCCGCCACCGCGCCACCGGCGACGGCGAGGATCGCGTGGGAGCGCCAGTAGACGCCGCGGTCGGCCTTGAACTCGGCCGTGAGGCGCTCGCCCTCGCCGAGGGGAACGTGGCGGCCCATGATGTCGTCGCGCTCAAGGCCCGCCATCGCGCTACCCCGCCGCCAGCACGAAGATCACGGTGAAGGCCGCGATGAAGAGGAGGACGGCGAGGGCGACCATGCCGCCCTGGCGCATTTCCGACTTCGTGGGTTTGCGGTCGTCGGGGTCGGGGGTCATGTGGCCCCCCCGGTGAGATGGCACCGCTCCATGCTGCGCACGCTGGGAGCGATGGTGTCGATGACCGTCATGCCGTTCTCTCCTGAACCTTGCGCATGAGGGCGAATACTTCGCGCGCGTCGTGGATCATTTCGAAACCGATGTCCTTGGTCGTCGCGGAGTCATCGTTGCGGACGATCTCGCGGGCGAACAGGACCGACCCGGGCGCGCCTGCGACGTAATTCAGGACCGTCCCCTGAGTGATCGGGTAGCTTTGCATCTTCCGGCGTCCCAGGACGTTCGACGCAATGAAGGCCCGCTTGCTCGTCAGCGTGTAGAAGGTGGACCTTCGGGCGTAGGCCAACCAGAAATGCTGCCCGACCAGAAAGTAGCTTCCCACCACGAAAAAGAGGAGCCCGAACGTCCAGAAGAACCCACCTGCCCGGGACGCCATCGCCATCCAGAAAACCGAGAACCCGGTAAAGAACACAAAGAAGAAGGGTTCGAACGGCGAGCGGAACTCCCACCGAAGGCGCGATGAGGGTCTGCCTTGCCAGACGATCCTTTCGTCCGCGTCAAGGAGCCCCGTCCATTCGTCGGAAATCGCGTGCGCGGAGACGTCGCTCACACCATCACCCCCGCCGCTTTCCGGCCACGCTCGGCCCTGAGGTTCCGGGCCAGAAGGTCCATCGCGGCCATGCGGACGGCGACGCCCATTTCGACCTGTTCCTGGATCACCGAGCGGTTGATGTCGTCGGCGAGCGTGCCGTCGATCTCGACGCCGCGGTTCATCGGGCCGGGGTGCATCACGATGGCGTCGGGCTTGGCGGCGGCCAGTTTCTCGGCGTCGAGGCCGTAGCGGTGGTAGTATTCGCGTTCGGACGGGATGAAGCCGCCGTCCATGCGTTCCTTCTGGAGCCGCAGCATCATCACCACGTCGGCGCCGTCGAGGCCCGCGCGCATGTCGTCGGTCACCTCCACGCCCCAGTCGGCGGCGCCGGGGGGCAGGAGCGTGGGCGGCGCGATCAGGCGGACGCGGTTTTCCATCTTGCCCAAGAGCAGGATGTTCGACCGCGCGACGCGGGAGTGCGCGATGTCTCCGCAGATGGCGACGGTGAGGCGCTGGAGCCTCCCCTTGGCGCGGCGGATGGTGAGCGCGTCGAGGAGCGCCTGGGTGGGGTGCTCG
>CAZOHN010000243.1:0-5143 GCA_964579325.1 uncultured Rhodobacterales bacterium
ACCGCCTCGCGCACGCCCTTGCCCTTGTAGCGGGCCTTGTCGCCGTCGCGCTTCTCGACCGCCTCGTAGGCGCCGGTGGAGGCGCCCGAGGGCACCGCGGCGCGGCCCATCGAGCCGTCTTCGAGGGTGACGTCGACCTCGACGGTGGGGTTGCCCCGGCTGTCGAGGATTTCGCGGGCGTGGATATCGACGATGGTGCTCATGGCGCTGGGGTCCCCCGGGGGTTGACGTTGCGGCGTGCTATACCTGCGGTAGCGGTAACGGGAAAGGGGTCAGCGTGACGCGCGGCGCAGGCGGGCTTCGCGGATCATGGTGTAGAGCCCCGCGCCGACGACGAGGGCCGAACCGGCGAGGGTGGCGGCGTCGGGGCGTTCGCCCAGGACGGCGGCAGCGAGGAGAAACGCGAAGACGAGGCGGGGGTAGCGGAAGGGGGCGACCACGGCGACTTCGCCGATCCGCATGGCGAGCGTGATGGCGTAGTAGGCGAAGACGCCGATGGCGACGGCGGCCAGCGTGAAGCCGAGGCCGGCGGGGGCGGCGGCGGGGGGCGTGCCGAGGGCGGCCATGAGGGCGAGGCCGGCGGGGATGAGGCTGGCGAAGCCCCAGGCGGAGAGGTGCAGCGTGCCCACGTCGTCCGGGACCGCCCGGGTGGCGAGGTCGCGGGCGGAGAGGAGTACCATGCCGGCCACCGCGATGAGCGCGCCCGCGCCGAAGCCGTCGCCCCAGGGGCGCAGGATGGTGAGGACGCCGGCGAAGCCGACCGCGATGGCGGTGGCGCGGCGCCAGCCCACGCGTTCGCCCAGAAACAGCGCGCCGCCGAGGGTGACGAGGAGCGGGTTGGCCTGGATGATCGCGGTGAAGCTGGAGAGCGGCATGACCGAAAGTGCGGTGACGATGCAGACCGAGGCGCCCATTTCGGCGAGGTTGCGGATGACGACGGCGCGGCGCAGGAGCGTGGGGTGCAGGAGCCGCAGGCCCTGCCGGCGCAGCAGGATGGCGAAGAGGATCGTGCCGCCAAGCCCCAGGAGCGCCACGATCTGGCCGATGGGAAGCGTGGCGGAGGCCTTCTTGAGCAGGAGGTCCTCGAGCGCGAAGCCCGCCATCGAGGCCACCATCAGGAGGCTCGCCCGGAGATTGTCGGTTGTCGCCATGTGCGGGCGTCAGCCGCCCTTCTTGAGGGGAACGGCGAAAAGCTCGAGCCGGTGGCCGACGATCCGGTAGCCGAGGCGCCGGGCTATGCGTTCCTGCAGGGCCTCGATCTCGGGGTCGACGAATTCGATGACCTGCCCGGTTTCCATGTCGATCAGGTGGTCGTGGTGGGCGCGTTCGGCATCCTCGTAGCGGGCGCGGCCGTCGCCGAAGTCGATCTTGTCGAGGATGCCGGCCTCGTCGAAGAGCTTGACGGTGCGGTAGACGGTGGCCAGCGAGATGCGCGGGTCGCGGGCGGCGGCGCGGGCGTGGAGATCTTCCACGTGGGGGTGGTCCTGCGACTCCTCCAGCACCTCGGCGATGATCCGGCGCTGTCCGGTCATCCGCAGGCCCTTGCCTTCCAGCCGCTTGAGGATCGTCCTGGCCAACCCGGTCTCCGTCATCCCGTCAGGTATCGGGGTGTAGCGGCTTTCGCGCCTTGGGAAAAGACCGCCGCTGTCAGGGAGCGTCGGTGGCGGCGGCGAGGCAGGCGTCGAACCAGGGCGGGTCGGGCTGGACGCTGGCGCGACCTGCGCGGGCGAAGGCGAGGAGGTCGCCGTCGAAGCGGGCGCTGGTGCGGTAGGTTTCGGTCGGGATGAGGGTCTCGACGGGGCTGAGGCCGGTGGTGAAGGGCGGGCCTGAGGCGATGCCGATGGCGTAGTCGATGCTGACGAGGCAGAGGGTGGGGTCATCGGGGCAGAGCCGTTCGCAGAGCGCGCGGTGCGGGGCCATGGGCGGGGCGGCGGCGAGCCAGGCGCTGCGGGCGAGGCGGGGGCCGGGGACCTGCGGGTCCCAGGCATCGGAGGAGAGCGGCCACCAGAGCGCGCGGTCGGTCTCGCCGGGCCAGCCGAGCGCCATCAGGTCGTCCTCGGCGCGGGCGAGCCCGCCGGGTGGCAGGCGCAGTCCGTCGGGCAGTCCGGGGCTGCGCAGCGCACCGAGCGCGACCTGGGCGAGCGATCCGGTGTAGGGGCGAAGCTCGGGCGTGAGCAGGTACGCGAGCGATGCCTCGTAGTGGCCGAGGTTCACGAGAGTGGAGATGGCCGGGATCGCGGCGCGGAGTTCGCCGGCGGCGAGGGCGGCGGGCAGGGCGGTTTCGAGCATGTCGACCCTGGCGAGGTCGTCCAGCGCGGCGGCGAGGGGGAGGGACTCGGCGGCTATGGTGCGCCAGTTGCGGCCCGAGAGGCCGCGCGTCTCGTCGCGCAGGAGCGCGATGCGGGCCTTGCGGTCGAGGGGTGCGGTGACGGCGGCGTGGAGGGGCGTGAGCGGGTCGAGCGTGCCGAGGAGAAGCTGGGCGGCGGTGTTGCCTTGCCGTGCGAGGGCGGCGAGGGCGGCGAGGGCCGCGGCGTCGTCGGTGCCCGCGAGCCAGAGGTCGCGGGCCTGCGTGAAGGCCGGGGCGTCGGCGCCGGGGATGACGGTCTCGCCCGTGGCTGGGAAAGACGCGGCCGCGAGGGGTGCGGCCGCGAGCAGGCAGGCGGCAAGGAGCCGCCGCGCGGGGGTCATCCGTAGAGCGGGCGCTGGTTGAGATGCTCGTGGATCGCGTTCACCTGTTGCGGCTGGAGGCCCATCGCCTGCGCAAGGCTGTGCAGGTACTGCGCCTCGGCCTTGGTATCGAGGTCGATGCCCATGAGCGACATCATGTAGACCTTCTGTTCCATGCCGCGGGGCACGGCGCGGGCGAGGTCGGCGACGTCGACGGGCTTGCGTAGTTCGGCCTCGATGAAGCGTTTCTCGTCCGGCGTGGCGTCGCCGATGAAGTCGAGGATCTTCGCCTGTTCGCCCTCGTCGAGCCGGCCGTCGGACTTGGCGGCCTGGAGGATGGCGCGGAGGAGGACGGCGGCGGTGGCCTCTTCCTCGTCGGGGGTGGCGTCGTAGCGGGCGGCGGGTTCGGCCATGCCGGTGGCCTGCCTGCCTGCCGCTCCACTGGGTGCCTGCCGGCGCTTCGGCTGGCTACCGGCCGCCGGGCTACCTGCGTCCTTTCCGGCCTCAAGTGCCGCGCCGAGACCGCCGAGCAGGCCACCGAGGCCGCCGGCACCGGCGAGCTGGCCCAGGATGTCTTCAAGCCCGCCGCTCTGGCCGGAGGTCCTGCGGGCGGTTGCCTGCCGTGCGCTGCCGGGGCCGGTGGCGCCGGTGAGCTGGCCCAGAAGGTCGCCGAGGCCGCCGCCTGCGCCGCCGCTCCCGCCCGCGCCGCCGCCGAGGATCGAGCCGAGCATGTCCTCGATGCTGCCGCCCTGCGGGGCGGAGCTGCGGGTTGTGGTGCGTGCGGCGGGCTGCGAGGCGCCGCCGCCCTTGAGGACGGCATCCATCATGCCCTCGAGGCCGGTGCCGCCGGCCGACGCGGTGCGGCGGGTGGCGCCGTTGCCGGTGTGCTCGCCACCCAGCATCGCGCCCATGATGTCGCCGAGGCCGCCGCCTGCCGGGGCACTGCCCGCACTGGCGCTGCCGCCGCGCGTCATCATCGACTGCACGCCCTTGGCGACGATCACGCCCACGGCAACCTTGGTCAGTGTCTTCATCATGCTCATGGCTGGCCCCCCTCGGCTCTGGCACTCATACACGCGGAGAGTGGCACAGGGGTGACGATTGACGAAGTGGGAAAAATCGGTCGGGCGCGTCAGAGGGGCGGCTCAGGCGGCGAGGACGTCGGCCCAGACGGGAAGGTGGTCGGAGGCGGCGCGGGCCGGTGCGGTGTCGTGCACGCCCGCGCCGTCGAGCGCAAGCGCGGCGCAGAGTGCGAGGCGGTCGAGATGCGCCATCGGGTGCAGGGCGTGGAACGACCGGCCGGGGGTGATGACGGAGTAGGCGGCCCCGAGGGGCTCCATCCCCTTGCGCAGCGACCATTCGTTGAAGTCGCCGAGGATCGCGGTGGGCATCGGCGCGCGGCCCGCCAGTTCGTCGCGGAGCGCGCGGAGCTGGCGGGTGCGGTCGCGGCGGAGAAGACCGAGGTGCACGGCGGCGAGGCGGAGGGGGCCGAGGGGGCTTGCGAGTTCGACGACAAGGCCGCCGCGCGGCTCGAACCCCGGCAGGGCGATGCGGCCCACCGCCCGCGCGGCGCGGCCGCGCCGGACGAGGACGGCGTTGCCGTGCCAGCCGAGACTCGGGCCGTCCGGGTCGACTTCCACGAGATCGAAGTCGGTCGCGGTCTCGATCAGCGCGCGGGGCAGGGCGGCGGGACGGGGGCCGAGGCGGCGGTCGGCTTCCTGAAGGGCGACGACATCGGCGCCAAGGGCGTTGAGCACGTCGATCACGCGGCCGGGGCTGCGCCGCCCGTCGGGGCCGACGCATTTGTGCAGGTTGTAGCTGGCGAGGCGCAGGGAGGTCACGCCCTCAAGATAGGCGCCCGGCGGCGACATTGAAGCGGGGGCGGCGGATCAATACCTGTGAGTGATGCTTCGCGCCCTCCGCAGCCAACCCCTTCTCGTGCTCCTGATCTGGCTCGCGCTGGCGGTGGAGTTCGTCGCTGCGCTGGCGGAGGGCCTCTGGCCGGTGGCCTTCGTGGCGCTGGCCACGTTTGTGCTGTCGCTCCTGCCGGTTGTCTTCGCGCGGCGCTTCGGCATCCGGCTGCCGCACAGCTTCCTGGTCTGGATCGTCGCCTTCATCTTCGCGACGATCTTCCTTGGCGAAGCCTTCGACTATTACGAACGGTTCTGGTGGTGGGACGTGGCGATGCATTCCACCTCGGCGCTGGGCTTCGGGCTCTTGGGGGTGCTGTTCATGCTGATGCTGTTCGAGGGCGACCGCTATGCCGCCCCGCCGCGCGCGATTGCCTTCTTCGGCTTCTGTTTCGCGGTGACGATCGGGACCCTCTGGGAGGTGTTCGAGTTCGGCATGGACCAGGGCTTCGGGCTGAACATGCAGAAGTCCGGCCTCGACGACACGATGTGGGACCTGATCGTGAACGCCATCGCCGCCGGTGTGGGGGCGCTGGCGGGGTTCCTGCACCTGCGCGGACGGACCT
>CAZOHN010000244.1:0-5102 GCA_964579325.1 uncultured Rhodobacterales bacterium
GTCGCGCCGGGCGCGGCGGCGCAGGTAGGCGCGGGCGAGCGGCATCCCGAGCAGCCACCCCAAGCGGTAGAGGGCAAGCGCGATGCGGGAGCGGAGCGTCATGCCGCGCACTCCGGGGTGCACTCTGTGGCGGGCGTCGGAGCGGGGGCCGTCTGCCCCCGCACCCCCGAGGATACTTGGGGTCGGAAGAAGGCCGATCGGATCATGAGGGCTGGTCCATGACGGCAAGGAGCCGCGCGGCCATCTCGCGCGGGAGCGCGTCGCGGGTGGCGGCGAGCGTGGCGGCTTGCGGGCGGAGTGCGGCGGTGCCGGGGTCGGCGAGGGCCGCGGCGAGGGTCTCGGGACTGTCGACCTGCCGCGCGGCCCCGGCGGCATGGAGCGCGGCGTAGTCGGGGGCGAAGTTCGCCACGTTCGGCCCGTGCAGGATCGCGCAGTCAAGCCGTGCGGGCTCCCACGGGTTGTGGCCGCCGACGGTCCCCAGCGACCCGCCCACGAGGGCAGTGTCGGCGATACGATACCATAGCCCCATCTGGCCGATGCGCGGCACGACATGGGCATGGAGGGAAGGGTCGGGGAGGTTGCTGTCGGGCAGGAGTGCCGCGGCCAGCCCTTCGGCGCGAAGTGCGGCGAGGGCGGCACCGGCCTGGGGCGGATCGCGGGGGGCCACGACGAGCACCGCGCCGGGGTCGGTGGCGAGGAGGAGGCGGTGCGCCCGGGCGGCGACCGCGTCCTCGCCGGGGTGGGTGGAGGCCGCGAGCCAGACCCGGCGGCCCGTCAGCGCGGCTTCGACGCCGGGGCGCTCGGGGCGGTCGGCGAGGGGAGGGGAGGCGGCCTTGAGCGATCCGGTGGCCGAGGTGCGTGCCGCCTCGGCACCAAGTGCGACGAGGCGGGCGGCGGAGGGGGCGTCCTGGGTCTCGATCAGCGCCAGGCGGGCGAAGAGGTTGCGGTAGAGACCGGCCGCGCGGGTCTTCGAACGGGCGGAGTCGTCGCTGACCCGCGCGTTGACCATGACCTGAGGGATGCCGCGGGCATGGGCCTCGGCGATGAACCCGGGCCAGAGGTCGCGTTCGGCCCAGACCACGAGGTCGGGGCGCCAGTGGTCGAGGAAGCGGCGGCGCCAGCGCCGGACATCGAGCGGCAGGAACTGGTGGATCGCACCGGGCGGCAGGTTCGGGGCAAGCGCCTCGGCCGAGGTGCGCGAGGAAGAGGTCAGGAGAACGCCGACGCCCGGGCGCGCGACCATCAGGGCGGCGGCAAGGCCGGGGAGCGCCAGCACCTCGCCTACCCCCACGGCGTGCATCCAGACCAGAGGGCCGGCGGGCCGGGCGGCGGAGGCCACCCCGCGCTTCTCGTGCCAGCGTTCGGGATCCTCCTTGCCGCGTCCAAGCCGCCCCTGCAGGTGCCGGAAGGCGAAGGGGGCGGCGAGGGCGGTGGCCGCCAGATACGCCCGCAGCGCCGGGCCGGCAGGCGCGCGCTCAGCCAATGTCGCGGAATACCTTCTGGAGCGGCCGGTCCCAGAAGGCCGCATCGGCCAGGAGCGCCACGAAGCGGTCGGCCGCGCAGCCCGCGCCGAAACCCTCGTGCGCGGGGTAGCGGTGGCCCCATTGCGTCCCGAGAAAGCCCAGGATCGCCGCTCGGTCGGAGGCGTCGGCGAAGTGGACCGAAGGCGCGGCCGCGCGGTTGGTCTGGCGCGTGCCGATGTCGAGCGCGGGCAGGCCGAGCCAGGGCGCTTCGCGCACCCCGGCCGACGAATTGCCGACCATCACCGCGGCATGGCGCATCAGTTCCGAGAAGTAGGCGAAGCGCATCGAGGGAATGCGGCGGAACCTGCCCTCGGGCAGCGTCTCGATCACCCTCAGGATGGCCTCGGCACCGGGATCGTTGTTCGGCAGGATCACCACGAAATCGCGCCCGGATGCGGACAGCGCGCCGAAGAACGCCTCGGCCTGCGCGCCGATCGTCCCGGCCTCGGAGGTGACCGGGTGGAAGGTGGCGATGCCATACTGCGCAAAGGGGATGGCGTAGCGGGTCCGCACCTCGTCAAGCGTCACGCCGGAGGGACGGGCGTGGGCGTCGAGTTCGGGCGAGCCGATGACATGGACGGCGCCTTCGTCCTCGCCCATCGCGAGCACCCGGACGCGGGCGGCTTCGGACGAGACGAGGTGATGGGTGGCAAGCTTGGTGTTGCAGTGTCGGAACAACTCGTCGATCGTGCCCGAGACCTCGCCGCCCTCGATATGGACCGAGCGGACGTAGTTGGTGGCAGCCACCAGCGCGCAGGCCAGCGCCTCGACCCGGTCGCCGTGGACGACAACGAGGTCGGGGCGGTGCTGGCTGAGGAAGTCGGAAAACCCCAGCACGGTCTTGGCGAGCACGATGTCCTGCGGGTCGCCTTCGCGCTGGTTGAGGAACTCGTGCACCGTGACGCCCGGCACCCGGTGCACTTCGATCTTGGTCAGCCCATAGCGGTCGAGCATGTGCATGCCCGTGACCCAGAACGCCACATGGTGCCCTGCGTCGCGAGCGGCGGTGGCAAGCGGTTCGAGCTTGCCGAAGTCGGCGCGGGTGCCGGTGACGAAGAGAAGGGAGCGGTTCATGTCTGTCTCATGGCTTGGATTTGGCCGGGGAACAAGCCGTGCGGCGCGGGCCGTGATGCGCACCGCTGGCGTCAGGCGGCGTAGCCCAAGGCCTCGAAATCCTCGCGGTAGAGCCTGCGCACGATGTCGCGGCCCGTGTCGGAGTAGAACGCATCGAGGCGGTTTGCCGCGCCTGTGATCTTTCTGGTTCCGGCTCCGAGGCGGTGTGGGGTCACTAGGCGTTCGGCTGGAGCGGGATCGTGTCCGAGGTCGGACGGGCACGCGGCCATGTCCTCCGCAAGGGTCTCGAGCCGCGCGAACCGGGAGAACCGCTCGTGGGGCTGGAACAGCAGGTCGACCTGAGGTGTCCAGTGCCGTTTGACGCAAAGGCCCCCGTCGTCCAACCACCGCAGGAAGCGTTCGAACCCCTCGGAGCCGGTGTCGCCATGGCCGGGAAGGCGGCGCAAGCGGCGCGGGGCATCGTCTGCCATCTTGTTCAACCAGGCGGACAGGATGCGGGCGTAGGGTTCGCGCACCACGGCGAGCGAGTAGAGCGAGGGAAGGCGGCGCGCCTCGCTCCATGTGAGGTGGTACGGATGCAGTCCTCGAAGCTCATCTGCTGGAAGCGGCGTGCGACCGAGGCGCTGCGGTGCTGCTTGAGGTGTTCGTAGTGCGACACGGCATGGTCGAACGGCTCGCGGACCACGGCGAAGGAGAAGAAGCTGTCCGAGACCAGTCGCGAGAGCTTGGCGATCATCGCCTTTGCGGTCTCGCGGACATGAAAACGGGCCGATTCGGGCGGATAGGTGATCGGCAGGCGGTGCGTGAGGGACCGCATGAGCGCTCGTCGTGCGTCCCGGGCATAGGGTTTCAGCGTGTCCATCATCGACCACCCCGCTGTCTTGGGGACGTGGACGAAGATGAACCTGTGCGATGTGGACAGGATCATCCCTTGCCGCGCCGCTCTTTCCTGTGCCGCTTGCGGTCTCGGTTCCACTCGCGCAGCTTCGCGAAGGTTTCGTCCCCGACGAGCGTCTCGATGGCCTTGCCGATCCGGTGCCGGGCCATGCGCTTGCGTGCGATCCGTGCCGCTTCGGACTTGCTGTGGGCCAGGAGGTCTGCCGGTGGCTCCCCGCGGACCAGCGCCGTCTTGACCATGGCCCAGGACGGGTGTTCGGCATAGTCGACGCCGGGCTCGATCTCGGTCGTCATGCAGAGCTTGAACCCGGTCTCCGCGGCGACGCGGTCGACGGCTTCCATCACCTGGGGCCAATCTGAGTGATAGTCGTCGCCCGCGATTGGTCCGCCGACCTTCACCTTGCGCGCCCATTGCCAGATCGTCTCGCTGCCTTCCTCGCCGGAGTGCGCGTAGCCGTCGATGTAGATGAGGTCGAGGCCAAGTCGTCGAAGAGATCGCAGGCCTCGGCGAAGGTCATGCGCAGGAGCGTGTCGGGGGCCATGAGCCCGACACGGCGCAGCGCCTCCTTGTCCTACGCGACGTCGTGGGTGTCGGCATACATGTCGACACCGAAGAACAGCGCGAACCGCCCCGACGCGACCATCCGGCGCGAGGACTCGCCCCCGGCCACCCCAAGCTCGAGTCCGACCTGGCCCTGCGCCTCGGGAAGCAGGCGAAGGACGTCGTGCCGGTTGAAGCCATCGAGCCGACGTGGCTTGGCTGGGGTACTCACCCGACAGTCCCCCGGGGTGGTGCGCGCCGGACCATCGTTGTCCTCGCTCCCGAAACAGTCCGACCTGACTGGCCTCGCGACGGCGTTTGCCAAGCCGGGTCCGTGGGGCGTTGCGCTTGACTTCCCCCGCCCCCCGCGCTTGATCGCAGCCTGACCGATCCGAGCCCGAAGGAACGCCGCCATGCACGCCTACCGCACCCATACCTGCGCCGACCTGAACAAGGCGCATGTGGGCCAGACCGTCCGCCTCTCGGGTTGGGTGCATCGGGTGCGCGACCATGGCGGAGTGCTGTTCATCGACCTGCGGGATCACTACGGCATGACGCAGGTGCTGGCCGACGCCGACAGCCCCGTTTTCGCCGAGGTCGAGAAGCTGCGGGCCGAATGGTGCGTGCGGATCGACGGCAAGGTGCTGGAGCGCGAGGACAGCCTGGTGAACCCCAAGATCCCTACGGGCGCGATCGAGGTCTTCGCAACCGGCCTCGAGGTGCTGGGCCCGGCCGACGAACTGCCGTTGCAGGTGTTCGGCGATCAGGACTACCCCGAGGAGACCCGGCTGAAATACCGCTTCCTCGACCTGCGCCGCGAGAAGCTGCACGGCAACATCATGCTGCGGAGCAATGTCGTTAAGTCGATCCGCGACCGGATGTGGGCCACGGGCTTCACCGAGTTCCAGACGCCGATCATCACCGCCTCGTCGCCCGAGGGCGCGCGCGACTTCCTCGTGCCCTCGCGGCTGCACCCCGGCAAGTTCTACGCGCTGCCGCAGGCACCGCAGCAGTTCAAGCAGATGATCATGGTGGCGGGCTTCGACCGCTACTTCCAGATCGCCCCC
>CAZOHN010000245.1:0-5071 GCA_964579325.1 uncultured Rhodobacterales bacterium
ACCTCCTCGCCGATGTACAGCATCGGCGCCTCGTCGCGCTCGCCCTCGCCGATCACCACGACACCCCGGATGTCGAGCTGGTTCAGCTGGTCCCGCATCGCGTTCACCGCCGCCTGGTCCGCCGCCTTCTCGTCGCCCCGCCCGATCAGCTTGGCCGACGCGAGCGCCGCCGCCTCCGATACCCGGGCCAGCCCGAGCGACAGCAATCTGTCCTGAAACACATCGGCCTGGCTCATCATAGTCCCTCGGTTTGCGTTGCTTGCCCGAGGCCTTACCCCGTCCCCCCCCGTCCGGGCAAGCCTGAGGGCGCTAACGGGCGCGGAGGCGCGCCATGCGCCCGGCGTTGTCCGGCGGTGCCAGGCGGCACCAGGCGGTGCCCGGCCGGTCTTCTCCCGCCCACACAACAGTCGCCTCCCCTCCCTCTCTTGGGGAGGGGAAGGGGGTGGGGGGCTGGAGGCCGGGCGAGCACGGAACGCAGCCCTTGGCCGGCTTCAGAACGTCCCGCCCAGGACACGGCACTCTTGTGCGAGGCCTGCTCCTGCCCACAGATCGGAACAGGACGATCGGCTTGTCCCAGTTCGCTGGCCAGCGCGGCGGGGCCACCTCTCCGGGCCGACTGCGTCCCGGCTAAGGCCATGACAAGAATGGCCATACCGTCATTCGGCGTCACGGGCGGGGCCGAACCCGAACTGACCGCCAGCGCAAAGGCCTCCCATTTGCTGCACGAGCGGACCGGTAACGTTCAAGGAAGAAGCAGGTCGGCTTTGCGCCCGTCTCGGCCGCCGTGGTCGATCTTGCCACGGTGTTCTCCAGCTTGGTCGGCGCCTGCAGCGGACTTTCCGGTCCCAGCAATTCGACGCGGCGGTTGAGGCCGATCATCACCGGCCGTTCGCACGGAAGAGCCTTGCCCGACGCGGAAGCCCGTTCGATCAGGTCGGAGTGAGTGTCCGTCGAGGGGCCGAGCAGCGCCGCGCCGATGACTGGGTCGTTCAGGGTTGCATCGGCGAAGCACCCTTCGGCATTGTATCGGGCGGCCGGTTTCTCGGCGGTATCGGCGGTGATGTCCGATACTGTGACAAGGGTCGAGCCGGGGTTGGTTTTTGGCCTCGCGCCTTCATTGCGCGCATGTCCTTGCCGGTCCGGTGGTTGACTGTGCGGACCAATCCTACACCGTGAAGGCAGAACCGAAGGCTTCGAGGGCAGCTTCCTCCCCTGGTCCGTGAACTGGCCCACGTTTCGGTGAGACACTTGTGCATAGCCATGAAGGCTCAGGGAAATGCGCGGGCATGTGCTCATGTCCGAGGTCGAGATCATCGCCTATGGCCACCGTCGCTTCCGCTGGACCGATGCCGGGATGCTGAGACACTCGACGACCAGGCCAGCATCTCGGTGGGCGCGCGCCGCAATGGTGCGGCCCCCAACCCGGTGTATCTTTGGCGACGCCTCATACTCGAAGGCAGGAGTGTCGCCGTGTCCGAGGACGAGTACCTCAACGGCAGCAAGGTCGTCCGGCAACTGAATAACCGGGCCCGCGAGCAGGCGGAAGCTCGGCAGCGTGCGAAGCGTGTCGGGCCAGTCGTCGAGGCTATGGACCCTCATCGGCTTTCGATCCTCTCGCGGAATGGCAGTCGGGGCATCGACAAAAGGAGCCCCGCGTCTGATGTCAGTCCGGTGTCTCCCCGTCCCTGTCGTTCTCCTGCCGCTCCCGCAGGCGCATCAGCCGCGCCACAATGGGCGCACCCGAGATGACCAGCAAGACCCGTGTCAGGTGATGCACGATGACATATCCGAGGTCGGCGCCGACGATGATCGCGAGCACGGTCATCTCGGCCTGCCCGCCCGGTGCGAAGGCGATGAAGCCGTCAACCGCAGGCGCCAGCCCCAGCAGCACCACCGCCTCGGTGAACAGCGCGGCCAGCCCCGCCAGCATCAGCACGAAAAGCACGCCCGCCGACACATCGCGGCGGATCTCGTGCATCGTGACGCCGACATAGCCGACGCCGATCCCGATCCCGATCATGAACTGTGCCACGAGGATTGCCTCGGCTGGCGGGCGGTAGTGGATGACTCCGGACAGAGACAGCACTCCCGTCAGGATCATCGGCCCGAGGATCGAGGCCCCGAACAGGCCAATCCTTTCGCCGCCCTTCCAGCCGATCAGCGCCGCGGCAGCCATGATCGCCATTTCGTGGAGCGGCAGGTCTGCCGCGGGCGCGCCGATGGGGTTGTCCAGTGTCACCCCAAAGCCGAAGCTCAGGATCAGCGGCGCCACCGTCACGAGGATCAGCATCCGAGTGGTGTGGATCAGGCTGAGCGCCCGCACGTCGCCTCCTGCCTCCTTGCCAAAGATCACCATGTCCTGCAACCCGCCCGGCATCGCGGCATACCAGCTGGTGGCCCAGTCGAATCTGTAGACCCTGCGGAAGAACGGCACGCCCACCAACCCGATCACCACGATATAGAGCGGGATCAACGCGACCGAGGCCGCCATCTGCGGCACCCGCGCCACGACCTCGGGCGTGACCGACGCGCCGACCGCCACGCCGAGGATTGTCCGCGCCGCGATGGAAACCTGTCCGAAGCCTTTCAGGGGCGCACCCGCCAACGCCGCGACAAGGCAGGCGAAAAGCGGGCCGAAGAGGAAGGGCAAGGGCAGCGACAGCAACCAGAACGCTGCCGTGCCGAGCACTGATAGGCCCAGCGTCAGGCTGCGGCGTTGCCCGGCGGTCAGCGGTGCGGCGAACATGGGCCGAGGCCTTCCGGCATGTTTCAGCCTTCCATCAGGTGAGCGGGAACAAGAACCTCGCCCCTGGCGATCAGGCGACTGGTGCGGATGACGCCTGCGGAATGGAAATCGAACGCGTCGCCCTGCCGGGTAAAATCCACCACGACATCCATCACGCCCATCGGGTGCTCGATGCGGATCGTCGCCGGAGATCTCTCCACCGGCACGGCAATGCCTTGCGCAACGGTTCCAGGTGCGATGGCACAGGCCGCGAGACACTGCGAACCCGTCACAGCAAGCGAGGGATGAGTCTCCCAAGGCATGAAATAGCGGGTGGCGACATGCGCGCCCTCGGCCCTTGCGGGCGCAATCAGGCCGATCTTTGGCGTGACGGAACTGGTCACGTTGCCAAGTCCCATCCTCTGCCCGGCTTTCAGGCGGATCGCTTCCATCCTGTCGAACAGCGCCCGGTTGCCGTTCAGTTCCTGTTCGCTCTCGTGGCCGGTCAGGCCGAAATCCCCGGCCCGCGCTATCATCATCGGCATGGCGACATCGACGCAGGACACCTGCACGCCGTCGATCACGTCGATCCGTCTGCCGGTGGGAAACATCTGTCCCGTGCGCGAGCCGACGACATCGAGAAAATTCAACGCCACGGGCGCTGCCGTGCCGGGCACGCCCGCGATTGCGGTTTCCCCGGCATACAGAACGCGCCCGCCCGGCGTCTGGACCAACGCTTCGACCAGCGCACCGGTGTTGACGGCCCGGATGCGCACGGGTGTGATGTCGCCCGCCACCGGCACAAGACCCATCTCGATGGCCGCCGGGCCGACGCCCACAAGGATGTTGCCGCAGGTCGGCCCGAAGTCCACCAGGCGTTCGGTGACGGCGACCTGGCCGAAGAAATAGTCGATGTCGGCCGCTGGATCGTCCGAGCGCGACAGCATCGCCACCTTGGTCGTCACCGCATTGCCGCCGCCGACGCCATCGATATTGAGCGGATGGCCCGCCCCGATGGCGGCGATCAGGATCTCGGCCAGCCGGTCGCGATCATCCGGCAGGTCGGCGCGATTGAAATAGGGCCCGCGCGAGGTGCCACCGCGCATGAAGTGGAACGGGATTGCCACCTGTCTCATCGGTCGGTCGCTTCGAGCCGGTTGTGCATGGCGCATGGCGCGCACAGGGGGCGCGGGCTCATGTCAGCGGCCAGGGCAGGTCGACGTATTCCTGTAACAGCCCCGGCGGGAAGTCCCGGCCCAACGATCCGGCCAGCACGCATATCAGCGTGATCGCCGAGGCCGTCAGAACCAGCGTTCGCGCCCAGCTGACCTGCGCCCTGTACTGGAAGTAGGCGAGCATGAAGATCGCCAGTGCGATTATGAACCCGAAGAGCGCCGACAGCGCCAACAGCCCCGCGAACCAGCCGAGTGTCGTCCACAGCCCGTGCGGTGCCTCGCCATCCTCGCCGCCCTGTTCGTGGTCGGCGAAGATCGCGTCGTCCTCCGCCGCGCGACGCATCCGCAGCAGAAGCAGGCTACAGCCGATCAGGGTGGCAATTCCCACAGCCAGAGGGAACACCTTGTCGCCGGCGAAGCCGATTGTCGTGGCATTCCAGACTGACGCCACCACATAGATCGTGATGGCAACCATGAAGATCACCGGTGCGCGCTTGGCCCCGGTCGGTACCGGGTCGTTGCCATAGACGTGCTTGCCCTGCTTCAACCCGATCCAGACCGATGCCACGGTGAGCACGAGGATGCCAAGGACCAACGGCGTGCCGACGTAATCCAGAAAGCCCTCGAACCCGCCCCGGCGTATCCGAGCGCTCGCGATCTGGTAGAACTGGCTGGCATAGGCCTCGGCCTGCGACGACAGAACGAAGCCGATCAGGAAGGCGGCGCGCGAAAAGTCGAACCGCCGCAGGAAGATGCCGATGAGTCCGATCGCCATGAGCGCCACGAGGTCGCCCAGCGACTGCCGTGCCTGAAAGGCGGCGAAGGCGATCATCATGAACAGGAACGGCGCAAGCAGCGTGAAGCGGATCGTGGTCAGGCGCGCGATCGGGTTGGCGAGGAAGATGCACAGACCTGCCCCCACGACATTCGCCAACGCCAGCGACCACACGATGGTATAGGTGATGTCGAGGTTGTTGCGCACCATGTGCGGACCGGCCTCGTAGCCAAGCAGTGCCAGGCCGCCGATGAACACCGCCATCGAGGCAGACCCCGGGATGCCGAAAACCAGCGTCGGCACAAGCCCGCCGCCTTCCTTGGCGTTGTTCGAGCTTTCCGGCCCGATCACGCCGCGGATGTCGCCCTTGCCGAACTGCGACTTGTCCTTGGCCGT